>JASHQI010000108.1 GCA_030037645.1 Xanthobacteraceae bacterium
GCGATCCAGTAACCCGTAGCGGCGGTGATTACTGGATGCCCCGCCGTCGCGGGGCATGACAGGGCAAAAGTTTACGACAGCGGCCGACATGATCGGCAAGCGGAGAATGCAATGAACCAAGAGCTTATGAATCTTTTCAGCCCGCAGGTGCCGGCTCAGGTCTTCGACCAGATCCGGATTTCGATCGCGAGTCCGGAAAAGATTCTGTCCTGGTCCTACGGCGAGATCAAAAAGCCCGAGACCATCAATTACCGTACCTTCAAGCCCGAGCGCGACGGCTTGTTCTGCGCCCGCATCTTCGGACCGATCAAGGACTACGAGTGCCTGTGCGGCAAGTACAAGCGAATGAAATACAAGGGCATCATCTGCGAGAAGTGCTCTGTCGAGGTAACGCTGTCGCGGGTGCGGCGCGAGCGCATGGGCCATATCGAGCTGGCCGCTCCCGTGGCACACATCTGGTTTTTGAAGTCACTACCGAGCCGGATTGGGCTTTTGCTCGACATGACGCTCAAGGACCTCGAGCGCATTCTCTATTTCGAATACTACGTCGTGCTCGAGCCCGGCCTCACGCCGCTCAAGGACCGTCAGCTCCTCTCCGAGGACGAGTACATCAAGGCGCAGGACCAGTACGGCGCGGACAGCTTCACCGCGATGATCGGCGCGGAAGCGATCCGCGAGATGCTGAAAGCACTCGATCTCGAGAAGATGGCCGTGGATTTGCGCAAGGAGATTGCGGAATCAACCTCCGATCTCAAGCCGAAGAAGCTCGCCAAGCGGCTCAAGCTGATCGAGGCGTTCATCCAATCCCACAATAAGCCGGAATGGATGGTGCTGACGCATGTGCCGGTGATCCCGCCCGATCTGCGGCCGCTGGTTCCGCTCGACGGCGGCCGTTTTGCCACATCCGATCTCAATGACCTTTATCGGCGCGTCATCAACCGCAACAACCGCCTGAAGCGGCTCATCGAGCTGCGCGCGCCCGACATCATCATCCGCAACGAGAAGCGGATGCTGCAGGAGGCTGTCGACGCGCTGTTCGACAACGGTCGCCGCGGCCGCGTCATCACCGGCGCCAACAAGCGGCCGCTGAAATCGCTGGCCGATATGCTCAAGGGCAAGCAGGGTCGGTTCCGACAGAACCTGCTCGGCAAGCGCGTGGACTATTCCGGCCGCTCGGTCATCGTGGTCGGCCCGGAGCTGAAACTGCATCAGTGCGGGCTGCCGAAGAAGATGGCACTCGAACTGTTCAAGCCGTTCATCTATTCGCGGCTCGACGCCAAGGGCCTGTCGACGACCGTCAAGCAGGCCAAGAAGCTCGTCGAGAAAGAAAAGCCCGAGGTTTGGGATATCCTTGACGAAGTCATCCGCGAACACCCGGTGCTGCTCAACCGGGCGCCGACGTTGCATCGCCTCGGCATTCAGGCGTTCGAGCCGGTGCTGATTGAAGGCAAGGCGATCCAGCTTCACCCGCTGGTCTGCGCGGCGTTCAACGCCGACTTCGATGGCGACCAGATGGCGGTGCACGTGCCGCTGTCGCTGGAGGCGCAGCTTGAGGCGCGCGTGCTGATGATGTCGACCAACAACATCCTGCACCCGGCGAACGGCTCGCCGATCATCGTGCCGTCGCAGGATATCGTGCTCGGCCTCTACTACCTCTCGCTGATGCGCGAGGGCGGGTCGGACAAGCTCAAGGTGTTCGGCGATATGGCGGAGATCGATCTCGCCTTGCACGAGAAGGTCATCAGCCTGCACAGCAAGATCAAATACCGCTGGGAAGGCGTCGGCGAGGACGGCAAGCCGATATCGCGCTGGTATGAGACGACGCCCGGTCGCGTCATTCTCGGCGAAGTGCTGCCGAAGCTGGCGAAAACTCCGTTCGACCTCGTCAACAAACTTATGACGAAGCGCGAAATCTCCAGCATGATCGATACCGTCTATCGCCATTGCGGACAAAAGGAGACGGTGATCTTCTGCGACCGCGTGATGGCGCTCGGCTTCTATCATGCGTTCAAGGCCGGTATCTCGTTCGGCAAGGACGACATGGTGGTGCCGCACTCCAAGCGCGCGATCGTCGACAAGACCCGCGACCTGGTGAAGGAATTCGAACAGCAATACAACGACGGCCTCATCACTCAGGGCGAGAAGTACAACAAGGTCGTCGACGCTTGGTCCAAGTGCACCGAGACGATCGCCGACGAGATGATGCGTGAAATCTCGGCCACGAAGCCGGCGACGGAAAAGGGCGCCGAAGCCCAGGTGAACTCGATCTACATGATGGCGCATTCCGGCGCACGCGGCTCGCCGGCGCAGATGCGCCAGCTTGCCGGCATGCGCGGCCTGATGGCCAAGCCTTCCGGCGAAATCATCGAGAGCCCGATCATCTCCAACTTCAAGGAAGGGCTCTCGGTGCTCGAGTACTTCAACTCGACGCACGGCGCGCGCAAAGGGCTCGCCGATACCGCTCTCAAGACTGCGAATTCGGGCTATCTGACGCGGCGGCTTGTCGACGTGGCGCAGGACTGCATCATCACCGATGAGGACTGCGGCACCTCGCGTGGAATCAAGGTGCGCGCCATCATCGATGCCGGCCAGGTCGTGGCGTCGCTGGCGAGCCGCATCCTTGGCCGCACCACGGCCGAGGACGTGCGCGACCCGTCGAGCAACGAGGTGTTGGTTCCGAACGGGACGTTGCTTGAGGAACCGCAGGTCGAGCGCCTGGTCACTGCAGGCGTTCAAGAGCTTCGTATCCGCTCCGTGCTGACGTGCGAGACAGGCAACGGCGTCTGCGCCAAGTGCTATGGGCGCGATCTCGCCCGCGGTACCCCGGTCAATATGGGCGAGGCCGTTGGCGTCATCGCCGCCCAATCGATCGGCGAGCCCGGCACGCAGCTCACCATGCGCACGTTCCATATCGGCGGCGCGGCGCAGATTTCGGAGCAGTCGTTCGTCGAGTCGAACTTCGAGGGCACCATCAAGATTAAGAATCGGAACGTCACCCGCAATTCGGAAGGCGATCTGATCGCGATGAGCCGCAACCTCATCGTCGCCGTGCTCGATCCGGACGGCACCGAACGTGCCATGCACCGCATCCAATACGGCGCGCGGCTCAAGGTCGATGACGGCGAGCACATCAAGCGCGGCCAACGCATTGCCGAGTGGGATCCGTATACGCGGCCGATCCTCACCGAGGTCGAGGGTACAGTCGGCTTCGAGGACCTGGTCGAAGGCCAATCCATGACCGAGACGCTCGATGAATCGACCGGTATCGCCAAGCGCGTGGTGATCGATTGGCGCTCGGGCTCGGCGCGCGGCCAACAGGATCTGCGCCCGGCGCTCGTCATCAAGGGCAAGGACGGCAAGATTCTGAAGCTCAGCCGCGGCGGCGATGCCCGCTACATGCTGGCGGTCGACGCCATCATCTCGGTCGATCCGGGCGCCACCGTGAAGGCGGCCGACGTCATCGCGCGCATTCCGACGGAGAGCGCCAAGACGCGTGACATCACCGGCGGCCTGCCGCGGGTCGCGGAGCTGTTCGAGGCCCGACGGCCCAAGGAATCCGCGGTCATTGCCGAGATTTCCGGCACCGTGCGCTTCGGCCGCGACTACAAGAACAAGCGGAGGATCACGATCGAGCCCGGCAACAAGGAGGAGGAGCCGAAGGAGTATCTCGTGCCCAAGGGCAAGCACATCCACCTCCAGGATGGCGACGTCATCGAGAAGGGCGACTTCATCGTCGAAGGCAATCCGGCGCCGCACGACATCCTGGCGATCAAAGGGGTCGAGGAGCTTGCCGGCTACCTGGTCAATGAAATCCAGGAGGTCTATCGGCTCCAGGGCGTGTCCATCAACGACAAGCACATCGAAGTGATCGTGCGGCAGATGCTGCAGAAGGTCGAGATCGACGAGTCCGGCGAGACCGACCTCATCCAGGGCGAGCAGGTCGACAAGATCGAGTTCGACGAGGTCAACGCGCGGGTGGTGGCGGAAGGCAAGAAGCCGGCGACTGCGCATCCGGTGCTGCTTGGCATAACCAAGGCCTCGCTGCAGACGCGTTCGTTCATCTCGGCGGCTTCGTTCCAGGAGACGACGCGCGTGCTTACGGAAGCTGCGGTCAATGGCAAGGCCGATACGCTTGACGGCTTGAAGGAGAACGTCATCGTCGGCCGCCTGATTCCGGCCGGCACCGGCGCCATGATGAACAAGCTCCGCGAAGTTGCGGTCAAGCGCGACCAGCTCATTCTTGCTGAGCGCGAGAAGGAAGCGGCGCTGAAGGCGGAAGCTGCGGCAGAACCGGCCGCATTGCCGGCGGCAGAGTAATCGGCTTCGCCAATGAGAGATCGAAGGGCCGCCGCGTGGCGGCCCTTCGCGTTTATGTGCAACCGGCAGAGCCATCGTGTTAAATTTCCCCTCAACCGGGGAGCAGCGGATGTTTCCGCCCGAGCGGATCGTTTGTTTGACCGAGGAAACGGTTGAGACGCTCTATCTCCTCGGCGAGGAGCGGCGCATCGTCGGTATTTCCGGCTATGTAGTGCGCCCTCCGAGGGCGCGGCGGGAAAAGCCCCGCGTGTCCGCCTTCACCTCCGCCGACATCCCAAAAATCCTGACGCTGAAGCCCGATCTTGTTCTGACCTTCTCAGACCTTCAGGCCGACATTGCCGCCGCGCTGATCCGTCATGGTGTCGATGTGCACGCCTTCAATCAGCGCACCATTTCTCAAATTCTCGACATGATTCGCACTTTGGGAAGCTTGGTCGACGCTGCCGAACGCGCCGATCGGTTGGTCCGCGAATTGGCCGACGTGATCGCCAAAGCGCGGCAGCGCGCACAGCAGTCGCCACGGCGGCCCAGGGTCTATTTTGAGGAATGGGACGATCCGATGATCTGCGGCATCGGCTGGGTCTCGGAACTCATCGAAACCGCGGGAGGAATTGACATCTTTGCCGAGCTTGCATCCTGCAAGGCGGCCAAGGAGCGCATCGTGACGGCCGAAGAGGTCATCCGCCGTGAGCCGGAAATCATTGTCGGATCGTGGTGCGGCAAGAAATTTCGTCCGGAAAAAGTTGCCAACAGGCCGGGATTCGAAAGCACGCTGGCGGTCCGGCGCGGCGCGCTGCACGAGATCAAGTCTTCGTTGATATTGCAGCCGGGACCGGCAGCACTGACCGACGGACTGGCGGCGCTGCAGGCGATCATCAATAATTCTTTGGCTGTTGCGCCAATGTAACACCGGCTATCGCCGGACCTAACTCATTGGCTGCGGTCACAATTACGAGCGGCCTCAGGCAATCCACGCCTGGACGCGAGTTTTGGATTCGGACCGTCGCTTTGCTGCTCGAAATTGACGGCGTCCGTTCACTTCACTAGGCATTTGAGTGACGGTTCCCCTTCCGGGGATCAAAAGGGAACGCAGTGCGGGCGGTCTATCGCCCAATGCTGCGGCTGCCCCCGCAACTGTAAGCGGCGAATCTTTCGTCAAATGTCCACTGGGATCTCGGGTCCCGGGAAGGCGACGAAAGGTAGAGACCCGCGAGCCAGGAGACCTGCCGTCAGCCGTGGTCATGCGCGAGCGCTGTCGGTCGGGGTGTACTGACGGTAGGCGAACCAATCATCCTCGTTTGGATGTGCGGGACACCAAGTTCGCGGTGACGTGCCACAGGGCGTGTTACCCGAGGTGTCTCGATGTTTCGCAATATTTTCGCCGTCCGGCGCAGCGGTTGCTGCGTCGCGCGTCT
>JASHQI010000109.1 GCA_030037645.1 Xanthobacteraceae bacterium
TTTAAGAAATATACTCTCCAGAGGAGTGCGCCGCCTTGACCTACATTGGACGACGGTTTGGCTTGTCCGGTGTCTTCGGTATCGGAGTTTCCTGTGGCGCTGATGGCGTCTTTGTTGGCGCCATACCGCTTCTGAAGAAGGTTTGCCGCACAGAAGCAAGTGGGAGACCCGATCAATGGGAGGTGCGTCCTGTACCCGACATTAATCGCGATCTCGGCGTGTGTTATGGAGTACCCGTTGAATTCGATCGCAAGATTGGTGGTCTACTACTGATTGCCGAAGCGCTCGGCCGCGGCGACCTGATCCACGCACAAATCGCAACGCTACATTTGCAAATTCCAGACCCGCCCGTACTGCTGGGATTGGCACAAGCTCCCGGCGAAATGATTCAGTTGGCGTGGCAATTGCAGGCGAGTGGCCTCCTCAAGGCCGATTGGGAGCCCGCGAAACATCCGCGATGGCCGGCCGGAAGCCCAGGCGGGATCGGCGGGGAATTTGCTCCCGCCGGTGCCGCGTCCGACGATTCGACCGCCCCACAGCAAACTGTCCCGGTCATACCGGCGCAGATTACAATTCCGGTGCCGTTTGAACTTCCCGGCGGAATTCCTTTTCCCTCCGAAGTACTGCCTCCACCGGTCATCCCCAATATCAATCCTCGCGATCTTCCAAGAAATCCTTATCCTGATCGACCGGAATGTGAGCAGGAATGGGCTGAAGCAACAGACTACTGTTTGAGTCTAAAAGCACGCAACCTGTTGGGAAGGGGAGATTACCGCGGAAGCGGAAGAACACTTTCCCAATGCATAATGGGCCGAGTCTCTCAGGACTGCGGCGGAAACAGCACGGGGACGTGACATGGATAGCAGCGAAAAGAAAGAAAATATTGAAGAGCCCACCACGCCCGAGCAGACGCTTGCGATACATAAGATACTTCGCTCGGATCCTCAACGCTATTTGCGCATCGTGAACGAATGGCTTAACGAGAATCCGGCGAACTCTCTCGCCTATTTTGATCGCCACTTTGGCTGGATGAAGATCGGCGAGCCGCGGCGTGCATTGGAGGACCTCAACAAAGTTATTGAGATCGATCCGAGCGTGGCGGCATTTTTCGCACGGGCATTGGTGCATCGCCATCTGGGACAATATGACCAAGCTCGGCAAGACTTCGATCGTGGCGAGGCGCTTGATCGCAAGCAATGGGAAGACGATGTGTTTGGTCTTTTTTATCAAGCCGATACGCACGCGCGATTAGGAGACGAGGCAGCGGCACTTGCCTATTGCGAGCGCCTGCCCGACGATTTTTGGACACCGGGAGTTTATGGCGCTCCCGGCGGCGACAAAGCGGACATTGCCGAAAAGCTTCGTCGCACGGCGGCAGACGTCCGCCGCAGGCAGATGTGACACTCATTCGGCGACACGAAGCCGGCGAGTCTGAGACTGGCGCAGCGAAGCCCATGCAGATGAAGTCACTCGCCATGGATATAATGGCGCGCCGGCGACTTTCTGCTGCAGGATATCCGCGGCGTGAGTTCCCAGCTTCTTCAACTGTCAATCGGAGAATGTTAGTTTACAGTTCCTCTCGCCTGGGGGTGGCGGAGGGAGAGGAACTGGAAACCAACATTCTCTCACAGGATTTCGCGCGGATACTTCCCGGTTCGCCTATATGGCCAGAAACTCTCCTTGCTTGAGACTGTGAGCGGGAATGAAGGCAATTTCCCGGGCTGAAAGATAACTCCACGTTTTCGCCTCGACCTCACTGTCGCTCAGACCAGGTACTTCGCCCCGGGGGGACAACCGGCGTTAGGCTGTTGGGCTGGCGAAGGCCGATTATTCGCCGCTTGACTATATTCCTAATATGTCGCATAATGTCACTGAAAATGATTCGCGCCCGTCACCGTTTCGGCAATTTGGCCCTAGCGATGGAAGCGCCTGATGGATCAAGAATTACGCGAGGCGTGGCACGCGCGCGAGCGCGCTTTTCCGATTCATCCGGCCCTGCATTTGGCCCCGCAAGGTCTGGTGCTGGGTGCCGGCACGGTGTTGGTCAGGGCCGAGAGAGAGCGCCGGCTGGCAAGCCTCGACGGGCAACAGGCGCGGGTGCTGGCGCTGCTGTCCGCCGCTCATGGCAAAGCGGTGGCGCCAGCGGTGCTCGGCAATATCGCGCGCGCTGCTGACGCTTGGCGCAAAGGCGACGATTGCCTCGCCTACATTCATCTCGCGCATGCCCGTCTGCCCGCACTGCAAGATTCCTACGAGGCGGCGCGCCGGCTTTTCCTGGCTGAAGGATTCTTGGATGCTGGTGGCAGTCCCCGCGCTGTCTTCAAAGCCCTCAAAGTCGAAGAGGCTTACATTGACGCATTCGAGAAGGTCTACAATCCGGCCGAGCCACGCGTGCCGGCCGGGAGCGGTCGGACGAGTGGTCAGTGGACGGGTGTGCTTTCCGTGCTCGGCGACCTTTCGGCCGAAGCCGGGGAGCAACTGGAAAGCTTTGCGCTGCGTCTTCTGGGCGCAAGCTTGAGTGAAGGGGCGGCGGCCGCAGCTGCGTTCGGCCTACTATTCATCCCAACTCCGAACGAAATCAGCGTCGAAGGCGCGGTGGCCGATCTGCCCGGTGTGAGCTACGCGTGGAATCGCGACGAGAGCACACTTCATCTCACTTACGACAATCCAGACGGCGGACGAAGTACCTTCTCCGCTCAACTGGAGGACGATGTCTTTCGCGACGCGCGGGGCCAAATCATCGGCCGCGTTTTGCCGGATGGCACTATCGCGATCGATACCGCCGCGGTCTCCACCGATCTGGCGCAAGATGATCAGCCGAAGCTGTGTCCGGCACCTGGTCCTGACCGGCCCGGCGGCAGCGAGAGGGGGCGAGACTACGAAGACTATGTAAAGAGCGTCGTCAATCCCGACAATCCGACACCACGCGGCTGGGGCTATCAGCTTCCGAACCCTGAGCAAAATGGCGCTCCGGTGTTTTATGACGACTGTCAGCAATCGACCGGCATGATGGTTGAAGCCAAAGGCGAGTATGCGGGAGTTCTTGCATTCCAGCCGGGCAACGATTCGATCGCGGCAGATTGGCTCGACCAGTCCGCGGCGCAGATCGCCGCAGCGGGTGGCCGCGCGATCCGCTGGTATTTCGCCGAGCCGGACACAGAAGCGTTTGCAAAGAAACTCTTTGAGAGTGCGGGCGGAGGTCGTGATCGAATCGAAACCAAAGTTTTAGTGTGGCCGCGGAACGGGCCATGAGGAATCTCGTCTCGTTGCGGGCCAAATGTCGCCTCCCGTGCCGCCCGCGCCGCGCCAGACCGCTGGACGACGCCGTCCACTCGTTGCGTCGCGGGCAAGTAAAGCAAGATCGCATATCCCGGGTTCTCGTAACAAAACCAACACACGCCCTAGCGCTCTTTATAGGTGGCTAAATATATGAGTTTCAGCATTTACGTATCGACAGTGAGTAAGGATGACAGAGATATGTTCGATCGAGCGATCGTCGAACGCGCCTTTAAAGATATCGCCGTGAACCAGGCTGGAGCTTACTGGAACTTACGGAGTCCGGATGGGCATATAGCGTCTGCGACAATCTTTATTAAGGACCAACCCAAGATCTCTGGGTTTTCTGCAAATCGCCCACCGTCATATTCCGGGTTTCCAAAATTCTGGAATGCGATGTTCGAGATATTGTCTCAGACGCGCACCATTTTGTTTTGGCCGGCAGGAGGCCCGCGGCCACATTGTTGCGTCGCAGATACTGCATTAGTGCCTGATCTGCCAAGCGATTTAACTAATGCGCTGGGCAAACCAGCGATCGTCTCGTCTGGTGCTGAGATTGAAGCAGCTATCGCGCTAACGGGCTACTAATCCGCACCGCCGGAGAAATTTAGTTTACAGTTCCTCTCGCCTGGGGGTGGCGGAGGGAGTGGGATTCGAACCCACGATACGGTTTCCCGTATACACGCTTTCCAAGCGTGCGCCTTCAGCCACTCGGCCACCCCTCCGTGGGGAAGGCGCAATATAGCGACGACGTATTCCGAGACAACCCGGCCTATAGTAGGCCGGTAACATGACCCGCAGCCCCCTCCCCGGTTTCCTCATCGCAGTCGCCGTCCTGCTCGCCGGGCTCGCGCTTGCGTTCACGCTCGGCCGTTATCCGGTGAGTCTGCCGGACATGATCGACGTGATCGCGGCGCGACTGACCGGTCATACAAGCGAGTTACCGCGTGCGGTCCAGGACGTCGTGCTTTCGGTACGCGGGCCGCGCGTCGTGGCGGCCGTTCTGGTCGGCGCTGCCCTTGCGGTTTCGGGCACCGCCTTTCAGGGGCTATTCCGCAATCCGCTGGTTTCGCCCGATATTCTCGGCGCGTCCTCGGGAGCGGCGCTCGGTGCCGTTATCGGCATCTACTTTTCGCTCGGCGTCATTGGCATTGAAGCGCTCGCGTTCGCCGGCGGAATTGCCGCGGTTGCGGGGGTCTATGCGATTGGCTCAGCGGTGCAGGCGCGCGATCCGATCCTGGTGCTGGTTTTGACCGGCGTGGTCGTCGGCGCGCTCCTCGGCTCCGGCGTCGGCCTCGTGAAGTATCTGGCCGATCCCTACAATCAGCTTCCCGCCATGACCTTCTGGCTGCTGGGCAGCCTCGCCGCGACCAACGCCGGCGATCTGCTGCCGCTGTTCGGGCCGGTTGCGGTCGGCACGATTGTGCTGATGGCGCTGCGCTGGCGCATGAACGTGATGTCGCTGCCAGAAGAGGAAGCGCGCGCGCTGGGCGTGCCGACCGGCGTCTTGCGCGCAATCATCGTCGCCGCGGCGACGCTTATCACGTCCGCCAGCGTGGCGGCAGCCGGCGTGATCGGTTGGGTCGGACTTGTGGTGCCGCATCTCGCCCGATCGCTGGTCGGTCCGGACTTTGCCCGACTCATTCCGACCGCGGCAATCCTCGGCGGCGGCTTTCTCCTCGTCATCGATACGATCGCACGCACCGTCGCGCCGATCGAAATCCCGCTCGGTATCCTGACTGCCGTCGTCGGCACGCCGTTCTTTATCTGGCTTCTCACGAGCGTGCACCGGACCTGGTCGTGACACGCATGACGCTCGAAGGTCGCAATCTCACGATCGGCTATCGCGACCGCATTGTCGGCAGCGGCCTCGACGTCACGCTCGACCGCGGCGAAGTGCTAGCGCTGCTTGGACCAAACGGCAGCGGCAAGACGACATTGCTGAAGACGCTTCTCGGCCTCATTGCTCCACGCGAAGGCGGGGTCTGGATCGGCGAACGCTCACTCGCAAGCTACCGGCTGCGCGAGCGCGCCCGGCTCATCGCCTATGTCCCACAGGCCCACGTCGCGACTTTCGCATTTGCCGTCGAGGCCGTGGTGCTGATGGGGCGCAGCGCGCACGGCAGCTTGCTCAGCCATCCAACCGGCGCGGACCGCGCCGCCGTCGCGCGGGCACTGGAGCGGTTCGGCATCGGTGCGCTTGCGGCGCGCCCCTATACGATGATCTCCGGCGGCGAACGCCAGCTCGTATTGCTGGCAAGGGCGCTGGCCCAGGAGCCGCAATACATCGTCCTGGACGAGCCCACTGCGAGCCTTGACTTCGGCAATCAAGGCAAGGTTTTGCAGGAAATGCGCGCACTCGCGGCAGCCGGCCACGGCGTGCTCTTCACCACGCACGACCCGAATCATGCGCTGCGCGCCGCCGATCGCGCCTACCTCCTTCGCGACGGCGCTCGCCTTGCAGACGGCGCAGCTCGCGACGTTCTCACGCGAGCGGAGCTGGAGCGACTCTATCGCGCGCCAATCGAGCAACTCGACGATCCGGCGACTGGCGGTAGCGCGTTCTTGCCGGGCTGGAATTTGCCCGCAACGCAACCGCGGGCCCAATAGCGCCGCGGCGTGCCCCATGCGTGCAGAGGTATCAACCATGTGTGCTTCCGCCGGCACTGACATTCTCCTACATTAAGGCCATGAATTCGTCCGGCGACGACTACCTCATCCGACCCAATCCGCTCGACCCACGCTTGACCGAGCGCGTCAAAGGCATCGACCAGACGGGCGGCGCGATCGAAACGTCGGTGACGGTCGAGCGCGCGTTGACGATTTTCCTCAATTCTCAGGAAATCGTCACGGCAATGACCATCAACGACCACCCCGAATATCTCGCTCTCGGCTATCTCCTCAACCAGAATATGCTGAAGACCACCGACGTCGTCACCGGCGTCGATTACGACGAGGAAATATCCGTCGTCGTGGTGCGCACCAAGCGCAAGACCAACTACGAAAAGAAGCTCAAAAAGAAGGTGCAGACGTCAGGTTGCGCACAGGGCACCGCATTCGGCGATCTGTTGGAGGCGCTGGAGAACGTCACGCTGCCAGCCGCGGAACTGCGCACGTCATGGCTCTACACATTGACGCACAAGATCAATACCACGCCCTCACTTTATCTGGAGGCGGGGGCCATTCATGGCTGCGTGCTCGCGGTGAAGGATCGCCCGCTCGTCTATATGGAGGATGTCGGCCGCCACAATGCCGTCGACAAGATCGCCGGCTGGATGTTCAAACATCGCGTCGGCGCAGCCGACAAGATTTTTTACACCACCGGCCGGTTGACCTCTGAGATGGTGATCAAAACGGTGCGAATGGGCATTCCCATTCTGATTTCACGTTCCGGCTTCACCGCGTGGGGCGTCGAATTAGCACGCAAGGCAAATTTGACGTTGATCGGTCGCGCCCGCGGCAAGCGCTTCATCGCGCTCGCCGGCGAGGATCGCATCGTGTTCGATCAGGACCTTACCTATGTCAACGAAGAGAGCGCCAAGCACCGGCGCAAGGCCGCAGTACCTGATGACTGACGCGGCTCAACCTGCCCCTTCCGGGGGAAGGTGAAACAGGGTCGTTGCTCGTGGCAGGCGATCACTCCCCTACTGTCGGCCTCGTCCTCGCCGGCGGGTTGGCGCGACGCATGAGCGGCGGTGACAAGGCACGCATCCGCATCGGCAGGGCTACGATTCTGCAGCGCGTGCTCGCCTGCCTGACGCCGCACTGCCGTCACATCATCATCAACGCCAACGGCGATCCGGCGCGCTTTGTGGACACCGGACTCCCCGTGGTCGCTGACAGCGTGCCAGATTTTGCAGGTCCGCTCGCTGGCATTCTCGCCGGCCTCGACTGGGTGGCGACAAACGCGCCAGCGTGCGAATGGCTTGTCAGTGTGCCGGGCGATTGCCCGTTTTTGCCGAGAAACCTGGTGACACGCCTGCACGACGCGCGAATTGGCGCCCGTACACCGCTCGCCTGCGCCAAGTCGGGCGAACAGACACACCCGGTCGTCGGATTGTGGCCGGTCTCGCTTCGCGAGGATTTGCGGCGCGCGCTCGTCGGCGAAGAGCTGCGCAAGATTGATCTCTGGACCGCTCGGCACGGCGTCGCCACCGCCGCCTGGCCGGACGCGCCTGTCGATCCGTTCTTCAACGTCAACACGCCGGAAGATGCAGCTCGCGCAGAGGAAATCGCCAAACAATTTCCGGATGCGTAGAGCATGGTCCGGAAAAAGCCTGCCCTCGGACTTGAGCCAGGGGTGGATGTCGGTTTTCCGAAAAGAGCATGCTTCATCAAAATGCCAGAGCGCCGAATCGATTCAACTTGAAACGATCGCTCTGGCGTCTCGCTTCATCCAATCAGCGAAGCGTAGGACAGAAAGCCGATGGTCGAACCCGGCTCGACCGTGGTCACGTCCTCGGTCAACTCCGCCAGACCGTCGGTCTCGGTAAGCGAAGTGAGAACGCCGGCGCCATCCCGCTCGAATTTTATCGCCTCGACGACACCGTCGGCCGCGGTGCGCAGCGCCACACGTACATATTCGCGCCGGCCTTTGCGCTTCTTGTAGGCGAACGCCGCGCGTGTCGGTAGCGCGATGAGCGACTCGGGCAACGCGCCGGAAAGCTGCAACAAAAGCGGCCGTACCACGCGCACGAAGGTCACGAAGACCGCGACCGGATTTCCCGGCAGGCCGACGAACGCCGCGACGTTTTCTGCGCTGGGAACGACACCCATCGCCACCGGCCTGCCTGGTTTTATGGCGACCCGCCAGAAAACGATCCGGCCGATATCTTCGATCGCATTGCGAACGTGATCGGCCTCGCCGGTCGAGACACCGCCGGAAGTGAGAACAAGATCATGATCCACAGCGGCGGCGGCGATCGCGCGTGCCAGCATATGTCGATCGTCGCTGAGAATGCCGAGGTCGGTCACCGTGGCGCCGAAACGCGCAATCAGGCCGGCCAGCAGGTAGCGATTGGAATCGTACAGCGTGGCGCGCGGCAGCCACGATCCAGGCTCGACGATCTCGTCGCCGGTCGAAAATAGAGCGACCCTTACACGCCGGTGAACGCTAAGCGCGGTGAGCCCGAGCGCTGCAGCGAGCGCCACGTGTTGCACCGCGAGCCGCCGGCCGGCCGGCAACGCCACCGCGCCGGCTCGCATGTCCTCACCGGCAAGACGGCGGTTGGCTCCGCGTTTCAATCCAGGCGGCACCACTATGGCGTCGCCTTCGATGCGACAATCCTCTTGCATGAAGACCGTGTCAGCTCCGGCCGGCATCGCCGCACCGGTAAAGATGCGGATCGCCTCACCGGCTTTGAGCGCGTGCGCGGCGGCGTGACCGGCCGCGACGCGATCGACAATCTTCAATCGCTTCTCGCTTTCGCCGTCGAGGTCTTCGGCGCGCACCGCATAACCATCGACTGCTGAATTATCGAACGACGGCACATCGACTGGAGCGATGATATTTTCCGCGAGCACTCGCCCCATCGCTTCGCGCAGCGACACGGTGTCGCGTCCGTCGATCGCCGCGATGCGCTCCGCAATCAGGCGCTCTGCGTCGGCGACCGGAAGCAGCGGGCCGGAAAAAGCGAAACAATCGTCGCTGAGCTGCGCCATCAGACCGGATCCCGCAGCGGCCCGATTTGATCGCGCGGCAATGCTTCTGCCTGAAGCAAATTTGCGATGCCGTTGATATCATCGAGCATCAGGACCGGCACCTGCGCTTGCGGCAGCGGCCCATCGGTGGCGATAGCGACGATGCAGTCGTCGTCAGGATACAATAGCGGTTTGCCAACGACCGCGCGATAGACTTCGAGCTTGGGATGCCGATGGCGCTTGAAACCTTCGACAATCACCAGATCGACCACGCTCAACTTCGCCAGCACGTCGCCAAGCGGCGGCTCCGGCTCACCACCTAATTCATGAACGATGGCCCAGCGCCGGCTCGACACGATCGCAACCTCGCTGGCACCGGCCTGCCGATGCAGCCACGAATCCTTGCCGGGTTGGTCGGTATCGAACTCGTGGTGCGCGTGCTTGACGGTGGCGACCTTGAGCCCGCGCTTCACCAGCATCGGGACCACGTTCGTGATCAGCGTCGTCTTGCCGGAGCCGCTCCAGCCCGCGAGACCGATGATGCGCATGCTTCCATTATATGGACTATTCGCCGCTCGGTTCCATGCCTAGCGCGCGGATCCGTCGGCGCGTTTCTTCGCTGCGCAGCACGTATAGGAACGCCTGCACGGCCAATCGGTCGCGGCGCGATTCGAGCAGCAAAAAATCATACTCCTCCGGCGCGATCGGCAAAAACGACAGCTCATACATCCGCGCCACGGGCTCGATAGCGACGCCCCAATCGGCCCGGTTTTGCGCAATCGCGGCGGCCACGGCATTGTGAGATCGTGGCTGGTTGGCGTAACCCGGCGGCCGCACGCCGGCAAGCAGGCTATCGATCAAAATGCGCGTGCCGGCGCCGGCATTGCGATTGACCATCAGCACGGCCGGATCGGCCAGCGCGGCTTTGAGCGCCGCGGCGGCACTCAAACCTGCGAAACGCACGTCGCCGGGGCGAAACACAAAGCCCTGCATGCGCCGCCAGCCGGGCACGAGAGCAAGTCCGGGCGCAAGCAGGTGCCTGTTGTAGATACCCGTCGCCGGATCGACGAGATGAACAGGCGCCAGATCGCATTCGCCGCGACGTGCCGCTGCCACACCACCCAGGCTACCGACGGCGATGGCGCGCGCGGCAAAGCCGCGCTCGGCAAGCGCGCCGACCACCACATCGAGCGCAATGTCATGGCTGCCCATGATGACAAGGTCGGGTGCGCGCGCACCTTCACCAATCAGCGTGACCTCTGCGTTGCTGTCGGCGTCGAGCGCGGCGGCGAGCGCGTCGATGGCCAAGAACCCATCGGCCTGAGAAAACGCCGTAACAGCGCCCGAGCCCTTTCCAATTGGAAAGGCGACCAGCCCATCATCACCGGCAACGAGCGAAACGAGCACGAATTCCTCGCGGCCAAGCTCAGAGGCGATTCGGACCGGCACCCGCGCCGTGACTGTCTTGCCCGCTTCGGCCGGCAGCCCGGCGCGCGCGCGAATGACCGGCGCCACAAAAGCATGAAATGTGAAGATGGCGGAGGTCGGAAATCCCGGCAGCACGATGAGCGGCTTGTCGGCGATGACGGCGAGGCACAGCGGCTTGCCGGGCTTGAGCGCCACGCCATGCACAAGGATACCGGGCTTGCCGAGCCGCGACACGACGCGATGCGACAGGTCGCCCGTGCCTTTCGACGTGCCGCCTGAGAGCACGACCATATCGCAGGAGTCGAGCGCGGCGCGCATCGCAAGCTCGAGCACGACCTCCTCATCGGGAAAGGCGCCGAACGGCACCGGCTCGCCACCGACTTCGACGATGGCGGCGGCGATGATGGCGGCGTTGCTGTCGTAGACGCCCGCCGGCTTGAGCGGCTGGCCCGGCTCGACCAACTCGTCACCCGTCGATAGCACGGCGACGCGCGGACGACGGACAACTTCAATCTCGGAAAGACCGCACGCCGCGAGCATGCCAATCTCGCGCGAACCGAGCTGCGTGCCCCGGCGCAGCAATGTTTCGCCGCGCGCGATATCGGACCCGGCAAAGGAGACGAGCTGTCCGCTCGCCGCAGCGCGGCGCAACTCGATCGCCGGCGCCACATCATCTTCGATCAGTTCGGTATGCTCGATCATTACCACGGCGTCGGCGCCTCGCGGGATAACGCCGCCGGTCGCGATTGCGGTTGCGGTGCCGGATCTGACTTCGACCGAGGGGGCAGCGCCGCAGGTAATCACTTCAGCATTGAGCTTAAGACGTTTTGGTGCGCCATCGCTGGCTCCTGCCGTGTCGGCGGCACGCACGGCAAAACCGTCGACATTGGATCGATCAAACGGCGGGGCATCGACCGGTGCAACGACATCGGCTGCGAGCACTCGCGAGAGTGCCGATGCAAGCGGCAGGGACTCGCTGCCAAGCGGCGCACGGTCGATGCAGGCTTCAAAGCGGCGCCGGGCCTCCTCAGCCGAGACCACTTCGAGGAATTGCTCCTGCCGCGCGGCGCGCTTCACAGCGTCGAGCATTGCGGAGCCATGCCCACTGGGTTTGATGTTTACAGCCATGTTCTTACTGTGACCGGTGTCCCGGTTGCAAAACCTTCACTCTCAGCTGGGATGACGATCCAGCCGTCGCTGCGGGTCAGCGATTCAAAGGACAAATATCCGGACGCAAGCGGTTCCGCCAGACCGCCGCTGCAACGTACCGGCACCACTTCGGTCAGCCCGATCGTCGAGGTTACTTTGCGCTTGAGCGGCAAAATGGCTGGCGCGTCCTCGACCGTGCCGCCGGCAAGCCTGGCAACGAGGTGGCGGCCGATCAAAAGCCATGCCGCAAGCACGGCATCGAGCCGTCCGGGCACGAGCAGCACCGGCCGGACGCCGACGAACCCCACTGCACCGGTTTCTCCCGGTGAGATAGCGATGCCATGAACTTCGACGCGACCATACCTCGCCAGTGTCTGAACGCTTTTGTCGTGCTGTCCGCTACCCGTCCCCCCGACCGCAATGATCGCATCCGGCTGCTCATAGTCGAGCGATGCCCGCAGGGCCGACGCCTTGCCGAAGACGACGCCGCCGTCTGCGGCAACAGCGCGGCTCAGCATCACGCGCGCAGTCTCGATGAGCGGCGTTGGCGGGGTATCGCCGCGGACGACGCTGATGCGGGGCGCGCGAGCGGTCACTTCGGCAAGCCCGACCGCCGCCAGAATGGCAATATCGATCGCGCGGAGCCGCTCGCCGGCACGGCGCAGCGGCACGCACGGCGTGGCGTCGCCGCCAACGGGTAAAACTCCCTCGCCCACCGCGACGGCAACGACGGCTTCAGTGTGCTCGCCGCGTTGGGTGACAGCATCGACCGGCAATACGGCGTCGGTGCCGCTTGGCAACGGCTCGCCCACACCGATACGTTGCGCCAATGACCGCAACGGCACGGGCGCATAGGGACCAGCATCGGCAACCGCGGCTGCCTCGACCGCATAACCGTCGCGCAACGCGATGGATGCCGGCGGCAGGTGCCCGACCTCGACATCCTCGGCCAATACCTGGCCGAGCGCCTCGGCGATCCGTGATTTCTGCGGCGCGACGGCAGCGACACGCTGCTCGATGAGCGCAAGGACGGCGCCGAGCGGCGTCAGACGCTTTATACGTTGAATGCTGTAAACCTCAGCCATCGCCGCTATGATAAGGATGTCCGACCGTTTCGACGACTCTCAAGCAATGACGGAAAAAACCCTCAATCTGCGCGGCCTCAAATGCCCGCTACCGGCGTTGCGCACCAAAAAGGCGCTCGGCACCATGATAGTCGGCGATATTTTGATCGTGGAATGCACCGATCCGCTCGCCGGCGTCGACATTCCGAATTTGCTCAATCAGACCGGCGACACACTGGAAGATAGCCGCAAAGAGAAAAAGCTTCTGACATTCCGGATACGCAAAAAATGATGGCCCCGATGGTTTCCTGGGATGCCCGCGGAGGGGAGACGACACGAGGCGTCACTCAGCGGCGACCCGGTGCGTCGCGACCCCTTTTGCCTTCACCACCACTTTGATCGCATCGTCGACGCGGTCCTTGGCGTAGCGGATTGCGGTCGGCAGGTCGTCGAGCGCGAAAGTGTGGGTGTGGATCTTCGTGGCGTCGAAGCGCTTCTGCGACATGAAAGCTTCGGCGCGGTGAGTGGCGCTCTTACCCTCGCCGCGGATACCGTAGAGGTAGATGTTATTACGCACGATGTGGGCGACGTCGACCGGCGTCTCCTGGTGCGGGAACGCCGCGAGGCAAACCTTGCCGCCGCGATTGACCATGCGGATGGCCTCGTTCACGGCATTGGGCGCGCCGGAGCATTCGATGACATAATCGACGCCCTTGCCGCCGTTGAGCCGACGCACGCCCTCGACGGCATCTTCATGGCGAACGTTGACGACATGATCAGCGCCGAGCTCAAGGCCGATTTTGAGCCGGTTGTCGCGCGTCCCCGTGAGGATCACCGGTGTTGCGCCCATCACTTTTGCCACCGCAACGCCAAGGAGACCGATCGGTCCCGGCCCGGTGACGACAACGCTCTCGCCCGCGATCAGGCCGCCTAGCTCGGTGAGCCCGTACATGGCGGTGCCCGCAGTCACCACCAGCGTCGCCTCCTCGTCCGACATGGTGTCTGGGATGGCGACCAGCGTATTGACGTTGTTCACTTGGTATTCGCAGAAGCCGCCGTCAGTGGTGAACCCGTTGGCGCGATGGCCCTTGTCGAGGTCGCCATAATTGAGGCCGTAGTTCAGGCACGAGGTGTACATACCCTCGCGGCACCGCTTGCATTGGCCGCAGCCGGCATGGATTTCCACCGTGATGCGCTGGCCGAGCCGGTATTCGTCGACCCCCGGACCCAGCGCCACTACCGTCCCCATATATTCGTGGCCCGGCGTGAAATTTTTGTTGAATGGCTTGCCGCCCTGGATCAGGGCCGGCGAACCATAGTCGATGACTTCAAGGTCGGTAGCGCAGATCGCGATCGCATCGATGCGGACCAAAACTTCCGCGCGCTTGGGCACCGGCACCGGTTTCTGGGTGAGTTTAAGTTCGCCGGGATTACCCAACACCCAGGCTTTCATCTGGTCCGGGATCGGGAAATCCGGGCTGGTCTTCACTCCCGCTCCGCCATACATGGTTGAATCCTTTTGTGCTTGCACCTTATAGTAAATTTTCGCACTGAGCGAAACTGGTCGTTGGGACACTCACACCGGCACCGCCGTCGCGTCGTACATGAACAGCCAGTCGTAGCGTTCCTTGATGCGATCCTCCTGCCATTCGCGCGTCACATGGGCCCGGGCTGCTTCGGCGTCGACCATGGCACGATTGTGGAAGCGCGGAATCATGTCGGCGGAGCCGATGACGACTTTGTTGGCGCGCTCGCGGCGCGCTGCCTCGTAACGCGCCAGCGCGGTCTCGTGATCGTGCTGATAATTTTCCAAGCAACGCGCCAGCACGAGGCCGTCCTCGAGCGCCATGTTGGCACCTTGGGCGAGGAACGGCACCATGGGATGGCAGGCGTCGCCCAGGAGCGTGCAACGCCCCTTGCTCCAGGCATCCATCGTCGGACGCAGCGCCAGAGCCCATTTGTATGGCACGTCGATATTGCGGATGAGCGCGTGCACGTCCGGGTGCCAGCCGCGGAAGTCGTTGAGCACCTCGTCGGTGGTGCCGCGCACGTTCCAGCCCTCGACCATCCAATCGGTACGCTCGCCCATGCCGACAAAATTGAGGAGTTTTCCGGCGCGCAGGGGATAATGCACGACGTGGCCGCCGGGGCCGACCCAATTGGTTCCGATGCTGCGCGAGATCGAGGCCGGAACGCGCTCCATCGGCACAACGCCACGCCACGCGGTAATTCCACAGAATTTAGGCTCCGCGGCACCGAACAAGCTTGCACGCACCGCCGAATGCAGGCCATCGGCGCCGATGGCGAGCTTTGCTGCGATCGGTTCGCCGATCTCAAAACGCAGTTCGACCTGGTCCGTCGTCTGCGAAAGCCCCACACATTTGCGATTGAGATGAATGGCGCCGGGTTTCGCCTGCATGAGCGCTTGCGCGATCACGCCATGCAGATCGCCGCGGTGAATTGTAATGTAGGGAAAGCCATAACGCTCGACCGACTCCATGCCGAGATCGAACAGCTTCCAGCTCTGCCCGGTGTTCCACAGCCGGATCGCCTTGCCGGCCGGCAGCACCTGCACTTCCTCGAGCGCTTGTTTAAGTCCAAGCGCATGCAGCACATGCGTTCCGTTGGCGCTGATCTGAACCCCGGCGCCGAGCTCGCGCAGCTCCGGTGCTTGCTCATAGACGTCGACATCGATGCCCCGGCGGACGAGCGCCAGGGCCGCCGCGAGTCCGCCAATGCCGCCGCCGACGATCGCGACGTTGTCCATTCGTCCGCTCTATAAATCGAAAAACGAGATGATCTCGCCGATCAGTTCGCGTTTTTTCTCGAGCTTCTCGGCCGGTTGATAACGCCCAAGCGATCGTCCCGCGACGTCAATCTCGCCCTGCTCGCCGACAATGATGAATAGCGGCTCCTCATAGTGGGCGGATTGGGGTTTGTGCAAAATGAGCTTGTTGTCGACGAAATGCGCCTCGATATCGCGGCTTTTGAGGGCCTGCGACGTCTTGATGTCCTGCTCGAAAAACTCGATGAGAAAATCAACGGCAATTTTTTGATGTTTGCGCCGCTCCTGATCCTGCTGCGCGCGCTTTTGTGCGAGTTCGCCGAGGACTTTGTCGAGTTCGGACATCTTTGTTCCGTTGGCGTTCTTTCCTTCGTCATCGCCGGGCTTTTCCCGGCCATCCACGTCTTGAAACGAAAAACGTGGATGTCCGGCACGAGGCCGGGCATGACGGAAAATGTCACACGATGAAACTCACAGATCCGAGCAGCCCCAACTCTTCCGCATCGAGGATAGCGCGACGCTCGGCGATCTTGAGTCGGCCCCCCTGACGCTTGAGCTTGTAGCGGTATTGGCCGACGAACACACGTTGCAAATCGTTGTGGCGGTAGCGATGAATGATGAAATTCGCCGACGCCAGAATAGCATCACCGTCAACCCCGGTGATGCGCACATTGCCGATCAGCCGCCGCGTGCGCGACAGCGGATATTCGGCATGGCAATTCGGGTCCTTGAGCCGGATCACGCGTTCGCGCAGCCGCACGATGTCGTCGGCGATGGTAAACAAGGCAAAGCGCGCGTCGGCGTCCGGTTTGTCGTTCGGCGGCACGTAATAGCTCGCGTCGTCAGTGAGCAGCGTCAGCCACTCGTCGAGGCGCCAGGAATCGAGCAGGTCGGCTTCGTGATAGAATAAATCCTCAACCTCGGCGCGAGTGACCGTCGAGGCAAGCATCTCGTTCATGCGCGCGCCTCCATCAGCTCGTTCCATTTGCGCCAGAACACGCGCAGATGGCCCTCGTCGGTAGCGAGCTGCTGATCGCGGGCCTTGGCCATGCCGCGCGACAGATCGGACCACCGTACTTCGCGCCAAGCGGCGAAACCGAGCTGCGCCGCCTCCAGCGCCGCAACGTCGTCGGGCGTGGCGAAACCACCGGGACCGTAGAAGGTGAGGAATGCGTGCAGGCGACGTGCGCGCTGCGCTTCGGTTTCCTCGACCGGTCCAAGCGCCCAGGCGGTCACGTGCATGCGATCGGGCGCGATCGGATAGAAATGGCGCACCGTGACCGAGGAGCCATCGTTGATCACGAGGTTGGGAAAGATCGCAAGATTGCGGTTGGTGTCCGCCACGCGCGCGGCCCGCGCCGAGCCGAGCCGCTGAACCAGCTCGTTGCGCAGCGCATCGATATCGGCCTTGGCGTCCTCGCCGTAGACCGAAATCCACCGCGCCACCGGCCGGCCGCGGTAGTTCGGATTGTCGGTGGTCAGGTGCCCGTTGCCCAGGTCGCGACCAAAGCCGCGCGTCGGCAAAAGTTCCCCCTTCGGGGGCGTGACGTTGACGCCGGAATTGCGCATGTAGTTGAGCCAGGTCGAGTGCGTGGTAATGAGGTGATAATCGTCGACGCTGTTTTCGACGAGCAGCTTCCAGTTGGCGCGGATATCGTATTCCTGCGTACCGGAAATGATCTGCATTTTGCCGGAAGGCGACTGGTCGATGACAAGATCGATGTATTCCCTGGCGCCGCCGAGATAGCGTTCGAGAGCGATCGCATCGCGATCGAAATTGGCAAAATAAAAATCGCGGTAGGCTTCGAGTCGCGGCACGGCGACCAAGCCCATCTCGTCCTTGTCGAACGCCACGCCGTAGGCGTCCGCGCCCGGCACCGATTTCAGCCGACCGTCGGGATGATAGGTCCAACCGTGATACATGCAGTAGAACTGCCGCGCATTGCCTTCTCGCTCGCGGCAGACCAGCGCACCGCGATGCCGGCAGCAATTGATCAGCGCTCGCACCCTGCCCTCGCCGTCGCGGCAGAAGATGATCGGGCGCCCCGCCACCGGGCGGGTCTTGAAGTCGCCGGGATTTTTGATCTCTGAGGCGTGCCCGACATAGACCCAGCAGCGGTCGAAGATGGCGCGCTTTTCACGCTCGAAAACATCCTCGGAGACGAATACTTCGCGATTGACGAAAAACGTCTGCTGCGCGGCGTTCTCGACGACGAAATCGCTACCTGCGGGCTGATAGTTCATCGCGGCCGCTCCGTTTCCTCCTATCCATATATGAGATTAAGCTAGGCATGTCATGGTCGGACCGGGCCCAAGGCGCACATCAGCGATCGTCCACCACAGGCACCTGATGCCTGAGTGCGATCTCTTGCCCCTCGGCCGCCGACTGCTGAATAGCAAGCGCGACCTCTAGCGTTGCTTTGGCCCAACGGCCATCATGCGTAGCCCGCGTACCAAGGCGCAACACACGACCCATCTCATCCAGAACCTCGCGTCTGCCAGGCATGCCCGGTCCACGCTCAATCTTGATTTCGTGCGCGCCGAACTGATCGTACTGCATCAAACCATCAGCAGTAGCGCGCAATTCCGATTTTTCGCAGGTCGCAATAGTGATGCCGAAATGCGGCTGGTGCGATGGAGCATCGGCTTTGCCTGAGCCGTAAGCGAAGGCTTCAGTGCGAGCGCGCGCCTCGTCGGGAGTTTTCAGCAGCGCGCGGCGCGCCACGCCGTGATCCAGCGATTTGGGCAAGCCACGCTCACTGATATTGAAGTGCCACTCGTCGGAATCAAAGTAGTCGTAGCCGCTGTAAACAAGCGTTGCCGCGACACCATTTTCGAACTGCAGCAGCGCGGCACAGCTTCCCTCGGTCGGCCGCGGCGGATCGAGCGCGGTCGTCTGCGCGCGAACGCTACGGGCGAGACCGCCGGCCAACAGCCGCACCATGTCGACCTGATGCGGCACCTGGTTGAACAGGATGCCGCCGCCCTGCGCCGTATCCAGCTCTTCCGGCCGGCGCGGCCGATAAAGGAAATTGGTGTAGTTGAAAGTGTGGATCATGCCGAGGCGACCGAGCGCTCCGCTTGAGATCAACAGGCGCATGACGTGAATCTGAGGGTCGAACGAGTGGGTGTGGCCGACAATCAAGCGCACGTTGTGGCGCTCGACGGCGGCGATGATCGCATCGCAATCGGCGAGCGACAGCGCCATCGGCTTTTCCAAAATAATGTGCTTGCCGTGCTCCGCGGCAAGAATCGCGTGCAGCGCATGGAATTGGTGCGGGGTCGCAATGTAGACGACCTCGACGGCAGGGTCGGCACACAGAGCGCCGATGTCGTCGTAGACGCTGGCGTTGAAATCGCGCGCGAACGCGGTGCGCGGCGCAGCGTGAGGGTCGGCCGCGGCGCGCAAAACATAACCTTTATGGGCCGCTGCGGCCTGCACCATCACCGTACCGGCCATCCCGAGCCCCGCAATGCCAAGGCCGATGGGCGCCGGATCTGGGGATACCGGCGTCATGGCGATCAGGCTGGCTCTCCGGCCGCGTTCTTGTCGAGATCGACAAAAATGTCGTCGCCTTTCAGCACCACTTGGTAGGTGCGCAGCGCAACAGAGGCCGGCGGCGCCTTCACCGCACCGGTCTTCACATCGAACGCGCCAAAATGCAGGCAGCATTCGATCACGCCGTCCTCGAGCATGCCTTCGGCAAGACTCGCCGAGGCATGAGTGCACTCATCGTCTGTGATGTAGAACTTACCCCCGATGTTGAAGACGGCGAGCCGATGGTCGCCGACCTCAAACGCCTTTACGGTCTCGGACGCGACCTCGGATTGCGCGCAGACGCGGACGACATTATCCGCCATGGGCTTCCCTCCAAAAGCACGGGGCGGACCACGAACCCGCCGCATTGCTGCGACACAAGACCGCGCAGCCCCTTAAGGTCAAGTGCTGCTGTTATATCGGCATATGGAATTTCATTTCAATTCCATGAATTGCCCGTGAGTTGAGGTTAGACCAATTGCGCGTCACAATGCGCCCCCGCCAAAGGTGATGCACCGCCAATGAGCGTAAGCGCCAGCAATCTGCGTGCCGTCGGCGAAATCGCCGACGAGAAGGAGAGCCACCCACAGCCATGGCGGCCGGCCATCCGCATCGGCAATTTGCAAAAGATTTTCGGCAAGCTCCTCGCCATCGACCGCGTCTCGGTCGACATCGAGCCGGGCGAGTTTTTCATGATTGTCGGTCCCTCGGGCTGCGGAAAGACCACGCTTTTACGCATCCTCGCCGGACTTGAAACCGCGACCGCAGGCACCATCGAGATCGATACGCCGCCTGGCTCGCAGCGGCCGGAAAACTCAATGGTGTTCCAGGGCGAATCGATTTTCCCTTGGATGACGGTCTGGAACAACGCGGCTTACGGTTTGCGCATGCGCAACGCGCCGGCCAACGTCATCAAGGACCGTGTCGGCCATTACCTTGACGCTACCGGCCTTACGCGGTTTGCCGATTATTATCCGCACCAGCTCTCCGGTGGCATGAAGCAACGTGTCTCGATCGCGCGCGCTTTCGCCAACGATCCGGAAATCCTGCTGATGGACGAGCCGTTTTCGGCGCTCGACGCCCAGAACAAGCTTTTGTTGCAGGAGGAGCTGTTGCGGATCTGGGACGAGCAGAAAAAGACCGTGGTGTTCATCACTCATAGCGTCGATGAAGCGGTATTTCTCGGCGACCGCATCATGGTGATGACCGCACAGCCAGGTCGCGTGAAGAGTTTGGTGCGCGTTCCACTGCCGCGTCCGCGCAACATCATCGAGATGCAAAAAGCGCCTGAATTCGGCGAGCTCGTGCACCGCATCTGGTCGGGCCTGCGCGACGAGGTGCAACGCGCCCGTGAGCAAGAGAACATGGAAGCAGAGACGGACAGCAAGGAACAATTGCCATGACGACCGAGACTGTCGCCTCCAGCCCGGAACAAGGCTTCAGCATGTCGATGCGCACGCGCGAGCGCATCTTGGGCATCGCCTCGCCGATCGTGCTGCTCGTGGTCTGGGAAGTCGCGGCAAGGCTGCAAATCATCGACACGCGGTTCTTTCCAGCGCCGTCAAGCGTGCTCACTGTCCTGATCGAGATGTTGCGCTCGGGCGAGCTTGTCACCAACACATTAGTCAGCCTGAGGCGGCTTGCGCTCGGCGCCGTGATCGGCGGCGTGCCGGCGCTCATTCTGGGCATTGCCATGGGACTTAATCGCTGGGTGCGCGCGATTTTCGATCCTCTGGTGGCCGCCACCTACCCGATCCCGAAAAGTGCGATCTTGCCGCTGGCGCTCTTGATTTTCGGCCTCGGCGAAGGCTCGAAAATCTTCATGGTGGCGATCGGCGTGTTCTTTCCGGTGGTGATCAACTCGACGACCGGCGTCCTGGAAATCAACCGCATCTATCTCGATGTCGGCCGCAACTACAAGGCCAACCGCTGGAACACTTTCTGGACCATAGCGCTGCCCGGGGCGCTGCCAGTCATCATGACCGGTTTCAAGCTCGGCATCGGCATCGGTCTCATCTTGATCGCGA
Organism: Xanthobacteraceae bacterium; assembly: GCA_030037645.1. Classification (GTDB taxonomy): domain Bacteria; phylum Pseudomonadota; class Alphaproteobacteria; order Rhizobiales; family Xanthobacteraceae; genus BOG-931. The sequence continues at coordinate 20,908 of JASHQI010000109.1, forward strand.
TTGCCGAAATGATCGGCGCCAAGAGCGGCCTCGGCTACATGATCTGGACCGCATGGGAGACGTTCTCCGTCGAGCAAATGTATGTCGGTCTGTTCATGATCGCGATCATCGGCTTCGTACTGACGGTCCTGCTGAATGAGCTTGAGCGCGTGATTATTCCGTGGAAGTCAGCTTGATGCCTTTTGTCCATCACTCCGAGGTGGGAGCGAATGGGCTCCTTCGCGCCCACCGCCGCCTGACGGTGGCGAGGCAGAGAGCATAGCCATGCAAGTCCTGGTCGTCGGTGCGGGCGTGATCGGGCTTGCGATCGCGCGCACCGCCGCGCTCGCCGGCCACGACGTCACTGTCGCCGAGTCCACTGGCGGCATCGCCAACGGGGTCTCCTCGCGCAACAGCGAAGTGATCCACGGCGGTCTCTACTACCCGACCAACTCGCAGCGTGCTCGTCACTGCGTGCGTGGCCGGCGCATGCTCTATGACTTCTGCGCCTCGCATGGGGTCGCGCACCGCAAATGCGGCAAGCTCGTCGTAGCGACAAACGACGCGGAACTCGCCAAAGTCGAGACCATCCTGGTGCAAGGACAGACCAACGGCGTCGAAGGGCTCGAGATCATCGGCGGCAACGCGGCGCACGCAATGGAACAGGAACTGTCCTGCATTGGCGCACTATGGTCGCCTGAAACCGGCATCATCGACAGTCACGGCTACATGCGGTCGCTGTGGGGCGAATTGGAAGATTGCGGCGGCATGATCGCCTTTGAAACCCCGGTCGAGCGGATGAGCTTCAAGGCGTCGCATTGGCACGTGCAATTCAGCGGCCGCGACGCCGGCATGATTGAATTCGACGCGGTGGTGAATGCAGCCGGCCTCGGCGCGCAGGCGCTGGCGCGGCGCATCGAGGGCTATCCGTCCGACCGCGTGCCGCGCCTCGTTCTCGCCAAGGGAAATTACTTCGGCTTCGCCGGCCAGCCGGTGTTTTCGCGTCTCATTTATCCGACGCCGATCGATGGCGGGCTTGGCGTCCACGTCACGCTCGACCTCGCCGGCCGCATGCGGTTCGGTCCCGACGTCGAGTGGATCAACACGGAGAGTTACACGGTCGATCCGCGGCGCGCTGATGGCTTTTATGAGCGTATCCGCACCTACTGGCCCGGGCTGCCGGCCGGATCGCTGCTGCCCGATTATTGCGGCATCCGGCCAAAGCTCACCGGACCAGGCGAGCCTGCAGCCGACTTCATGATCGTCGGCCCGGCCACCCACGGCCTGCCGGGCCTGGTCAATTTATTCGGGATCGAGTCGCCCGGCCTGACTTCGTCATTGTCGCTTGCCGAAGAGGTGGTCGATTGTTTGGCGGCCTGACCCGCTCAAGATGTCGCAACCAGAGGAGATAAGCATGGCCGTTCACCGCTTCCACAATCCTTCGACCCTACCCGCCCCGCGCGGCTATACGCACATGGTGGAGACGAAGAGCCCGAGCCGCACCATTTACCTCTCCGGGCAGCTCGGCATGACACCCGACGGCAAATTCGCCGGTGCCACGGGCGATTTCCGCGCTCAGGCTGTCCAGTGTTTCGAGAATATAAGACTGTCGCTCGCCGCGGTAGGTGCCACTTTCGAGCACGTGGTAAAGCTCAACAATTATCTGATCGACATGGCGCATCTGCCGATCTATCTCGAGGTTCGCGACCGCTATGTCGATACCAAGGCGCCGCCAGCCTCGACCACGATACAAATCTCGAAGCTGGCCCGCGACGGCGCACTGTACGAGGTCGAAGCCGTCGCGGTAGTGCCGGACAAATGAGCTGTGAATAATCTTTGCCTCGGCGGCCTGCCGATTTCCGCATTGTAGGCTGGTGATTCGATTCCAACATTTGCCTTCCGTTTCGGCTCCCATTGAGCGAATGTTGGAATCAAAGGACCACCGGCAACCATATGGTGCTCGTGGAGTTTAGGATTTAACATTCACCTCGCGTGTCGACGGCTGAGTGGGTAGCGAATGTTAAATCCACTCCACTGGGATGATCGCGATTTTTGTCTGGAGTGAGAGGAAACCATGAAGCTCATCGAACGCAATTTCATTGTGCAGGCGATTGCCGGGACTTGCGCGATTGTCTTGTCGTCGATGCTGGCGCTCGGTCCAGCGCTGGCACAGGCCAAGACCTACACAATGAAGATAAGCCTGCCGACGCTGAACGATCCGAGCTACGTCTACGCCAAGAACTATGCCGCAGCGCTCGAGAAAGATTCCGGCGGACGCATCAAGCCGCAGCTCTTTCCGTTAAGCCAATTGGGCTCGATCCCGCGACAGATCGAAGGCACGCAATTCGGCTCAATTCAATGCTCGCTTATTCCCCCCGAATTCTTTGTCGGCGTTGACGAGCGTTTCGAAGTGATGACGGCGCCAGGCCTCGTCAACTCGATGGCGCACGGACAACGCGTCTCCGCCGATCCGGCGGTGAAAAAGCTGATGCTCGGTCTTGGCGCTGACAAGGGCCTGCACGGTGTTGCCATGTTCATGAATTCACCATCGTCGGTGATCGCAAAGTCGCCGATCCGTCACCTCGTCGACTTCAAGGGCAAGAAAATTCGCGTTCTCGCCTCGCCATTTCAGATGCAGCCGATGGCGAGTCTCGGTGCGACGCCGGTCGCGATGACGCTCGCCGACGTGGTCCCTGCGATACAACAAGGCACGATTGATGGCGCCGTTGGCGGCATCGTCGTGTTTACGCCGATGCACTTTCAGGACGCGGCAAAATACGTAACCGAGACCGGCCAACCTGCCGTGTTCGTCATGGTTGAAGTCAACAAGGCCTGGTACGAGTCCTTGCCCGCTGACTTGCAGAAGATCGTCGACAGCGACGCCGCCGCGGGCCAAGCCGCGATCGGTCCTACGGCCGCCGAGATCGTCGACAAGGCGCGCAAAGGCTGGACTGATAGCGGAGGCGAATTGATCAGCTTGCCTCCCAACGAGCAGGCGGAATTGATGAAGACGGTATCGAACGCGGTCGCCAAGGTGACGCGGGCGAAGCCATCGCTCAACGCCGCCTACAAGATCGTGACTGATGCGGCAAAGCGAACGCAGTAGGGCTTCTTCGCCTCTCCGCGTTGACGAGAGGCGAATCGCGGCCTGCTGTGCGAAAGCCCCGCAAGCCGCTTCGCCAAGGTTCAGATGTCTCGTGCCGCGGCGCCAAGGGGCGCAGTGTAGTCCGCCGGGTGGGTGTTTGCCGGTTCCGGCTTTTTCACCTGCGTCACGCCTTCTGAGATGATCTTCGTCAACTGCATGACCGACTGACTTAAGGCCGCATATTCCACGATATCGCGCTGCACGCGATTGCCGTCGGCTTGCAGCTTTTCGCGCAAGCTCTTGAGCTGATTGATGAGGTTGTCGATTTCGAGCGTCGAACTGCCCGACACGCGATACAATAAACTGCTGAGGCTATCGACCGCAACTTCGCTTTCATTACCGCCTTCACGAAAGGTGGTGCTGTCGCGACGCACCAATTCACGGATATTGCCCTCGAGATCGGTTTCCTTCGATTTATCGAACTCCGCGGACTTAAACGGTCTGGCAACGTTCATGATGAACCCCCTTGCATTCAACCGCCCGAGTCAAGCGGCTGTCCGACACTGCAATGGCCGCACGAAATTGTGACGACTTCGCGGCCTATGGAACCGCAATTCGTGTATTAGGGATTTGTGGCCGTTGGTTGTTGATAATTAGCCAAAAGTCTCGCCAGGACTTGTTCCCATCAAATAAACAAACGGCGCCTCTGGGCAATACGCATCGGGGTTTTGACCCGTATACCAGCTTTAGCGTCGCGCGATCCTTATCAGGAGAATTCCTGCGACCGCTATGGCGCCGCCGTAATAGACCCAGTTGGAATCGTTGATCATGAAGCTTTCGGTGGGCCACGGGAAATATCCTGAGCCTTGCCCCATGAACACCAGTCCAGCAATCAAAACAACGATTCCGACGAGTGTAAGCAGCGTTTTCATCACACGCTCTAATGTGCTGCGTCCCAGTTGTCGGCAGCGTGGGCGTCGACCTGGAGCGGCACCGAGAGCGACAAAGCCGGCAGCGGTGCTTCCACCATGACGCTTGTGACCACGGGGAGCGTCTTCTCGACCTCGGCGTCGCGCACTTCAAACACCAATTCGTCGTGCACCTGCAACAACATCTGTGCCGCGAGTTTCTTCCTTTGCAGCGCCGCATCCATGCGAATCATTGCGCGACGGATGATGTCGGCGGCGGTGCCTTGCAGGCGCGCATTGACAGCGGCACGCTCGTTGAACGCGCGAATGGACGCGTTCGAGGCGCCGATATCCGGATAATGGCATTTGCGGCCGAACAGCGTGAGCACATAGCCGTTCTTCTTGGCGAAAGCTTTGGTCTCTTCGATGTAGTCGCGGATGCCCGGAAAGCGCTCGAAATATTTCTTGATATAGGCGCCGGCCTCCTCGCGCTCGATGCCGAGCTGGTTGGCAAGCCCGAATGCGGAGATGCCGTAAATGATACCGAAATTGATCGCCTTGGCACGACGCCGCACTTCGCCCGGCATGTCCTTGACTGGCACGCCGAACATTTCCGATGCCGTCATCGCGTGAATGTCGAGGCCGTCACGGAACGCCTTGCGCAAGGGCTCGATCTCCGCGATCTCGGCGAGAAGCCGCAACTCGATCTGCGAATAGTCGGCGGAAACGAGCTTATGACCCGGTGTGGCAATGAACGCACGGCGAATCTTGCGGCCGTCTGCGGTACGCACCGGAATATTCTGCAAGTTCGGTTCCGACGACGACAACCGGCCGGTGGTGGTCGAAGCGAGCGCGTAGCTCGTGTGAACGCGGTGCGTGGTCGGATTGACGAAGCCCGGCAGCGCGTCGGTGTAGGTCGATTTCAGCTTCGAGACCTGTCGCCAGTCGAGAATCTTTTGCGGCAGCTCGTGTCCCTGCTCGGCCAGCTCTTCGAGCTGGCGGGCTCCGGTCGACCATTGCCCGGTCTTGGTCCGCACGCCGCCGGGCAGTTGCATCTTGCCGAACAAAATATCGCCGATCTGCTTCGGGCTGCCCGGGTTGACCGGCTCGCGGGCGAGCCTGTTGATCTCGGCTTCAAGGCCGCCGCATTCCTGCGCGAACTCGCCGGACAGCCGCGACAGCACCTGCCGGTCGATCGAGACGCCACGCCGCTCCATTTGCGCGAGCACGCACAGCAGCGGCCGCTCCAGCGTTTCGTAAACGTTGAGCACGCGCTCGGCGGCAAGGCGCGGCTTGAGCACCTGCCACAGCCGCAGCGTTACGTCGGCGTCCTCGGCGGCGTATTCGGTCGCCTTGCTGATCTCAACACAATCGAACGTGACTTTGGTCTTGCCGGCCTTGGTCACTTCGTTGAAGTCAATGGTCCGGTGATCGAAGTAGCGCCGCGCCAGCGGGTCAAGGCCGTGATCGGAGCGGCCAGCGTCGACCACATACGACATCAGCATGGTATCGTCGTAGGGCGCGATCTCGATGCCGCGCAGGGCGAAAATCTGCCAATCGAATTTCAGGTTCTGGCCGATTTTGAGCACGCCGAGGTCTTCAAGCAGCGGCTTCATCACATCCAACGCCGCACGCTCGGCAATCTGATCGGGCGCAATCTCGCCCGCGAACAGCCCGCCGTTGCCGCCGTCGCCGCCCTGCCGGTGACTGAGCGGCACGTAGCAGGCTTCGTTCGGTGCCACTGCCAGCGAGAAACCGCACAGCTCGGCTTGCATCGGATCGAGGCTCGTGGTTTCGCTGTCGATGGCGACATAACCGAGATCGCGCGCGCGCTCGCTCCAGGCCTTGAGACGATCGAGGCTGCGCACCGTTTCGTATTTCGAGCGGTCGAATTTTTGGTTGTGCGCGACGTCAAGTCGCGCCGCGACCAGCGCCTGCGGCGTCAGCGCACCGGCGCCATTACCTCTCCCCGGTGGGGAGAGGTCGGCCGGCGCAGCCGGCCGGGTGAGGGGAGACTGCCGCTCGGCTCTTGCCCCCTCACCCGGCTCGGCCCTGCGGGCCTCGCCGGCCTCTCCCCCCTGGGGAGAGGCAGCTCCGACTCCACCCACCGCCAGCTTCTTGTCCGGTTCGATGGCGCCGGC
>JASHQI010000110.1 GCA_030037645.1 Xanthobacteraceae bacterium
GACGTGGTTCACAACGAACTCATCGAACCGCGTGGATATTTGAGTGCCCCCTGTTCTCGGCGGCGTTATGTACTCCTTGGTCCGCCCCTCTAGCGCGTTGCGTAGCGCAATCACATAAGCCGGGCCGGCCATGGGATTGACTCTCCGTCCAGACATGCAGCAGCCTCGTACATTCCTAATGTAACCTAGTTTAGACTACAATATCAATCCTGAAACGAATGTCAAGCGCTGACCCGGCTCCATCATTTCGATGCGGCGACGGACTACTTGCAGGGGACCTGCAGCGTCTCCGAGTGGAAATTCGATGGACCGAGCTTAAGCGTAGTGCCAAATCGGAGAATGGCGGAGACGGCCTAATCTGATCGCGCCGTTGGACGTAAAATCATAGCGGCACGGCGAAGCAATAGTGCCCATCTTTATCGACCGGGGCGCGCCAGTTAGATCAATGACTTGTCGCGCCCACACGTTTGGTGTCCGTCCAATAGACTTAACTCAACGAGCGTCTAACTGTGCCCAAGAGTGATTAGTAAAGCCGTGCTAGGCGCAGGGTCTTTGGTTTCCCGCCGCGCTCCGGGATGACAGTCGAGCTTGCGTAGGTCGATGCTGGTCGTTGTCCGACAGGCCGGACAGTGCAGCCACAGAAACCAATGCCGTGCCGCGATGGCAGCGCCGATTCGCCGCCAACATCGCCAAGTTGCCCGAGCTGCGGGAAGGTGGCACGAAGGCGTAGCGCGCGGAGTACTGGCCCTTTTGAAAACTGAGGTGGTCCTTTTTCATCTAACGGATGGCCGATGGTGTATCAGCCACGCTAGAATTTCCGAAATTGGAGGAATGACGCCAATTGCGGACCCAAGGCAGGAAGCAGCTCCGAGCGCATATGTCCCCATCGTCGTCCAATAGGCTCGCGGATTGTCTTTTCGCGCAAAAACTACCGTAGGCTTTCCGCGGTGGACTGAGTGCACATTGCCGGACCACAGCCCGAAAACCAGTGCGAGCCCAAATGCTGCGCTCGCGACAATCAGGCTGAATGGATGCATTTTATTTAGCGGGCTGCCTCAGTTGGTGGCTTCTTGTCGCGCGCCGCTCCGCCGCGGCCTTTTCGGCCGCGCGTCGGCGCCGGTCTTCCATCTTGCGGCGGTTGAAGCCCATGGCTGGGCAGTATGACCGAGCAGCAGACGGCCGCAGTTATTTTCTTAAGAGCGGCGGACTTGGAGGTGGAACAGGAGCGAAACTATAGTTCAGACCCACCGTGACCACATTGTCGGTCAACCGGCTGTTGATCGTCGTGGATATAAGGCCATCACTCGAAACAACCGTATCGGTGAACGAGCCAAAATCAAGATACAGGTATTGAAGTTGCGCGCTCCAACGCGGGGAGAGTGCCGTCGCAATGCCGCCTCCTACAGTCCATCCGGCGCGAATGAGATCATGTGAGCCTGCCCCAATAAATGGGCTCGTCACTGTATTGCTCTCATCAATTCCACCATATGCCAAGCCGCCGGTTGCGTAGACACGCCAGTCGTTGGCCGGCGTGAAGCCGATGCTTCCCCTTGCCGTGCCAAACCACGGTAATTTCACGCTATGATCATCCGTGACGGTCGCTATGACTGGGTCTGCGACCACTGTAATCGGCACCCCGACGACCGCCTCGCTCGCCAAGCTTGAGACTTGAAAGTCGGTCGCCAAGCCATAGACCCAATTGCCAACCTGCCAATTGTAACCGGCCTGAACACCACCGACGATGCCGCTCATGCTTTGTCTGCCGGAGGCTGAAGGGTCATTCAACAGCAAGGTGTCAAGGACATCGTAGTTGCTCTTCACCGATCCCCAGCCGCCGCCGGCATTGGCGCCGATGTAAAAGCCGCTCCAATCGTATGCGGGAGGTGCGGCGAGCGCGCTGTAAGAGACGAGCGACACCAGAGCAACAGTCGACAACAACAGCCTCTTCGTCATGGCAACACCAAGTCGCGTTATAGTTACGTAAAAACGTACCACGGCCTCCAGCCGCTTGACTGTTGCGACGCGGCCACAATCCACATGATTAGTTTTGTGTCCAAAGGGCGTTGGGGCCGTTTCGGCGCCGACCTCCGGGCGACAACAGAACGCCTGTTCAAGCGGAGATGTTCAGGAGAACGGATCGTATGGATATCCGGCATAGACCAGATTGGCGCCACTGCCGGTCAGCAGCCGTTCCATCTTCACGACCGTTTCGCCAATCACGCTGGCCGGATGGCCGGATTGAATCTGGTGCTTTAGCTCAATGAGTGTCTGATTTGCGCCGTCGAGACGCTGTGCCAGGATCGTCGCCACGTAAAAGAGTGCGGCGGGGTCGTGCGTGAGCAGCGTCGCCGCATCGGCGGCATGAAACTCCGAGGTTTCCAAGGCACGCACGTCCGCCGTATGCGGCTGATCCAGCAATGCGGACAGCTCGCCGAACACAGCACCAGGCTCCGTTACCGTCGCGATTTCGGTGGAGTCCTTGACGATCGCAACCGCACCTTTCTTCAGAATCAGCAGCCGTCCGGTCTTCGTGCCGGCGCCGAACACTGTCTCGCCGGCATGAAACGTGGCGACAGGAAGAGTGGTGAGCCGCCCTCTGAAATCGGCACTGTCGGGTATGACGGGCATGTTGAGTGGCTCCGTTTCACGGCCTCAGTTACGACCGTAACTTAAGTCCCCTGACGGCCTTCGAAACATCACAGTTTGCGCCTTTTTGACCGTCCCGCAAGGCAGTTGCAGCGGAGACGCACCGTCGCGCGCGGTCTCCGCACGTCAAAGCTTTCGCGACGACCATCGCTACTCTCGCCGCTCATTGCTTTGTGACAGCACCGCCGGCCGTCAAGTTTGGAGTCAATGATCTTGGCTCGCGCGTCGCGCCAGCAGAATTGAAGCGCGCCGGGCGCCCGGACCCGTTTCATCGATAATGCTCGGAATTCGTGGAGGCTCCGGCCCGAGCTGCGGCCAGCGATAATATTGCCGCGCGACAATCCCGCCACTTTGTGACGTGGATCAATTTCCGCCGGACGGCATTGGTTTTAACCTAGCGGAAGCTAGGTTGACTGGGCGGCTCCCCATCCCCCGACGGTCCCACCGCCCAGTCAGATAAGCCTAGATGAGGCAACAAACTTAGTAGCCCCGAGCGTATCCCGCTTGGGGTTTTTTCTGTGGCGATCCTGTGTCCGGGCTCCAGATTTCCACACTTTGTGCCCTTTCGGTCACAGCGGGCCACGGAGCGAACAACGGTAAGCGACCACCTGGGCAGGCAAGCAAAGATGGGCCTCGACGCATTTTGCCGCCGCCTGCACGAAGGAGATGCGTTCAAAACCTCATGTCGAAACCGGCCGCGCCACGGCCGCCAAGACTTATCTGCGTCAAGAAGTCACGATGCACGATGATCCCTTGGAATGCAGTCGGATCGCGGCTGCACCATCGCCGAAATAATAGGAGGGGCGGTCGCAGTCGCCCCTTCTATTCGCAGTACGATGCAAAACTTAGAAGCAAAATTCGAGCGCGGTAAACGCCGTGCATGGAAGACGATTTTACGACTTGATCTGATCGCCCGCGAACAGATCGTTTCATAGAGTGCGGTATTGCACTTTTTTCATCGCGGCGTTGGGCGTTGCTCTCCGGGCGAAGAACAAATCGGTCTGCACGACCCGGCCGCACCGCTCACCGGGAGCGCATTCGCCCTTCAACGAGGAGCCGAAATCGAACGCTGCCGGTCGGCCCCGACAACGACAAATCGGCAAGGGTCCAGCCTCCACCGCCGCGATCGACGGTGCGGCGGGGGACTTCGGCAGGACAGCAGGTTGCGGTTCCGCCAAAAATTCTTCGTTCGGTCCCGTCTCTGCACGCAATTTGTCTTGTGAATGCCACAGAGCGGACCTACGGTTGCATCCGGGCAAGCAAGTCGTTGGGGAGGAAGAGGGCTGGTTTTGGGAGGAGAGTTATGGCTCTGCACACCGAGACAACGGCGCGCAGCCGACTGGCCACGTACAATAAGAACAGTTGCCCGCAATGCAGCCAATGGCTGCTGGCGCCCACATGGTCGGAATATCTGAGCGAACGGTGTGTGCGGCACACGTGGTCGTGTGATGCATGCGGTTACGAATTCGAGACCGCGGTCTTTTTTCCTGCGGTAGCGGCAGCAAAAGCTGCTTAGCGTAGGGACGGACTTTCGCTGTCATCGTTCGAGGCCCCCGTCGCGATGCGATCGCGGTGGATAGTGGTGTCGTCTGCCGTTGAAGTCTTCGATGGTCGCGCCGTTGCGACCGAGATAGCTCGGTCCAATTGGCGACTTGCCGTAACCGCCGGGAATGTCGAGCACATAGGCGGGCTGGCACAGCCCCGAATAGCGGCCGCGGAGTGCGCGCATCAGGGCTTGGCCGGTCGCGATAGTGGTCCGCAGGTGCGCCGTGCCGGGCGCGAGATCCGCATGATGCAGGTAATAGGGTTTGATGCGGCATTCGACCAATGACCGCAGCAAGGCGCCCAGCGTCTCGGCGTCGTCGTTCACTCCGCGCAGCAGCACCGATTGCGACAGCATCGGAATGCCGGCATCGACCAAGCGCGCGCAGGCAGCGCGCACCTTTGCGGTCAGCTCGCGTGGGTGATTGGCATGCAGCACCACGAAGGTCGCCTTGTCGGTCCGCAGCGCGCGCACCGTTGCCGCCGTCACCCGTTCCGGCGCCGCCACCGGAACGCGGGTGTGCACGCGGATCACCTTGACATGGTCGATCGCTGACAGCCGGCTCACGACATCCTTGAGCCGGCGGGGCGAGAGCACGAGTGGATCGCCCCCCGTCAAGATGACTTCCCAGACTTGCGGACAATCCCGGATGTAGTCGAGAGCGGTCGCGAGCGCCGCGGGCGATAGCGCTCCCCTGCCCTTGCCCGCCCCGACCATCTCGCGCCGAAAGCAGAACCGGCAATAGACCGCACAGATATTGACGAGCTTGAGCAGCACGCGGTCGGGATAGCGATGCACGATGCCTTCGACCGGGCTTCGCACCGCGTCGCCGATCGGATCACGGCTCTCTTGCGGCTGGTGCCGAAGCTCACGGGCATCGGGCACGAACTGCCGGGCGATCGGATCGTGGGGATCGGTCGGATCGATCAAGTCGGCAATGGCCGGCGTTATCGCCACTGCGTAGCGGGCGGCGACCGCCTGCAGCGCGGCAATCGGCTCGCGGGCGACGAACTGTGCATCGCCGAGCGCGGTCGGCGTGTGCAAGGATTTGTTGCTGACGGCACTCATGGATGGCCTCGATTCATGGGATCATGGCCCTTATGCTCGAAGCGGTACTTGGCAAGCAAGCCGGGCATTGTTACGGAAAAGCCGAGTTCGGCATTCGTTCGAACGCGTGCGGCCGAGCAGTAAGGACAGCCAGATGAAGAATTATATGGACGGCGGAGAAGCGATCCTGGAGGCGTTCCGCAAGCTGAAGATCGACTACATCATGTCATCTCCGGGATCGGAATGGTCGCCGATCTGGGAAGCCCTGGTGAGACAAAAAGTCGGTAACCGGCAGGGCCCCACATACATCGACTCCTGGCACGAGACGCTCGCCGTCAATATGGCGACCGGCTACACCCTGATCACCGGCCGCCCGCAAGCCGTCCTGGTTCACGCCGGCGTCGGGCTGTTGCAAGGCAGCATGGGCGTGCACGGCGCGCTCCAGTCCGAAGTCCCGATGATCGTCATGTCGGGTGAATCGCAGACGCTCGGCGAAAACCCCGATCTCGACATCGAGCAGCAATGGTACGGCGGCATCAGCGTCGGCGGCGCCGAGCGCTACGTCGAGAACATCACCAAATGGGCGCGGCAGGTGACCAGCCCCTACACGCTGTATGAGACCGTGATCCGTGCCGGCGAAATGGCGCAGCGCACGCCGAAAGGACCGATCTATCTCAACGTCGCCCTCGAGCACATGCTGCACGACTGGACGCCGCCGGCCAACGAGCGCGACGTGCCGTTCGCACCGCACGTGCAACCGCATCCCAGCGAAGTGGAGAAAATCGCGTCACTCCTCTTGGCTGCAAAAAATCCCATCATTGTCGCCGAGCAGTCCGGCCGCGATCCCGCGGCCTTCAAGGCGCTGGTCGATCTGGCCGACCTGCTTGGGATTCCGGTGACCTGGGGCCGCGGCGCGAACTTTGCCAATTTCCCCACCAATCATCCGCTCTATCTCGGCGTCGCGAACTATAAACACCTCGCGGATGCCGATCTCATCCTTCTGGTTGGCGGACGCATCCCTTGGTATCCGCCGCACGTGCGCCCGAGCAAGGGCAAGATCGTTTCGATCAACGAAAATCAGTTCAAGGGCCACATGATCTATCAGCAGCTACATGCTGACGCTTATCTCGAAGGCGAGATTGCCGCCTCGCTGCAAATGCTGGCGCAGGCCGCGCGCGCCTCGAAGATCGACGCCGAAGCGGTCAAGCGGCGCCGCGAGAAATGGACACGCGAGCACGACGCCGTCGTTGCCGCCCTCAACGCCGAGAAGGCCAAGGCCCGCGGCAACGGCAAGGCGATCGATCCGCTCGAACTGATCGCCACGCTCGGCGAGACCATGCCGGCCGATACGATCTACGTCGACGAGACCATCCTGCATGGCCCGGTGCTGCGCCAGCATCTGCCCTTCACCACGCCGCAGAGCTTTTTCCGCGGCTTCGGCGGACTCGGCCAGGGCATCGGCACCGCGCTCGGCGTCAAGCTCGCCGCGCCCGAGCGGCCGGTTGCACTGCTCATCGGCGACGGCGGCTTCCTCTACAATCCGGTGATACAGGCGCTCGGCGCCTCGAAGCAGCACAAGCTGCCGATCCTGATCGTGATCTTCAACAACAAGGGCTACATGGCGATGCAGAAAGGCCACGTCCATCACTATCCGGACGGTGCCGCCGTGAATGCCAAGATCCATCTCGGCTCGAAACTCAATGGTTTCGATTACGCCGAACTTGGTGCGCATTTCGATCTTCACGGTGAACGCGTGGAGCAGTCGGACAAGCTCAAAAGCGCGCTGCAGGCGGCGTTGAAGAAAGTGCAGGACGGCACGACGGCCATCCTCAATGTGGTCGTCAGCCGATAAGCGCTCCAAGTCGCGGGTTTTAGTCCGGGTGCGGCGTCCACAGCACCTGGTCAATCCGCGAGGCGCCCGTTACCAGCATGACCAAGCGGTCGAGGCCGAGCGCGATGCCACAGGCCTGAGGCATTTGCGCCAGCGCGGCCAAAAAATCTTCGTCGATCGGGTAGCGCTCGCCATACCGGCGTTGCTTCTCCGCCATCTCCGCTTCGAGGCGACGGCGCTGCTCGGGAGCGTCGGTGAGCTCGCCAAAGCCGTTGGCGAGCTCGACGCCGCAAACATACAGCTCAAAGCGCTCGGCGACGCGCGGATCGCGCGCCGGACGCGCCAACGCAGCCTGCACCGCGGGATACTCATCGAGAATTGTCGGTCGACCGATGCCGAGTTTTTGCTCGATGCGCTCCACCAGCACGCGGCTGAAAATGTCGCCCCAGCGGTCGTCATCGGCGATGCGAATGCCGGACTGTTGTGCCGCACGGGCGAGCCGACCGCGGTCTGGTTTATTGTTCGGCAGCGTTGCCAACAAATCGATGCCGGCGAAGCGCGCAAATGCTTCCGCCACCGTGAGCCGCTCGGGCGCGGCGAAAGGATCGGCCGCGCGGCCACGAAAGCGCAGCTCTCGCGTCCCAACCGCCCGCGCCGCCTCGGCCAGGATCGCCGCGCAGTCGGTCATCAGCGTCTGGTACGGCTCGCCGGCGCGATACCATTCGACGAGAGTAAATTCCGGAGAATGAAGTGCGCCCCGTTCGCGGTTGCGAAACACTTTGGCGAATTCGACAATGCGCTGTTCGCCGGCCGCGAGAAGCTTTTTGCAGGCAAATTCCGGCGAAGTGCGCAGATAAAGCGGCGATGCCGTCCCAGCGGGCGCGACCAACGTGGTGGCGAAGGCATGCAAGTGAGCCTCGTTCCCGGGCGAAGCCTGCAAGGCCCCGGTCTCAACCTCCACGAAATCGCTATGGCCAAACCATGCGCGCAACGCCGCAACGATCCGCCCCCGCGCCAGCAGCGCCGGCCGGCGGTCGGCATGCACGTGGGGGGCCCAAAACGGCGAGGAACGAGGTGGAGAGTCCGGCATGTCCTTGTACGGGCGCCAATAAGGAAATAACTAGTGGAGTGGATTTAACATTCGCGACCAACCCAGCCGTTGGCGGGTGAAGCGAATTTTAAATCCTAAACTCCACTAGCATCATGGAGTTGCTAGTGCTCCTTTGAATCCAACATTCGCTCGCCGGGCGCCGAAACGAAAAGCAAATGTTGGAATCGGACCACTAGCGATCGGGCTCAGGATCGGTATCTTGCGCCTCCGATCCAGGTCTTGATACGTAAGGATTTCGCCCCGTGAAAGTCATCGCCAGCACGCTTCGAAAAGGCAATATCGTCGAGATCGACGGCAAGCTCGCCGTCATCGTCTCGGTCGAAAACATTCATCCCGGCAAGGGAACTCCGGTGACCCAAATGGACGTACGCCGGATCAGTGACGGCGTGAAGGTAGCGTTGCGCTTTAAGACGACCGATCAGGTAGAACGCGCCTTTGTCGAGGACCGCAAGCACCAATTCATGTATCAGGACGGCGAGGGCTTCCATTTCATGAACATGGAAAGCTACGACCAGGTCACGCTCTCCGCCGACATCATCGGCGATCAAGCCTCCTATCTGCAGTCGGAGATGGAAGTGACGATCAGCCTGCATGAGGGAGTCCCGGTCTCGATCGAGCTGCCGCCGAAGGCGGTGCTCGAAGTGGTCGAAACCGAGCCGACTGTGAAAGGCCAAACCGCAGCCTCGTCATACAAGCCCGCCCTGCTCTCGAACGGCGTGCGCACCATGGTCCCTCCCTTTGTCACCGCCGGCACCAAGATCGTGGTGATGACCGCGGACGGCAGTTACGTCGAGCGGGCAAAAGACTAAGGGTCGGCGCCACCGCAAACCTTCGCATCCTGAATATTTGTTCATCGAACACGCCCTTTCGCGCCAATCCTGTTGCATAAAAAGATCACAGCAAGCGGTTCGCGCATTCTGCGCAATGGCACCGCTTGGCAGAACGCGCGTTGGTGTTGATAGTACGACAATTGCGTTTCGGGATTGGGCTGTGTCGATTCTGATGAGACGCTGCAGTGTTGCGAACGATCGGCCTCGGCCGGCCGCGGGGCGTGGCGCTGTTGCCGATCGCCGTCCATACACCAGCCTGATCGCGACGGGACTTGCAGGGATGATGCTGTGCGGTTCGGTCGCGGCTGCGCTTGGCGCGGCATGCAAGCCGCATCACTTCAGGCCGCCCTTTTTCATCAAGTCCATGGGCGTGTGTGCATTTGATCCGCAGACATTGAGCTTTGCCGGCACGCCGGTTGAGCAAGCCATGTGTCTCATGCGCGGCATGGACGCCACACGCAACCTTGCTCCGCAATTGGCAAGCTTACCGCCCGCGCTCGCCAATCGCATCGGACAGAACACGGGCTTGCCATCCCGAGAAAGCCTCCACGCCTTCCTATCCAAACAGGATCTCGATTGGGATTTTGCGGATTATCTTCACTACCCCGTATCGCGCGCCAACGACAACGATCCGGCCGCGCCCATGGCCCGATATTTCGTGATCCACGATACCAGCGGACCGAATTACGGGCACAGAGCCTTTCCGAACGATGTCGACGTCAATCCCAAGATCAACAATCTGATCAACTTCTATTGCTGGGACGGCTGGGGCAAAGCTCACGTCATCGTCAGTCGCGACGGCGATATGCTGGTAAGCCACGACTTCGCAATTCCCTGGCGCGAGACGAAATTCGAGCAGGCGGCAAATTTCGCCGGCGCCTTGAAGGGTCTTTTCCTTCACATTGAACTCGTCCAGCCGCGACGCAGCGCCGCCGGCCACGGATCGCGCAACGACGCGCGGGCGCCCGATCCGGCCTTTACGACGGCACAATATGATCGCCTGGCGTTGCTCTATGTCATCGCCAGTGTGCGAGCGGGACAATGGCTCATTCCGGCTTTTCATGCGGCGATCGATGCGGACATCCGAAACGGCCACGATGATCCGATGAACTTCGATATCGCCAGCTTTGCCGATAGCCTCGACAAGGTCGTTGCAAAGCTTGAAGGGCCTGAGGTCGTTCAGGCTGCGCATCCGTGACAATGGCTCGCGGTTTCGAGCTTGCGGCTCGGTTTACGCTCGACGCGCTCAAAGCCTGCTCGTTTCTTGGCGTGATCGTCTTCTCGCCGGCGCTGGCTCAAGAGTCGCCGCAGAGTACCGAGCCCGCGTCGCAGATCGAGATGAAGGAGCCGCGTGTTGCCTTCGCCGCGGTGGACTGGAATGCGGCGCGCGCGACGCTTGCCGACCTTGATGCCACGACGAGCAATGCGCCTGCCGGCGCGCCGCAGCCGGGCGCATTGGCGCAACTTAACGCTGCAACCGAAAAAGTCTTTCCGAACATCGCCGAGAGTGCCGTTCCGGTTCTGCTGCCTTTCGATACCGCGGCGTTTCTGCGCGCTCGGAGCCAAGGCGCGACCGGCGCCGCAGCCGAATATTCTTCGGGCTTCGATCCGACGTTCTTCTTTCCCGTCCCGGCGGGCTACGACGCGATGCTGACGTTGCAGCCACGGGACAACCCGAATCTCGATTTGATCTACGTCAGGTCCGTCAACGTGCAAATCTCCGGCTCGACGCTCATCTATGACCTTGCCGGCCCATCCGTGCCGGACGGGGCCCCGGTGCCTGAGCTCGACAAGGCATTTCCCGGCATTCGCCGGGTCCAGCTCGAGAGCCATGTGCGTTACACCTTCGTGCGTTTTGGCATGCCGTATTTCGTGTCGATCGAATGTTTTGACGGCGCCAACCGGGAACGGCGCCTATCGTGCCGCGAAGCCGACAAAGTTGCCCTGCGGTTGCTTGAGACGCTAAACATCGCCGGCGGCAAGCCGCAATCCGAGGCGGCAGCGACCATGCGGCATACGATCTCGCGTCCGCAACGGATTTCGCCGGACTTTGCCTATTACGCCCCCGGCGATCTTATTCCGGGTAGCGGCATGAAGGGTCAGGGCGGCCGCGCCGACGCCACAGTCTATTCACGCATCCGCTTTCCGATAGCGCAAGCGCCGGATTACGTGAACTCTCAATCCTTCATGAATTGGGGCAACTGCGATTTCACCGGCCGCGTCGGCCTCGGCGGCCACGGCCTGGATGCGGGCTATCGCTGCAAGGTGAACGATAAACCATTGGAGAAGGACGAGTCGAAGAACTACGCCTATCCGTGGCACGATAACTTCTGCGAACACCGTTATTATTACGTCGTTCAATGTCCAGCCGGACTCGGTCATCAAGGCCAAGATATCCGACCGAGCACGTGCCTGTTTCGTAGCCCCGGCATAGGGCGCTGCGAACCGTATCAGAATGACGTCGTCGCCGTGCACGACGGCGTTTTGATGCGCGCCCCCGGCGACGAGGCTCTTTATCTCATTGTCAATGAACCCGGCCAGCACCTCCGCTTCCGCTACCTGCATATGGATCCACATCAACTGGATGCGGCGGGAATGATCAACGGACGCCGGGTTTCCGAAGGCGAAGCGATCGGTGCGGTCGGCGACTACGGAAAACAACCTGGCGATACCACCTATCATCTGCATTTTGACCTTCAGGTGCCGACGCGCCAGGGCTGGGTCTTTGTCAATCCTTACATGACACTGGTTGCGGCCTATGAGCGGCTGATCGGCGGGCGCGGTCAAGTCGTGCGCGATGCGCAGACTGTGACGGCCGGTCCCGCGCCCCCCGCCGCCAATAGGCATAGCTTCCCCAATTCTGCGCCGATGCCGGTGCCGAGACCTGACGAAGCGTCTAAGGTCGCGCCTATCGATGCTATGGTAGGAGCGGGTGTCCACGCGGAATCAACGATCGATAGCCTGCTGAGGATCGAGAGTGAACCCGCAAGTGAACGCAAGACCATCGCCGCCGAGCATTGCACGACGCACCTGCTTAAAGGTCACCGTCGGGGCTTTTGCCGGCCTGCTATTATCAGCACACGCGCGCGCGGACAGGCGCATATCGTTCGATCAATGGATCGCCGCGTTTCGCACCAAGGCGCTGGGACGCGGCATCACGCCGGAGACCTACGCACGCGTCATGCGCGGCGTACGACCAGACACGGCCGGGCTTGAGGCGATCCGCAACCAGCCCGAATTCCACGAACAGCTCTGGCAATATCTCAATCGCTGCGTCTCCGACTGGCGCATCACCGCCGGCAGACAGAAGGCCAAAGATTACGCGCCGCTGTTCGCCCGCATCGAACGGGATTTCGGCGTCGACCGCTCGGTCATGCTCGGCGTCTGGGGCATCGAGTCGGCATTCGGCGACCCGTTCGTGCAAAAGAATTATATGCGCCCGGTGATTCCCTCGCTAGCGACGCTCGCCTGGGCCGAACCGCGGCGCCGCGCCTATTGGACGAACGAACTCATCAACGCCTTGACGATCATCCAGCGCGGTTGGAGTACGCCGGAGCAGATGGTCGGCTCCTGGGCCGGCGCGATGGGCCACACCCAATGGATGCCGGAGGTCTGGCTGCATATCGGCATCGATTATAACGGCGACGGCAAGATTTCTCCGTTCGGGCCGCCGGACGACGCACTCGCCTCGACCGCGCGTTATTTCGTCGAGCGCGGCAAATATCGGCGCGGCGAGCATTGGGGTTACGAAGTACGACAGCCGCATTCGATCGGCCGCAACGTCTGGCGCCCCTACGGCGAATGGAAGGCGCGCGGGGTCGTGCGGGCCGATGGCGAACCGTATCCGCAGCCGAACGCAACTGCACGGCCGTGGCTGCCGGTTCGGGGCGGTCCGGCGTTTCTGCTGGGCCCAAACTTCTTTGCTGTCCGCAGCTACAATCCATCGATGAATTACGCGCTGGCGCTCGTCTATCTGGGCAATCGCTGCGTCGGCGGCGCCCCGTTCGTGCAGAAATTTCCCGGCAGCGAACCGGCACCCACGCTCGCCGAGGTGCAGGAAATCCAGCGCCGGCTCACCGTGCTCGGCTATGATACCGGCGGCACAGACGGCCGCATTGGCAATGTCACCATGATCGCGGTCCGCGACTATCAGCGTAAGGTCGGCATAAAACCGGCTGACGGCTATGCCGGGGTGGGGCTTCTCGCACGGTTGCGCGAAGGCTCATGATCCGGTTGGATGTGGCTACCAACCCCATTCAGCCCCAACAGCGAGGATCGCCCGCCATGACGCCGTCTCAATTAGCGACTGCACGCGCCAAACCGACGACCGCCGACCCGGCGGTCGCCGGGCTCGAACGTCCCACCCCTGCCGGCGCCAACGCACCCGGTTTCGGTAGTGACGTGATCGCCGAAGCGCTGCGCTCGCTCGACATCCCCTATATCGCCCTGACCCCGGGCGCGAGCTATCGCGGCCTGCACGACAGCATCGTCAATTATCTCGGCAATTCCACGCCACAGATGCTGTTATGCCTGCACGAAGAAGCGGCCGTCGCCATTGCGCAGGGCTATGCCAAGGTCACCGGCAAGGCGATGGCCGCGGCCGTGCATTCCAACGTTGGACTGCTCCACGCCTCCATGGCCATGTTCAATGCCTGGTGCGACCGCATGCCGGTGCTGGTGCTTGGCGCCACCGGCCCGGTCGACGCCGTCAAGCGCCGGCCGTGGATCGATTGGATTCACACCGCGCGCGATCAAGGTGCGCTGGTTCGCGAATACACCAAATGGGACGACCAGCCGGCCTCGCCCGGCGCCGCGCGCGAAGCGATCCTCCGCGGCACCTGGATCGCCAACACCGTGCCGCAAGGCCCGGTCTACATCAATTTCGACGCTGAGCTGCAGGAGTCGAAGGTTGCCGAGCAATTGCCGCCGATCGACGTTGCGCGCTACATGCCGCAAATTTCGACCGCCTCTCCCGCCGAACTGGTGCGCCAGGCCGCGGCCATGCTCAAAGGCGCCAAGCAAGTCTTGATTCTGGCGGGCCGCGCCTCGCGCAGCGAGGACGCCTGGAACGCCCGCGTCGCCCTCGCCGAAGCGCTCAATGCGCGGGTGGTGAGCGACCTCAAAATCGGCGCCAGCTTCCCGACCGATCACCCCCTGTATATCGGAGCGCCGCGCGCGCCGACGCCGGACACCGTCGAAGGACTGAAGAACGTCGATGTCGTGCTCAGCCTCGATTGGGTCGATCTCGCCGGCGCCATGCGCTACGCCGGCCCGAATCCGTCGGCCAAGGTGATCCAGGTTTCGCTCGATCATCGCATCCACAACGGCTGGAGCATGGACCACCAAGGCCTGCCACCGGTCGATCTGCTGTTGTCCGCCGATCCGGATCTCGTGGTGCCGGAACTGGTCAAGGAAATCGGCAAGAGCGGCAAGCCGCACGCGCTGCCGAGCGCTCGCAAAATCTCCGAAAAGGAACCGACCGGCTTCACCAACGAGCACATCGCCCGCAATCTGCGGAAGCTGCTTAGAGACCGGCCGGTCACCTACACCCACCTGCCGCTGTCGTGGGACGACACCTGGGCGACGTTCCGCCATCCGCTGGACTATCTCGGCGCGGACGGTGGCGGCGGCGTTGGCGGCGGCCCGGGCATTTCGGTCGGCGCGGCGCTGGCGCTCAAGGGCACGGGCCGGCTGCCCATCGCGATCTGCGGCGATGGCGATTTCCTGATGGGCGTCACCGCGGTGTGGACCGCGGTGCACTATAAGATTCCGCTGCTGTTTGTGATCGCCAACAACCGCTCGTTCTACAATGACGAGTTGCACCAGGAACGGATGGCGCGCATGCGCAATCGTCCGATCGAGAACAAATGGATCGGCCAGCGTATGTCTGAACCCGAGGTCGATGTTGCAGCCATGGGTCGCGCTCAGGGTGCAGTCGGTTTCGGCCCGATCACCAAGCCGGCCGATCTGGCGCCGGCGCTGGAAAAAGCGATCGCCGCAGTCGATGCCGGCCAAGTCGCCGTGGTCGATGTGCGCGTCGAGCCGGGTTACACCGCCGTCATGACTCAGGCGATGACGCGCGCCGGCAACTGAAATGACCGATCTCGAAGCCGTCAGATACGCGTGAGGGAGCGATAACGCGCTCCCTTGCGGGGAGGACATGATGAACACCGCAGTCCCGCTCAAGACCACGAAGGCGCAGCCGCTCAATCTGCCCAGCCATCTCGACGCGTTCTATGGCGGCAAATGGCACAAGCCGAAATCGGGCCGCACCGCCGACGCCATCAATCCCGGCACCGGTGAATCGCTCGGCGCCGTCGCCGATTGCGGCGCGCCCGACATCGACGCTGCGGTCAATGCCGCCAAGGCGGCATTCCCCGCCTGGCGCGACACGCCGCCGCTCGAACGCGCCCGGCTGCTCAAGCGCATCGCCAATGTGCTACGCGAGCACGCCGAGGAGCTGGCGATGATCGACGCCGCCGATTGCGGCAATCCGTTTCATGAAATGGTCAAAGATGCGACCGTTGCCGCGGCGCAGATCGAGTATTACGCCGGTCTCGTCACCGAAATGAAAGGCTCTTCGATTCCGATGGGGCCGGACGCGGTCAATTTCTCGGTGCGCGAGCCGCGCGGCGTGGTCGGCCGTATCATTCCGTTCAATCATCCGTTCATGTTCTGCGCCGGCAAATCCGGCGCGCCACTGGCGACCGGCAATACGGTGGTGATGAAACCGCCGGAACAGGCACCGCTCTCCTCGCTGCGGCTTGCCGAACTGATCGGCGGCATCCTGCCACCCGGCGTGTTCAACGTGGTGCCGGGCGGGCGCGAAGCGGGCTCCGCCCTCGCCTCGCATCCCGGTGTCGCCATGATCGCGCTGATCGGCTCGGTCCCGACCGGCCGCGCGGTGATGAAGGCGGCCTCCGACACACTCAAAGCCGTGATGCTCGAACTCGGCGGCAAGAACGCGTTGATCGCCTACGCCGACGCCGATCCCGACGCCGTCGCCGACGGCGTGATCGGCGGCATGAATTTCACCTGGTGCGGGCAATCCTGCGGCTCGACCAGCCGCGCCTTCATCCACGAGAAAATCTACGACGCCGTTCTGGCCAAGGTGAAGGCGAAGATCACGCACTATAAGCCCGGCATCGCCACCGATCCCGCCACCACCATGGGCTCGATCATTTCCAAGACGCAGTACGAGCGTATTCTCGGGTTCATCGACTCTGCAAAAAAAGAGGGCGCGCGGCTGCTGACGGGCGGCGGCAAGCCGTCAGACCCGGCACTGGCGAAAGGCTTCTTCATCGAGCCGACCGTGTTCGCCGATGTGCAGCCGAACATGCGCATCGCGCGTGAAGAGATTTTCGGTCCCGTGCTCTCGGTGTTCAAATGGAGCGACGAGGCGACGATGATCGAACAGGTGAATGCCGTCGAATACGGACTGACCGCCTCGATCTGGACCAACGATATCTCGACCGCGCATCGCACGGCCGCTGCGGTGCAGTCTGGCTTCGTCTGGATCAACGAGGTCTCGAAGCATTTTCTCGGCGCGCCGTTTGGCGGCTACAAGCAATCCGGCATCGGCCGCGAGGAATGTTTTGAGGAGATGCTCGCCTACACACAGGAGAAGAACATTCACGTACGGCTCAAGCCGGTGAAGGCCTGAAAGCCTGGAACTCCTGGCTTTTTTGCCGCACGCGAAGTGTGCGTTGCGTCAGAGATTCGGCGCGCGCGTCGTGCAATGTTGCACGCCGCGGACTAAAGGCCACAGGAAAAACCGCATTGGGGGGCATTGGTGCGACGACGCGAATTCATGGCGCTCATCGGCGGCGTGGCAGCGTCTTGGCCGCTCGCAGCGCGCGCACAGCAGACGCCGATCCCCGTGGTTGGATTCCTCGGCAGCGAGTCCGCCGACAAATGGGCGGACCGGGTGCATGCGTTCCGCCAGGGACTGGCCGAATCCGGCTATGTCGAAGGCCGCAACGTCACAATCGACTACCGCTGGGCGGAGGCGCAGTATGACCGCCTGCCGGCCCTGGTGACCGAACTGGTTCGCCTGCCCGCGGCCGTGATTGCCGTCGGTGGCGTGCCCGAAGTACGGGCGGCAAAGGCCGCGACCAGCACGACGCCCATTGTGTTCCAAATCGGCGTCGACCCGGTTGCAGCCGGACTTGTCGGTAGCCTCAGTCATCCAGGCGGCAACCTCACCGGCGCGAGCAACCTCAGCATCGCGCTTGGGCAAAAACGCCTGGAACTGCTGCACGAAGCGGTTCCGTCGGCCCGCATCGTGGCCTTGCTGGTCGACCCCACCAACGGTTCGGTCAGCGAAATCGAAAGCCGCAGCACGCAAGTGGCCGCGCAGCAGCTCGGGCTCGAACTCCATGTGCTGCACGCGACTTCGGAGCGAGACTTCGATGCAGTCTTCGCCGCTCTCGACAAACTGAAAGCCGCCGGGCTCGTCATCGGCAATACCGGCATATTCAATGCCCGCGCCGCACAACTCGGCGCGCTGTCGCTTCGTCACGCGATCCCGGCAATCTTTCAGTCTCGCGGGTTCGCTGCTAGCGGCGGCTTAATGAGCTATGGAACGAGCATTCCGTCAGGCTTCCGGATTATCGGTGTCTATGCCGGCCGCATCCTAAGGGGCGAGCATCCGGCCGACCTGCCGGTGCAAGAATCGACTGAAGTAGAGCTGATCATCAACCTGAAGACAGCCAAGGCACTCGGAATCACCGTCCCGCTGCCACTGCTCGGCCGCGCCGACGAGGTGATCGAATGAGACGGTGGGAAACAAACTTCACCTCTCCCCCCCGGGGAGCGGAAATCGTTCGCCGCGAACTCATCGCGCTCGTCGGCGGCGCCGCGACGTCACCGCTGCTGTATGCGCTCCCCGCCCGGGCGCAGCCGAATGGCAAGACGATGCGGATCGGCAGTCTCAGCGGCGGATCGCGCGAAGGAACGCAAGAGAGAGACGCCTGCTTCCAGGACGCGCTGCGCCGGCTCGGCTGGGTCGAGGGACAGAACATCCTCATTGAACGCCGCTGGGCCGGAGGCAACACGGCCCTGCTACCTGGGCTTGCGGCAGAACTGGTGCGGCTCAAGCCCGATCTGATTATGGTCTCGGGGACGCCGGCCGCGAAAGCAATGCAGCAAGCAACGCAGGACATTCCGATCGTGTTCAACATGGTCAGCGACCCAGTCGCGAGCGGGATCGTTGCAAGCCTCGCGCGTCCGAACGGAAACATCACGGGCGTGTCCAATTTTTTTCCGGCCATGGTCGGCAAGCTTTTGGAGCTGATCGAGACCGTCTCCGGAGCGAACCGTTTTGCGGTGCTGTACGACCCGAGCAATCCGGGCAAGCAACTCGATGTTCGCGGGCTGCAGGACAGCGGCCGCGCCATGCGCGTCGACATCGAGCCGATGCCGCTTCGCGGCGCAGCCAGCGTTGATGTCGCATTCGCGACCATGGCGAAAACCCCACCGGGCGCGCTGATCGTACTGGTCGACAGCATCACGCTCAGCAACAGGCAGAGCATCGTCGAGCAGGCGGCACGACTTCGGCGGCCGGCCATCTACCAAGAGCGCGCCTTCGTTGAAGCCGGGGGGCTGATGTCCTACGCACTGAATTATTGCGCGCACTTTGGCCGTGCGGCGGCCTATGTCGACAAGCTTCTCAAGGGAGCGAAGCCGACGGACCTTCCGGTCGAGCAACCGACCACGTTCGAGTTTGTCATCAATCTCAAGACCGCGAAAGCGCTCGGCCTGACGATCCCGCCCACCATGCTCGCATTGGCCGATAAGGTGATCGAATGAGACGGTGGGAAACAAACTTCACCTGTCCCCAAGGGGGAGTGGTCGACGCGCGGGCCCCGCGGGCACGTCGGGTGAGAGGACACATACGTGGAGGCTCTATCCCCCTTACCCGGCTCGCGACAAGTTGCTCGCCGATCTCTTCGCAGCGGGGCGAACTGCAAATTGATCGTCGCACTCTCATTGCCCTCGTGAGCGGCACTGCTCTTGCAAGGCCCTTCGCCGCGCGCGCCCAGCAGCCGATGCCGATAATTGGCGTGCTCAGCGGAACGCACCTCAACCAGTTCGAAGTCGACGGTGTCAAAGCCGGCCTAGCCGCGGCCGGCTTCAAAGAAGGCGAAAATATCAAGATAGAGTACCGATCGGCGGAAGGCCGGTATGACCGCCTGCCCGCGCTTGCGCGTGATCTCGCCGAGCGTCGCGTCGCCGTCATCGTGACGATTGGCGGAGCCGCGTCCGCGCCACCGGCCAAGGCAGCGACAACGAGCATTCCGATTGTCTTTGCCAACGGCGCTGATCCCGTGAAGCTCGGCCTCGTGACCAGCCTCAATCATCCCGGTGGTAACGTGACGGGTGCAAGCTTTTTGGTCAATTCTCTGGCGGCGAAGCGGATGGAATTGCTGCATCAGCTTCTTCCGTCAGCGGGTTCGATCGGCTTCATCGTCAATAGCAAAAATCCGAGCTATGCTGCCGAAACCGGGGAAGTCGAAGCTGCGACGACGGCATTCGGGCAGCAACTTGTGGTCCAAGAGACCGCCGATGAAGCCGGAATTGACATCGCTTTCAAAATATTCGCCGCGCGCAAAGTCGCCGCATTCGCCGTTGCGGCCGACGCTTTCTTCTTAAGCCGCCACGAGCAAATCGTTGCCTTGGCTGCGAGAGACGGCTTGCCCGGAATGTATCCACGCGAGGAATATGTCCTGGCCGGCGGACTCGTGAGCTATGCCCCCCACCCTATCGAAGCTTACCGGCTGGCAGGCAGCTACGTCGCCAGAATCCTCAAGGGCGAGAAACCGGAAGATCTTCCGGTCCAGCAAGCCGTGAAGGTATATCTCTCCATCAATCTTAAGACCGCAAAGGCGCTCGGAATAGCGGTGCCGCCCACCCTGCTCGCGCTCGCCAACGAGGTGATCGAATGAGTCGCCGGCGCAAAAATTTCACTTCTCTCCGGCGGGGAAACGTCGAGATTGGACGGCGCGAAGTCATTGCCGCGCTCGGTGCCGCGGCAATCTCATGGCCCGTCGTGGCGCGTGGACAAGAGTCCGATCGAATACGCCTGGTCGCCGTGGAGATGGCGCTCGCCGAAGGCGACAGTAATGGCCAGCGCCTCGCCGCAGCATTTGAACAATCGCTCCGGCAGCTAGGTTGGGTGCCAGGTCAAAACGTAAGGATCGAGTATCGCTGGAACGCGACCAACGCTGAACGCGCCCAGACGCAAGCGGCCGAATTGTTGAAGCTCAATCCCGATGTGATCGTCGCTCACGCCACGATTGTCACCAGGGCGTTCTTCCAAAGTTCGACAAAAATCCCGATTGTGTTCGTGAACGTCTCCGATCCGATCGGCGAGCATTTCGTCGAGAGCTTCGCCCGTCCCGGCCGCAATTTTACCGGCTTTACCAATATCGAGCCGTCAATCGGAGGCAAATATCTCGAGTTTCTCAAAAAGATCGCACCAAACGTGACGCGTGCCGCGATGATCTTCAATCCGAATTCGACGCCGGGCGGCGGATCGTATTTCTCAGGTTCGTTTGATAGTGCAGCCGCAATCCTTTCCATCCGGCCGATCAAAGCGCCTGTTCAAAATGTTGCCGATATCGAACCGGCCATTGCGGCGCTCGCGGCCAACGGTGGCCTCGTCGTGATCGGTGAACCCTTTACCAATCTTCATCGTGCCGAAATACTTCGATTATCCGCGCAATATCGATTGCCCACGATTTGTCCCTACCGCTTGTATGCGCAGGACGGCTGCCTGATGTCTTACGGCGTTGACTTTGCCGATCAATTCGCGCGCGCGGCCACTTATGTCGATCGCATCCTCAAAGGCGCGACTCCGCAGAGCCTTCCCGTGCAATCGCCCGTGAAGTTCGAGCTTGTCATCAATCTCAAAACCGCCAAGGCGCTCGGCATCACCGTGCCGCCGACTCTGCTTGCGACCGCCGACGAGGTCATTGAATGAGGCGGCGCGAGTTCATTACGATGCTCGGCGGCGCGGCGGCGGTGCGGCCGCTTGCGGCGCGCGCGCAGCAGCTAGACCGGATGCGGGTGATCGGCGTCCTGATCAACTCCGTCGAGGGCGATCCGGCGGGGGAAGCGTGGCTGGCGGCGTTGCGCGACGGGCTCGTCAAGCTCGGCTGGACGTCAAGCAATCTGCACATGGAGATTCGCTGGGGCTCCGATGCTGCGCTCATCGCGCGCCAAGCGGCTGAACTGGTCGCGCTCAATGCCGAAGTTCTGGTCGGCGAATCGACCGCGGCGCTTGAGGCGTTCCAACGGCTGACAAAGACGATTCCGATTGTGTTCCTCGGAGTCGCCGACCCGATCGGCCAGGGCTTTGTCGCCAGCCTGGCGCATCCCGGCGGCAATATCACCGGATTTAGTGTTTTTGACGCGCCAATGGCGGGCAAATGGCTCGGAATGTTGGCGCAGATCACACCGCCTGTGACCCGCGTTGCGGTGTTGTTCAATCCCGCGTCAGCGCCTTATTCCGGTCTGATGATTCAGGCCAGCGGGGAAGCGGCCCGATCGATGGCGATAGCGGTGCGAGCGGCGCCGGTGAATAGCGATTCCGAGATCGAACCTTTGATGGCGGACGTCGCGCGAGAAGAGCACGGTGGCGTGCTGGTGCTGGCGAGCGCCTTCACCGTGGGGCATCATGACGTGATCGTCGCTGCCGCCGCCAAATACCGCGTTCCAGCGGTCTATGGCGTTGCGATGTTTGCCGATAGTGGCGGACTGATGTCTTATGGACCCGACCTCATCGACGCGTTCCGCCACGCGGCTGATTATGTCGATCAGATCCTCAAAGGCGCCAAGCCCGCGGACCTGCCGGTCCAGGACCCGACCAAGTTCGAGCTCGTGATCAATCTCAAGACGGCGAAGGCGCTCGGCGTCACTATCTCACCGACATTACTCGGCATCGCCGACGAGGTCATTGAATGAGGCGGCACGAGATGAATTGCATTTCTCCCCCTCGGGGCAGAGATGCAAATTGATCGGCGCACGTTCGTCGCGTTTCTCGCCGGCGCGGCAGCGGCGTGGCCGCTCGCGGCGCGCGCGCAGGCGCCAATGCCGGTCATTGGGTTCCTCGATAAAGGCGAATCCGCAGGCATGGCGGACAATCTGGCCGGTTTTCGCAGGGGCCTCGCCGAAACGGGGTACAGCGAGGGCAAAAATCTCAAGATCGAATACCGCTGGGCCGAGAACCACAACGACAGGCTGCCAGCACTCGCGGCCGAGCTCGTGCACATGCCCGTTGCGGTAATCGCAGCCACCCGTAGCTCGGCGCCCGCGCTTGCCGCCAAGGCGGCAACTTCGACCATCCCGATCGTGTTCCAGACCGGCAGCGATCCGGTCAAGGACGGCCTGGTCGCCAGCATGAACCGGCCTGGCGGCAACGTCACCGGCGCCAGCCGATTGACCACAGCGCTGGTGACGAAGCGGCTCGACATGATCCTGGAGCTATTGCCGAAGGCAACCTCGATCGGCTTCTTGGTCAATCCGAATGGTGTCCAGACCGCGATCCAGGTGCAGGAAATGCAAAAGGCCACCCGTTCGCGCGGCCTGGCGCTGCATCTCGTGAGGGCTGACAGCGTTGGTGAAATCGACACGGCTTTCGCCGCACTGGCACAATCCGGAATTGCCGCGCTGGTCGAAGGCAGCGATCCTTTGTTCATTGACGATCGCAAGCACATTGTGGCGCTGACGATCCGCTACAAAATTCCGACCATCTTCTTCGAGCGCGACTCGGTTGTTGCCGGCGGCCTGATGACCTATGCGGCGAGCTTTTCGGATTCCTTCCGCCAGGTCGGAGCCTACGTCGGCCGAATCCTCAAAGGCGCGAGGCCGGCCGACCTGCCGGTGCTGCAGCCGACCAAGTTCGATCTCATCATCAACATGAAGACCGCCAAAGCGATTGGGCTTACCGTACCGCCGACCTTGCTCGCGCTCGCCGACGAGGTGATCGAGTAAAGGCGCCTCCGCAAAGGCGGGGACATAACCGAGGCACCGCGACCCGCCGCTTTGTGTCCGGGTCAAGCCAAGTCCGATCATGGTCTCGGCGCGGAAAAGACGCAAAAAATACCGTTCACAACAGCCGACAAAGCGGGCAACATGACCGCGGGAGGAGTCCCATTCTCTTGCCTACGACACGCCAAGTCCAATCGACGCCGTAAGCGCCGATCCGTCAGGAGGGAATCATGAATAGACGCAAAGGGAGCGGCTACACGCCGCCATTCGAGCAGGTCGCCGGCAACGGCCTTCTTCACCGCCGCGCGCTTCTAGGCGGCGGCCTCATGCTCGCGGGAGCCGTGTCGAGCGGCGCCTCGCTCACCAGCGCCGATGCCGAGCCGCTGACAATTCCTGAATGGACGCTCGAGCCCGGCGAAGTTACCCCGGTGCTGCAGACGCCATCGCCCTATGAAAAGAACGTCGTGCGCATCCTCTCCAATCCCAAGGGCGATCCGCGCACACAGCATGCACGGGCGCCGTTGCAGATGCTCAATGGCACGATCACGCCGAACCCGCTGCACTTTACGATTCTGCATTCCGGCATTCCGGACATCGACCCCGCGCAGCACCGCTTCATCATCCACGGCATGGTGCGGCAGGCGCTGGAATACACAGTCGACGACCTGCTGCGTTACCCGATGGTCACGCGCAAGCACTTCGTCGAATGCGGCGGCAACAGCGCGCCGATGTTCTCCGATGTGCCGATCCAGGCGACGGTACAGCAGATTCACGGCCTCTCCTCTTGCGCCGAATGGACCGGCGTGCCGGTGTCGACCATTCTCGACGAAGCCGGCATCGACCCGCGCGCCAAGTGGATGGTGGCCGAAGGCGCCGACTCGCTGTTGGTCAGCCGAAGCTGTCCGCTGAAGAAGGGTTACGAGGACGCGATGATCGCGCTCTACCAGAACGGCGAGCGGCTGATGCCCGGCAACGGCTATCCGATGCGGCTATTGCTGCCCGGCTACGAAGGCAACATGAACACCAAATTCCTGCGCCGGCTCTATATCACCGACCAGCCGGCCATGACCTTCTACGAGACGCGCAACTACTCGCCGCTGTTGCCCGACGGCAAGGCGTATCGGTTCTACTTCATCAACGAGGTGAAGTCCTTCATCACCCAGCCTTCGTTCGGCTCGACGCTCAAGAAGCCGGGTTATTATGAGATTTCCGGCTTGGCCTATTCAGGCACCGGCCGGATCGAGCGGGTACGGGTCACCGCCGACGGCGGCAAGAGCTGGGCCGACGCGGCGCTCGAAGGGCCGATCAGTCCGAAAGCGTTCACCCGCTTCGTCATGCCGTGGCGCTGGGACGGTCAGCCGGCGGTGATTTCCAGTCGCGCGTGGGACGATTCCGGCGAGGTACAGCCGCTGCGCGCCGATTTCGTCGCCGTGCGCGGCCAAACCAAGCGCCCGGTCACCAACTCCAATGCGTTTCCCAATAACCATTACAACAGCCTCACCGCTTGGGGCATCGAGAGCTCAGGGGAGATCAAACATGTCTATATGTAAACCTCTGGCCGCCGCTCTTTTCGTCGGTTTTGCATTTGGCTCGGCGGCCTACGCCGCCAACACGCCGGGGCTCGGCAAGCCGGTCACGGAATCCGACATCAAGGCGTGGGATATCACCGTCCTGCCGGACGGCACCGGCCTGCCACCCGGCAGCGGCACGGCCGAACAAGGCGCCAAGCTGTTCGTCGCCAAAGGCTGCAATCAATGCCATGGCGACGGCGCCAAGGGCGGCAGGGCCAATATGCTCATTGGCAGCCCATCGTTGACCGAGCCCGGTATCTCGGCCAACAAGACCATCGCCAATTTCTGGGGCCAGCCGACCACGCTGTTCGACTATATCCGCCGCGCCATGCCGTGGCCCACGCCGGAAACGCTCTCGAACGACGAAGTCTACGCGCTCTGCGCTTATCTATTCGCCGGCAACAATCTCATTCCCAAGGATGAGGTGATGGACGCACAGACGCTGCCCAAGATCAAAATGCCGAACCGGCACAATTTCATCATCAAGTTCCCGGATCGGATTTAATTCCAAAAAAAGCACCTCTCCCCGCTGTGCGGGGAGAAGGAGCAACTTACAGCTTGAACGTCTCGTAGGTCGACGGGTGAAACAGTTCGTCGACCGAAAGACGGCGCGTCGAAAGGCCTTCGGCGTGATGCTGCGCGAGAAAATAGTCCAGTACCTTGCGGTTCGGCGCCACGCCGTATGACCAGAAATCGTAGCCCATCAGCTCACGCGCTTCGGCAAGACGCTCCTCGACGAACGGCAGCGTCACCTTGGTCGCCGACGTATCGGACAATTTCCTCAAGCCGGCTTCTTTCGCCTGTTCGAACGCCTTGAGCACCGCGCCGGGCAGCCACGGATGGCGCTCGGCGAGTTCACGGCGCACGCCGACGACATGCATGATCGGAAACAAGCCGGTGCGCTTGAAATAATCCCTGGCCACGGCGGTCGGATCGCGAAACAGCCAACCGATATGCGGGTGACCCCGCTCGACCAAGGTCGGCGGCCGCGGCGCGATGAAGCCGTCGATTTCGCCGGCTTCGAGCAGCGCCGAAATCGTCATTCCCTCCGGTGCATTGTCGAGACGAACGCCGGGCGGCAATTTGACGGTGATCTTCTCCGGCCGCCCCGCCTCCTCGATGCCGCCGCGGATCCAATGAATATCGCTGCGCTTGACGCCATAATCGTCTTCAAGGAACGCGCGCGCCCACACATTGGCGGTGAGCTGGTATTCGGGCACGCCGACTTTGCGGCCCTTGAGGTCCGCGGGCTTTTTCACCCGATCGGTGCGAACATAGACCGAGGTGTGGCGGAAGGCGCGCGAGACAAAAGCTGGCACGGCGATATACGGGCAACGGCCCTGCGCCGTCTTGACAGTATAGCTCGACAACGACAATTCGCAGATGTCGAATTCAACGGCGCGGAACGCACGAAAGAAGATTTCCTCCGGAACGAGCGTCATGTAGACCGGATCGACGCCGTCGATCTGCACGGTGCCGTCGAGCAGCGCGCGGGTACGGTCGTAGTCGCCGACGGCAACGGAGAGATTGAGCTTGGCCATGGACATCCTCTGCGGGTCGCACCAAATAGCCGCACGCGCCGGCCCCTGCCAAGGTGGTATCTTGCGCCGCGCCTTTCTGGCGCCCCCACGCGACCAGGGTCCGACCGTATGCGCTACTGCATCCTGCTCACGGCTTTAGCCGTCCTGTTGCCTTGTGCCGCTCCGGCGGCTGCGCAAGCCCCGCACGTCTACAGCGATGCCGGAAATATCTTCATCGACAATAACGGCACCAAGACCCAGCTCACGACATCCGAGCAGGATGTCGCGCCCGTGCTCTCGCCCAACGGCGCCTATGTCGTA
This sequence comes from Xanthobacteraceae bacterium, assembly GCA_030037645.1. Lineage (GTDB taxonomy): Bacteria > Pseudomonadota > Alphaproteobacteria > Rhizobiales > Xanthobacteraceae > BOG-931. The sequence continues at coordinate 26,413 of JASHQI010000110.1, forward strand.
TTCACCCGCCAAGGCCGCAGCCCCACCGCGCGGGGCTACCATCTTGGTCAGGCTTGCACCAGTTCGCCGAAGCCCGACGAGTTGCGCCGGGTCAACGTCGACGGCAGCAACGACACGCTTCTCTTGTACGGCCGCAAAGGCGATGGCGAAGAACAGCTCTGTGATTTCCGCAGCAAGCAATTCAGTTCGGACGGGCAGCATCTGTTTTTCCTGTCGCCGGGATGGGCGACATCGGGGGCGCTGCACGTCTACGATATGCGCACGCGCAACGAGCGCTTTGTCGTGCCGGCCAACGATTTCATGGTGCTGAGCTTCTGTGCCAACAAATACAAGGACGACCTGGTCGTTCAGTCCCGCCGCTACTTCGTGTTCGGCGGCAGCTACGATTGGTATTGGCTCTATGACCCGACCGGCCGGAAAGAGCTTGGCCCGGTGGGGGCGTTCAATAATCCCGAAGCGATGGTCAAACAGGCGCACCAGGAGTGGTGCAAGCCGTAAAACGCCCGCACAACCGTCACAATTACGCGGAGCAGTCGTCAGCTCACGGTGATGCTCTGCTCCGCGGTCGTGACAGTGCCGTTGTCGTCGGTCCACGCAAAGGCGAAAGTGCCGCTCTCCTCCACCTTGACCGTGAATTCGAAGTAGGGATTGGCGGCGATGGCCGGCTGCAGGTCCACCCGCAGGACTTCCTTGTCATTGAACGTGCAGACGAAGGTGTTGATGATCTCGCGCGGAATGATCTTGCCGTTCTGGTCCTTGCGAAATCCGGTTTCCATAGGATGCGAAACCAGCGTCTTGATCTGGATGATGTCGCCCTTCTTCGCCTCTGAGGGCACGCGCAAGCGCGGTTTATCGATCATGATTTTTTCCGCTCTCTTGCCTCAGCCACCGCAACCGCCAACCGTGACCTTGACCACTTTTTGCTCCCTGTAGAGCTTGCCGGTCGAAGTCTTGGCGATCACGATGACGTGCTCGGTCGTTTGCAGGCGGATGCGGGTCGCCACTTCGGCGCGGCCGGACATCGGCGTGAGATGAAACTCGACGATGCCGGGATTGGGATTGCCGTCGCCGACAACAAGGATTTGGCTGACGTAATCGTCGACATTCATCGGGCTGTCGACCGCGATCGAGAGCGGCACGGTGTTGCCGTTCTCGGCGATCTCGGGAAGGTCGATGGCGATCTTGCCATTCTGCGCCGCTTTTCCGCCGGTGAATTTTGCGATTGCGGCATCCGCTTCCGCAGGCGTTGCCGCGCTATTGTCGACGGCGATCAGCGTGGCGGTCAGTCCAGCGCCAAGCAGCAATGTGCTGCGGCGGGTTATCAACGACATTGCAAGTGACTCCTGCACCGCAGGCACTTACCATATCGCCTTGTTAATTCAAGTAAAAACCGCGACTTCGTAAATGCCGGTCGCCGTCACCGCCCGGCCAACGGCTCAGCCGGCGCGATATCGGTGAGCCTGAACTGCACGCGTTCCTCGCCTTGCCAGCGATCGAGGGCGAACGAGCCCGCGGCATGAATTTGCCGACCGCGATTGTTGCGCAAGGCGGCACCGAGCTTCTCATTCGCGGCACGGAAGGCGATGGCATTGACGTAAGATCCGTCGCCGGATTTGAGCCGCGCCCGCATATGCGCTTGGCCGACCTCATCGGCATAGCTCAATGTATGGGCCGGCAACGCGATCACGGGCTCGGGATTGCCTGAACCGAACGGCCCGGCGCGGCTGATCATGGCGACGAGATCGATATTCGCTGCAGCCGCGCTCACCGCGCCGTCGATCAAGAGACCGTTTGCGCGGCGGGCGATCCCGACGTCATGATCTAGTGCAGATTCGAGAAACGCGCGCAGCTCCGCCAGCGCGCCCTTGCGTACAGTGAGCCCCGCCGCCATGGCGTGACCGCCGCCCTTGAGCAAGAGACCTTCCGACACGGCGCGCCGCACCGCACGGCCGATGTCGACGCCGACGATCGATCGCCCCGAGCCGGTGCCGATGTCGCCGGGTTCGAGCGCGATGGCGAAAGCGGGACGGCCGAATTTCTCCTTCAGGCGCGCCGCGACAAGGCCGACCACACCGGGATGCCAGCCTTCGGCGGCCGTGATCACCACCGCGCCTTTCTCCTCGATGCCAAGCGCAGCCATGGCTTCAGCTTCAGCCTGCGCCAAAGTCTCCAGTTCGATCGCTTGCCGCTCGCGGTTGAGCCGATCGAGTTCCGCAGCCATTGTCGCGGCCTCGGTCGGATCGTCTTCCATGAGCAGGCGCACGCCAAGGTCGGCTCGACCGATGCGGCCGCCGGCATTGATGCGCGGCCCGAGCAGAAAGCCCAAGTGCCACGCCTCGGGCGGACCGGACAGCCGGGCCACGTCCATCAGGCTCGTATGACCGGCGCGCGCCCGGCGGCGCAGCGCGATGAGGCCTTTGGTGACGAAGGCACGGTTGAGCCCAATCAGGGGCACCACATCGGCGACGGTGCCGAGCGCGACATCGTCGAGCAGGTCGCGCAGATCGGGCTCTGGTCGCTCGGATGACCAGAAACCGCGTTGCCGCAGCAGGCGGTTCACCGCGACGACGGTCATGAAAGTGAGTCCGACGGCCGCCAGATAACCAAGGCCGGACAGATCGTCGCGCCGATTCGGATTGACGATGGCGACCGCCGGCGGCAACGCCTCGTCGGCCTGGTGGTGATCGATGACGACAACATCGACGCCGAGCGTGCGGGCCTCCCGCAACGGCTCGATGCTGGTGGTGCCGCAATCGACGGTGACCAACAGCGTCGCCCCCCGCGCCGCCAGTGCGCGCACCGCCTCGACATTGGGCCCATAACCCTCGAACAGGCGATCGGGAATATGGATGATCGGCTTCAAGCCGCCAAAGCGCAGGAAGCGCGCCAGCAGCGCCGACGAGGTCGCGCCATCCACATCGTAATCGCCAAAAATGGCGACGGTCTCGCCGCGCTCGACCGCCTCGGCAAGACGCGCGGCCGCCTCCGGCATCGCCGTGAGCACGTTCGGATCGGGCATCGTCCGTTTGATCGTCGGATCGAGGAACGCGTCGACCGCATCGACCTCCACATTGCGGCCGGCGAGGATACGCGCCAGCAGCTCCGGCAGATCGTGGCGTTGCGCAATGGCAAGCGCCCGCGCCGATCCGCGCTGGTCGAGCCGATCGCGCCACGCGCGTCCAGTCGCCGAATTTTCGACGCCGAGAAAGAGCCCGTCGGTCGCAGAGAAATCACGCGATTCGAAACCCATCGAGAAAATCTAGCGCATTTGCGGACGCCTGGCTCGATTGTCGGTGGCCGGATTCACAGATGAAAATGCGATCTCTCGGCGAAACAAACGTTCACCCTCGGAATCAAGTCCGAGGGCGGGCTCTTCCAGATCATGCTCTATCCAGGCAAAACCCTCCCGAGCACATGCATCAGTTCGACCGGAGCGGTGACATTTGGGCTGTGGCTGGCGTCAAGGTCATGACATGGCCAGCCATCGCGCTGAGCCCGGGTTGCAAATTGAGCGAACGGTTTTTTGTCGGCGTAGCGTGTGCAATGAATGTAAGCGCGGCGCACGCTGAGCGCCGCCTGCAAGCGCAACGGCTGCTCGAAGCATTTGACCGACTGCGACATCCGGAATTTGGCGATCCAGGCCAAATCCTCCGGCGACGTATCGGGAGGCGTCGGGTTCGGGGTGACGCGCCAGCCGTCGCCGGCCTTCACGCTGCCCAACAGACGGTCACGCTCGGCGGCCGGCAGCAAATCAACGACCGCCTGGTCGTCGGTGGGCACGAAGGCGTCGAGATAGATCAGTTGCGCAATGCGATCCCGCGCCCGATCCGCCACGCCGGTCGCCACCATGCCGCCGTAGCTGTGACCCATCAGCACCACGTCGTGCAGGTTTTCATACTCGATCACACCCAGCACATCCTGAATGTGGGTTTCCAGATCGTTTGCAGGGCTTGCCAGATGCGCCCGCTCGCCGAGGCCGGTGTAGCTTGGCGTGAAAAACTGATGCCCGGCCGCCGCCATCAAGGGGCGTAATTTCTTCCAGGCCCATGCTGATGACCAAGCCCCGTGAGCGAGCACAATAACAGCCAAGACTTGCTCCCTTATTCTCTGCTCGGATACCCAGGGTATGATCCCGAAAAGGCCGCCCTCGGACTTGATCCGAGGGTGAACCGGTTTTCCGAAAAGATCATGCTCTAAAACTTATCGAGCTGGCGGTGCTCGGCCCTGATCCAGCGCACCGTGCCGGTGGTGGATCGCATCACCACGGTCTCGGTCCAGATCGTGTCCTTATGAAACTCGACGCCGTGCAGCATCCTGCCGTCGGTGACGCCGGTCGCGGCAAACAAACAATCGCCGCGCACCATGTCCTCGATCTGATATTTCTTGCGCGGGTCCTTGATGCCCATCTTGGTGGCGCGCTCGCGCTTCTCGTCGGTATCGATGACGAGACGGGCCTGCATCTGGCCGCCGATGCACCGCAGCGCCGCCGCCGACAGCACGCCCTCGGGCGCGCCACCGATGCCGAGATAGATATCGATGCCGGTCCGATCGGGGTCGCCGGTGTGGATGACGCCGGCAACGTCGCCATCGGTGATCAGGCTCACCGCTGCACCGGCCTTGCGCACCGCCGCGATGAGATCGGCATGGCGCGGACGATCGAGGATCATCGCGGTGATGGCTTCCGGCTTCACGCCCTTGGCCTTGGCGAGGGCGAGAATATTTTTGTCTGCCGGCGCATCGAGATCGACTAAGTTCCTTGGATAGCCCGGGCCGATCGCGATCTTATCCATGTAGATATCGGGCGCGTGCAGCAGCGCGCCTTCGTCGGCCATGGCCAGCGTGGCGATGGCGCCCGGCATATTCTTGGCGCACAGCGTCGTGCCTTCGAGCGGATCGACGGCGATATCGACGTTCGGCCCGAATTTGGTGCCGACCTTCTCACCGATGAACAGCATCGGTGCTTCGTCCATTTCGCCCTCACCGATCACGACGGTGCCGTCGATCGGCAACCTGGCCAGCTCGCGCCGCATGGCGTCGACCGCGGCCTGGTCAGATTTCTTTTCCACGCCGCGCCCGCGCAATCGCGCCGCGGCGACCGCGGCCCGCTCAGTCACGCGCACGATCTCGATGGCGAGAACGCGGTCAATCGAGCTCGGTCGAATTGTCACCGGCGCCATCTTTTGTTTCCCGCACTTTGCCGTCCCGCCGGCGATTGATGCCTAATTTTTCTCGATCCGGATCACCTGCGGCCGCCCCGAGATTACACGGTCGCGGCGCACGGCGACGAGGGCCTTGCGCACCGCATCCTCGCTGGTGGCGTAGGTGATCATGATCACGGGGACCGGTTCGCCGGAGCGACCGGAGCTCGGCGAACTGCCGGCATCGTGGCGCTGCACGATCGACTCCAGCGAAATCTTCTGTTGCGCCAAACGCCGCGCGATGGTGGCCGCCGTGCCCGGCCGGTCGCGCGCCAGCAGCCGGATATAGTAGCCACCCTCGTGATGCTGCATCGGCGCTTTGCGGCTCGCAGTCATGCCGGCGGCCGGACGCCCGAACGGTGCGGTGCAAACCCCGCATGCGATATCGGCCAGATCGGACACGACAGCAGACGCCGTCGCCATGCCGCCGGCACCCGGACCGACCAGCGTGATGGGGGCGAGCCCGTCGACATCCACGGTGAGCGCGTTGGTCACGCCCATGACCTGCGCGATGGCGGAGTCCTTGGGCACCATGGTCGGATGGACCCGCTGCTCGATACCGGCCTCCGTTTTCACCGCGACGCCCAAAAGCTTCACGCGGTAGCCAAGCTCGGCCGCGGCGTCGAGGTCGGCAAGCGTGATGGACGAAATGCCCTCGACATAGATCGCGTCGGGATCGACTTTGGTTCCAAACGCGAGGCAAGCCAAAATCGAGAGCTTTTGCGCGGTGTCGTGACCCTCGACATCGAACGACGGATCGGCCTCTGCATAACCGAGCCGTTGCGCATCGCGCAGGCAGTCTTCGAATGAAATTCGATCCTGCTCCATCCGCGACAGGATGTAATTGCAGGTACCGTTGAGGATGCCATAGATGCGCGCGAAGGAGTCCCCGTTAAGCCCCTCGCGCAGCGTCTTCACGATCGGAATGCCGCCGCCGACCGAGGCTTCAAAATTGAGTGCAACACCATGCCTTTCCGCCAGCACCGCGAGTTTTTGGCCATGCCGCGCGAGCAGCGCCTTGTTGGCGGTCACCACCGGCTTGCCCGACGCAAGCGCACTCTCGACGGCGCGCTTTGCCGGGTCACCCGCGCCGCCGATAACCTCAACAAGCACGTCGATCGACGGATCCCGCGCCAGCGCCACCGGGTCGGCAAACCAGCGATATTTCTTCACATCGACGCCGCGCTTCTTGGCGCGCGAGCGCGCGGACAACGCCACCACCTCGATCGGGCGACCGCAACGGGCAATAAGCTTGTCGCGGCCACGCTCCAAGAGGTGGGCTACGGCCGTTCCGACGGTTCCCAATCCGGCAAGACCGACTTTCAGCGGCTCGGCCATGAAACGTCGCCAAGATAATGGTAAAGCGACGCCGGGCTAACGCCGTGTCGCAAGCGGCACGACGTTGTGAAGCATTTCCGGCCCGGTTTCAAGAAAGCGTCGGATGTTGCGAGCCGCCTGGCGAATGCGCTGTTCGTTTTCCACCAGCGCGATGCGAACGTGACCCTCGCCATACTCGCCAAAACCGGCACCTGGGGACACGGCGACGGCTGCCTTTTCGACAAGCAGCGTTGAGAATTCCACGCTGCCAAGCGACTGGAACGGTTCGGGAACCGGCGCCCATGCAAACATCGACGCCCGCGGTGCCGGCACGTGCCAACCGGCGCGGCCAAACGAATCGAGAAGCGTATCGCGCCGACGCCGGTAAGTGGCGCGCATCTCGTGGATGCAATCGTCAGGGCCGTTCAGCGCCGCCGTTGCCGCCACCTGGATCGGGGTAAACGCGCCATAATCGAGATAAGACTTCACGCGTGCCAGAGCCGCGATGATACGTTCATTGCCGACTGCAAAGCCGATCCGCCAGCCCGGCATCGAATAGGTCTTCGACATCGAAGTGAATTCCACCGCGAGATCGACAGCGCCGGGAACCTGCAACAGCGAGGGCGGCGGCTCGCCCTCGAAATAGACCTCCGCGTAGGCAAGATCGGAGAGCAGTAGCAGCCCGTGCTTCTTCGCGAAGGCGACAAGGTCGCGGTAAAAGTCGAGGTTGGCGACGCAGGCCGTTGGATTGGACGGATAGCAAACGACGACTGCAATCGGCTTCGGAATGGAATGCAGCACGGCGCGTTCGAGCGCGGCGAAGAAGTTCGCGTCCACGGCAACCGGCACCGAGCGGATGGCGCCGCCCGCCAAAAGGAAGCCGAACACGTGGATGGGATAGGTGGGATTGGGGACGATGATGATATCGCCCGGCGCGGTGATCGCCTGCGCGACGTTGGCAAAGCCCTCTTTCGAGCCGAGCGTCGTGACGATCTGCGTCTCGGGGTTGAGCTTCACGCCAAAGCGCCGGGCATAATAAGCGGCCTGGGCGCGACGCAGACCCGGTATTCCCTTGGACGCCGAGTAGCGATCCGTATGTGCTTTGCCGACAGTCTCCTTCAGCTTCTCGACGACATGCGCCGGCGCCGGCAGGTCGGGATTGCCCATGCCGAGATCGATGATGTCGGCGCCGCCGTTGCGGGCGGCAGCTTTGGCGCGATTGACCTGTTCAAACACGTATGGCGGCAACCGGCGAATGCGATGAAATTCTTCCATAGCTGCTCCAGAGCGTCGACTAGAGCCTGTTCGATTTTGATGGAAATGGAATCAAAACCGGGCTCTAGCATTTTGATTGAGCGTGATCTTTTCCGAAGACCGGTTTCGACTTTTCGGGATCATGCTCTAGACGTTACCTCCAAGGACCTCGACGATAGCTTAACAAGACAGTCTTATCACGGCTTGGCGGCAGCGCCAGTGGCGGGTGCTGTCGAGCCGGTGACGTTTGCCGAGCCATCGGCCGGCGCTTGTGCATTCAATTGATTGCGGTCGGAAATAAGATCGTCCGTCGCCTGTTTGACCTGGGCGGGCGTCATCGGATCATCGGCGCGCGGCGTGACGGGATCGAGCACGCCCGGATAACCGGGCGCCGAACAGCCGGCTGCCAGCGCGGCCAGCGCGGCGATTGCAAGGGCGGCAACGACGCGCCTCGTCAATCTCGCAGGGTTGTGCACCCTTGATCCCCCAAAGCTTCGGCCAGATTCCGCATTCGGCTGCTCTGACCACGCCCCGACCCACACCGGGCCTCCCTCAAAGAAAACTTCTCAGCACAATATCTTATTAAGAGTCCCTAACACCCCAGATAAACGTGAAGATAGTGTGCTAATATGTCGAAACCAGGACCATTGGCGGAGCTTAGCGCGGCCAGCGCGAGGCATCTTGCACTGCGGACAGTCTCCGACAGCCCCGCAGGCTGCTTGCGCGCCCGCCAGTGGCAAGCCATTTCTGCAGCAACGGCCGGTCAGCTCGTTCTCGCGGCCATGATTGAGGAACGCCTGTGCGGGCTCCATCGCAAGAGCCGATGAAGATCGGCACCGTCGACGTCGAGGAGTTTTCGCGCAATCTGGCGCGCCTGGTCGAAGAAGGCGGTCGGGCTTTGGCGGCCTATCTCAAGCCCCGCGAGGAAGGCCGCAATAGCGATCAATTTACCGAAGAGGTCACTGAAGTCGTCAAGACGCTCGGGCAAGTCGCGGAGTATTGGCTCGCCGATCCGGAGCGCACCGTCGAACTGCAAACCAGGCTCGGCAAGGCCTATCTCGATCTATGGGCCGCCTCGGCCAAGCGGCTCGCCGGCGAACCGGCGGCACCGGTCGCCGCGCCCGACCCCGGCGACAAGCGCTTTGCCGACCCCGAATGGTCGTCGAACCAGTTCTACGATTTTCTCAAGCAGGCGTATCTCCTCAGCACGCGCTGGGCCAACCAGATGGTCAGCGATACGCCGAACCTCGATCCGCACACCAAGCAGAAAGCGGCGTTCTACGTGCGCCAGATCGGCAACGCACTGTCGCCGTCGAACTTCGTGCTGACCAATCCCGAACTGCTCCGCGAGACGCTTACCACCAATGCCGACAATCTCGTTCGCGGCATGCGCATGCTTGCGGAAGACATCGAATCCGGCGGCGGCGACCTGAAAATCCGCCAGTCCGATTCGTCGATGTTCGCCGTCGGCCGCAATCTCGCGACGACGCCCGGCAAGGTGATTTTTCAGAACGACTTGATGCAGCTCATCCAGTATGCGCCGTCGACCGCGATGGTGCTCAAGCGCCCGCTGCTGATCGTGCCGCCCTGGATCAACAAATATTACGTGCTCGATCTGACGCCGGAAAAGTCCTTCATCAAATGGTGCGTCGATCGAGGCCTTACCGTTTTCTGCATCTCCTGGGTCAATCCGGATGCACACCTCGCGCAAAAGACCTTCGAAGATTACGTGCGCGAGGGACCGCTCGCGGCGCTGGATGCGATCAAGCAGGCCACCGGCGAGGACAAGGTGCACGCCGTGGGCTATTGCGTCGGCGGCACCATGCTCGCGGTCACGCTCGCCGCCATGGCGGTCTGGGGCGACCAGCGCATCGTTTCGGCGACGTTGTTCGCGTCCCAGGTCGACTTCACCCACGCCGGCGACCTGAAGGTTTTCGTCGACGAAGAGCAGGTCCGTATGCTCGAACAGCGCATGGCCGAACGCGGCTATCTCGAAGGCAAGGCCATGGCGACGGTCTTCAACTTGTTGCGCTCCAACGAGCTGGTCTGGCCTTACGTCATCAACAACTACTTGAAAGGCAAGGCGCCGTTCCCGTTCGATTTGTTGTACTGGAATTCGGACGCCACGCGATTGCCGGCCGCCAATCATTCGTTTTATCTGCGTAATTGCTATCTCGAAAACGCGCTGTCCAAACGCAAGATGACGATCGGCAACACTCCGATCGATCTCCAATCGATCAAAGTGCCGATCTACAATCTGGCGACGCGCGAAGATCATATCGCTCCGGCGAAGTCGGTCCTGCTCGGCAGCAAATTCTTCGGCGGCCCGGTGCGTTTCGTGCTGTCGGGCTCCGGCCACATCGCCGGCGTCGTCAACCCGCCGGACAAGCACAAATATCAATTCTGGACCGGGCCGCGGCCGCGCAATGCCGATCTCGATGGCTGGCTCGCCAAAGCCAAGGAGCACCCCGGTTCGTGGTGGCCGGACTGGCTGGTCTGGCTCATCCGGCAGGGTCCAACCGAGGTCCCCGCACGCATCCCCGGCGACCGCGCGCTGAAAGCCGTCGAAGACGCGCCGGGACGCTACGTCAAGGTGCGGGACTGAAAGCAGCCATGTTGATTCGAAGCCAGGCGACTGAAGCAACGGGTAAGCGACAAGCCGCCTCTGACCTCGTTGTCGAAATTATTCATCGTGACGTGGAGCCAACCGATCGCAAAAGCTTTACGCTTGATGATGCATTCTTCATTCTTGAGTGGCCGATACTCAGGTTGGCGGCGACGGCGCTGAGGGAAGATCGCTGGGCCGATGTCGCCGCATACATCGAGCGGATCAAGGCGCGGTTGGGGCGGTCCTCGCCGGCAAGATTGGCACCGGCCATCCAGCAGATTTTGGCGCTTGCCGACCCGAAGAAGGCAGAATCGATCGCGTGGCGCGCTGCCGCGGGCCGCACCGAACACTACATTCAAATCATGAAAGTGATATCGGCTGCGGGTTGGGCGCCCGCGATCCGTGTCGAAGGTGAAGAGCATCTTAAAGAGGCGCTGGCTGGTGGCAAAGGCGCAATCTTGTGGGTCGCGCATTTCTGCTTCAACACGCAAGTAACGAAGATGGCGCTAAAGCAGCGAGGTTACCGTGTCTCGCACATCAGCCGCCCGGAGCACGGATTTTCCAAGTCGCAGTTTGGGATTCGCTATCTCAATCCGATGCGGTGGACCGCCGAGACCAAGTACCTTGATAAACGCATCATTATCGACCGTGCCCGGTCAGGTCATTCGCTGCGTGAAGCAAACGCCGTGCTGGAGGACAACCGGATCGTGTCGATCACGGCGGGAGCATGGGAGGGACGTCGCGTAGCGCGGGGCCCCTTGCTCGGCGGCCACTTTACACTTGCGACCGGTGCGCCCGACCTCGCATTCCGCACCGGCGCAACGCTGCTTCCGGTCATCACCACTCGCGTCCATGATGCTTTGGTCTTTCGGACAAGGATCGGTGAACCGCTCGCTCCCGGCTGCAAAGACCGAGACGAAAAAATTTGCGCGGCTACTGCCGGATTTCTTACCGAGCTCGAAGCGGCGGTTCGGGAGTTTCCTGATCAATGGCGCGGATGGAAGTATCTCGAACTTGCACGAACCCCGAGGCGGGGGATATCGGCGCTGAGCGAAGGAAGCGCCATATCTACACAATAGCGAGGGTCTGCTTGAGCATTTTTCGGTTCCGCAAACGGTTGCGCAATTACATTCTACGATTGATCGACAGTGAGTTAAAGTCGATCGATCGGAAGTTAAAGCAGATCGGCGACGAGTTAAAGCTAACCGACAGCGAGTTCAAGAAGGAAACAGCGCTTCAAAAGGAGCGCCTTAATAGATTTGAGCTGGTATTTACCGAGCATCCATACATCGCGTCCAGTAGCCTTCGGCAAGATTCGTTTCCGTCACCCGCTGTCAGCGTCATTATGCCAACATGGAACCGCGCGCCGGTTATTGGGGCTGCCATTCAAAGCGTCATAGCGCAAGACTTTTCCGACTGGGAATTAATTGTAGTGGATGACGGAAGTACCGATGACACGGCAACCGTTCTCGCCTCGTTTTCGAACGATTCGCGCGTCCGCTACATCCGATTACCACACGCAGGACAATGCAAAGCTCGCAATCACGCGCAAAGCGTAGCCAGGGGCTCTCTCATTGCGTACCTTGACAGCGACAATCTTTGGTACCCCGCATTTCTTGCGGGCACAGTTGCGTTGTTTGCTGCTCGAAGCGATCTGGACTGTGCTTACGGCGCCCTGGTTACGGATGCCCATTGGGGGAGAATATTATTCGAACCATTTAATCGTGAACGCCTGATTGCGGGAAACTACATTGCAATAAGCACGTTTGTTCATCGGCGCTCGATGATCGACCGGTTTGGCGGTTTCGACGAAGAGCTATCGTGTCTTGAAGATTGGGACCTGATCCTGCGATATACGGCTCACGCGTCCGCCTACGCTCTCCCCATTCCGGCCGCGCGCTATCGTGTCGTCGATGACAAACGGGTTACGGTCACTCAATCTTTGGAGGCGGGATTCGAGAGAATACGCCGCAAGTGGGCTTAGCGGGCTTCGGTTGGCACGTCGGCCACGCCCGTGCCACGCCCCGGTCGCGCATGAAATGCCGCGCGCCGCCGGTTTCTGAGACGCTACATAGCGCCCGCAAATGCCTTCATTGCCGCCAGAGCTGCGGCGGTCTGCTGCAAATTTGCGACGAAGACGGTCGGATTGCCTGTCGGCGAGTTTGTTGCGGTGATCGACAGCGTCTGGGCGGACGCTAGAATGGGCTGCGGGTCAGTGAGATTCGCGGGCGGAGAACCGGAAACATTGCTGACTTGGCCGGTCCGCGATATTGATCCGGAATGCCGTCGGGCTGCCGCCCATGGCCGGCGGGATGACGGTCAGCGCATAACCGTCAGCAGCCAGCGATCTGGTGCTGCCAATGGCGGCGAGGCTCAAAGTCATCGCAGTCAAGATTGCCAATCGGGATAAGAAGCGCATGGCTAAGTCTCCTCAGATGCTATTGTTGCCGGGTTACGGAAACAGCGCCACCTGCTCGAGGCCGGTCGTCTCCGGAAAGCCGAGCATCACGTTCATGTTCTGCACCGCCTGACCCGACGCGCCTTTGGTCAGGTTATCGAGCGCGGCGACAATGATGGCGCGGCCGGCGATGCGGTCGGCCGCCACGCCGATGAGGGTCATGTTGGAGCCGCGCACATGCCGGGTCTGCGGCACGATCCCAAACGGCAGCACGTGGACGAACGGCTCGTTGCCGTAAGCCTTGAGCAGCAGCGAATGAAGATCCTCCGGCAAGGCCTTGAGGCCACGCACATAAATCGTTGACAGGATGCCCCGATTCATGGGCACCAGATGTGGCGTGAAGCTGACGACGACGTCGCGGCCGGCGGCCAGCGAAAACTCCTGGTCGAGCTCGGCCATGTGGCGGTGATGGGCGACGCCATAGGCGTGAATGCCCTCGGACACTTCGGCGAACAGCATGTCTTCTCGCGTTGCCCTGCCCGCGCCGGTCATGCCGGATTTGGCATCGATGACGATCTCGTCCGGATCGATCGCCTTCGATTTCAAGAGCGGGATCAGCGCAAGCTGGGCGCAGGTCGTATAGCAGCCGGGATTGGCGACGAGCCGCGCCGCCTTGACCTTGTCGCGATAGAACTCGGTCAAGCCATACACCGCCTGCTTTTGCAGCTCGGGCGCCGCATGCGCGTGACCGTACCAATGCGCATAAGCAGTCGGATCGGCGAGACGGAAATCGGCCGACAGATCGACGACTTTGGTTTGCCGCGTGCGCGCCATCAGGTCCGCAATGACGGTCTGCGTGGTGCCGTGCGGCAGCGCGCAGAACGCGAGATCGAGGCCAAACGCCCGCCAATCGGCGCCGTCGATCGAGGTCAACCTCGGCAGCTCATACGGCGCGAACTGCGGAAACACCTCCGCGATCGGTTTGCCGGCGCGGCGATCCGCGGTGAGCACAGCGATCTCGACATGCGGATGGCGAATGAGCAGCCGCAGCAATTCCGCGCCGGTGTAGCCGGAGGCGCCGAGCACGCCGATTTTTGCTGTTTTGGCAGGCATGAGTTCTTCA
>JASHQI010000111.1 GCA_030037645.1 Xanthobacteraceae bacterium
TATCGAATCTGAATACCCGTTCAGAACCATTTTGGGAACAGATTTTCCGACTGCGAATTGTGAATGTGGAGAGAACCTTCCAAGGAGATCGGAATGCGAAAATTCGTTCTTTCACTTGCCGCCCTTGCCGCGCTCGGCTTTGCCTATGCCGCGCCAGTGATGGCCGACCCGGTGGTCGTCGTGCACCATCATCACTCTCACGGGATGGTCATGGTTCCGCCGCCCCACCACCACCATCACAGCAAGACGGTTATCATCAAGCACAATTGACACGCTTGTTGCTTGCTTTCCGGAGAGCCCGGCACATGCCGGGCTCTTTTTCGATTCCGATCATCCCAGGACCAAAGCCGTCAATTGCGGTCATATCGCCGAAGACGCAGGCCGGCCATTGGCGCGTCTGCCGCAGCCGGCCGCGGACGCGGCAGTGGCACGCCGTCGCGAGGAGCGATCTGCGGTTCCGGCGACATTGCGCCTTCGGTCAGTGGCAGCGGTGCCGCGGCCTGGATAACGGGCTCGCGTATGTCCCATTCGCAGATCTTGTAATTATTCCGCCGCTCCTCGAGATCGAGATGAATATGCTGCTCGTGATAGCCGTCCGAGCCGGGGCCGAGCACCGTTGAGAAACGGGCGCAAGCGCTGGCGCGTATTCGCTCGCGCCAACTCTTATCGACATTCACATCGGTAAGAGCGATCGCGCGGCCGTCCGCAAGTCTAAAGCCGCGGACATCGAGCGCGTTGGCACGACCATGCTCGCTGAGCTTCGCGCCAGGCACGCGGTTGCGGCCGCGGCATTCGTAAGAGTCGAGATTGTCGAGGCCGCGCAGCGCGGCGCCGAGCGCGATGGCCGCAGGCTCGACATCCTCGCGGAGCCACAAGGCAATCTGTTCCGCCATCGTGCAGCGCAGTGTCGCGGGCGGATTCACCGCGACCATCCTGTTGCCGGGCAGAATCACCGCGTGCAGCAGAACTGCGTCGGCGGCGCCGCAGCCGCCCGGCCCCACGAGATCGGGCAGCGGTTGAAATGCGGCAATCTTGGCCAACCGCACATCGCAGTCCGATGGCGGAGGCGACATGGCGGTGCCGGATGACTTCGGTGGCGCTGCGTTGGAGCGTTGCGGCGGTGGCGCCTGCTCCGGATTGGCAATAGGCGGCCGCGGTTGCGGCAACGGCACTCGCTGCACCGGCGGCACGGAATTTTGTGCCGCCGCGATTGGCGTCCCAGACATCAGAAGAATGAGAACGGCGGCGCTTTTCACGCTACAGGCTCCCACGCGGGTGCGACATTTGTGCGTTCGCTCAGTGGCCGGCGGCATGCTTAGGCCAGGAGCGCAGGCGCGTTCAAGCGCTCGACACGCCCTGTTTTCCTGGGCGTCACGCGCGGATAACCTTAGGCAAGGTGCTCGGCTGCCGGCAGTCGCAGTCTAGAAGACAAGGCACCTACGGGAGGAAGATCATGCTCGGGCTGATGCAAGATTGGCCGCTTTTGTGCCATCGCATCATCGATCATGCGGCGCTCAATCACGGCGAGCGGCCGGTGATATCGCGCTCGATCGAAGGGCCGATCCACATCACGAAATTCTCCGCGATCCGCGCCCGCGCACTGCGCGTGGCGCAGCGGCTCGAACGCGACGGCGTCAAACGGGGTGACCGCGTCGCGACGCTGGCCTGGAATACCTGGCGGCATCTGGAAAGCTGGTACGGCATTCTCGGTATCGGCGCAGTCTATCATACGGTCAATCCGCGGCTGTTCACCGACCAGATCGCCTGGATCATCAATCATGCGGAAGACCGCATGATCATGACCGATGTCACCTTTCTGCCGATCTTGGAGAAAATCGCCGGTCATACTCCGACGGTCGAGCGGACCATCGTGTTCTGCGACGGCGCGCACTTGCCGAAGACGACGCTGCGCAATGC
This sequence comes from Xanthobacteraceae bacterium, assembly GCA_030037645.1. GTDB lineage: Bacteria > Pseudomonadota > Alphaproteobacteria > Rhizobiales > Xanthobacteraceae > BOG-931. The sequence continues at coordinate 1,918 of JASHQI010000111.1, forward strand.
GGTCGCTTATGAAGACTGGATCGCAGAAGTCGACGGCGATTTTTCCTGGAAATCGTTCGATGAAAACACTGCCGCCGGCATGTGCTACACATCGGGCACCACCGGCAACCCCAAGGGCGTGCTTTATTCGCATCGCTCGAATGTCCTGCATGCCATGGCCGCGCTGCGTCCGGACATGGTTGGCCTGTCGATGAGCGATATCGCGATGCCGGTGGTGCCGCTGTTTCACGCCAACGGCTGGGCGCTCGGCTTCGCCGGGCCGATGGCGGGCGCGAGCTTGGTACTGCCGGGACAGAAGCTCGATGGCGCCTCGATTTACGACCTACTCACGCAGTTCAAGGTCACCTGCACGGCCGCGGTGCCGACAGTCTGGCTGGCATTGCTGCAGCATCTGGAAAAGACCGGAGGCAAATTAACCCATCTGCGCCGCGTGGTAATCGGCGGCTCAGCCTGCCCGCGCGCGATGATCTCGACGTTCCAGGACGTCTACGGCGTGGAAGTCATCCACGCCTGGGGCATGACCGAGATGAGCCCCCTTGGCACGACCTGCACGCTCAAGCCTGAATATGCCGAGCTGAAGGGCGAAGCGCTGCTCGACGTGCAGCAGAAGCAAGGCCACGCACCGTTCGGTGTCGAGATGAAGATCACCGACGATGCCGGCCAGCGCATGCCGTGGGACGGCAAGACATTCGGCCGCCTGAAGGTGCGCGGCCCTGCGGTGGCCAGGGCCTATTTCAAGGACGATGGACAGATTCTCGATGACGAGGGCTTTTTCGATACCGGCGATGTCGGCACCATCGATCGCTACGGCTATCTCAACATCACTGATCGATCGAAAGACGTTATCAAGTCGGGCGGCGAGTGGATTTCCTCCATCGAGTTGGAGAATCTCGCGGTCGGTCATCCCAAAGTCGCGGAGGCAGCGGTGATCGGCGTGCGCCATCCGCGATGGGGTGAGCGGCCGCTGTTGATCGTCGTTCCGAAGGAAGGGCAGGCGGCCAGCAAAGACGAATTGCTCGGCTTCCTCGGCGGCAAGGTCGCCAAATGGTGGGTGCCGGACGACGTCGTCTTTGTCGCTGAGATTCCCCACACCGCCACCGGCAAGATCCAAAAGACGGCGCTGCGCGAGCAGTTCAAGACTTACGCACTGCCGACCGCCGTCGCCGCACGCGGACCCTGATTGAGACTCTTACGACGCGCCAGTTATATCGTCGCGCCCCATCACAACTTATTACTGATAATTTCCCGGAATCTTTCGGGACTCGATGATTTTGTTATCAATTAAGCGGATTTCACGAGATTTTGAGGCTATTTCCGACGAGAGTGCACAGAAACTCGGCAGGGACAATATTGCTCATGAAATACTCAAAATGTTGCGTCGCACAATAAACACATTTGATCTGTCCTAGCGGGCTTGGCTCCAGTCTAGCGAGCCAAACAACCCATCCCATCAACAACGAAAAGGCAGATCATGGCTTGTATTAGCCTAGTACGACTAGCGTGTGCCTCAACTATTGTTGTCTCCATCATCATACTTCCAATCACTGCTTCGGCACAGTCAGGAATAGCATCAGTTTATTCCGGTGGACGGACCGCCGATGGCGAACGGGCAAGCCCGCGGGGCCTGACGGCAGCCCATCGCTCCCTGCCGTTCGGCACGCTCGTTCGCGTGACCGATCGGAGCACGGGTCGCTCCGTGGTGGTGCGCATCAACGATCGCGGGCCGTTCGTCCGCGGCCGCGTGATCGACTTGACGCCGGCCGCGGCCCACGTGCTGGGTTTTTCCGGGCTCGCGCACGTGACTCTCGCAGTCGTCGGTCGATCCGGAGGGTAGTCCACTTTGCCAAGTCGGCAGAGCGAGATCAGATATGACGAAGTAAGTCAGCGGGAGGCTTCGGCCTCCCGCTCTTTTTTCGGGCAATCCTTTGTTAGCTAGCAATCCCGGCGACTTGCAATGACGCCGCGCTAAAACTCCATTACGGCGTGGATCAGACGCTCGATGTCTTCGGGCCGCGACAGGCGATGGTCGCCATCCTTGACCAAGGTCAACACGACGTCATCGCGGGCAAGCCGTGCAACGAGCTCCACCGCGTGTTGCCACGGCACGTCCGGATCCTCGACGCCCTGCAGAATGCGCACCGGGCAGCCGGTTTCGATCATTCCGCCGAGCATGAGGTGGTTGCGGCCTTCCTCAATGAGTTGACGGGTGACGAGGTAGGGTTCTGGCGAATATTGCGATGGTCGGGCCCATACGCCGGTCTCCTCAAGCGTGCGCTTGATCTCCGGGGAGAACCGCTTCCACATCAATTCCTCGGTGAAGTCGACCGCCGGTGCGACGAGCACCATGCCCGCAATGGACGCCGGTGCCCCCAACCTGCCCTCCCCCGTTTGCGACGAAGGATCGCGCGAGGGCCGCTGTTTTAGTTCTCGCGCCAGAAGGAGTGCCAACCAGCCCCCCATCGACGAGCCAATAACAATCTGTGGACCGCGACAGCAGGCGTCGAAGACGGCGACGCTGTCGGCAAACCAGCGGCCGATCGTACCGTCGGTGAACGTGCCCTCCGACTCGCCGTGCCCGAAATAGTCGAAACGCACGCACGCGCGATTCGCCGCTTGCGCCCAGTGGGCAAGCGCCTCGGCTTTGGTACCCTTCATGTCGGATTTGTAGCCGGACAACCAAAACAGCCCGGGCCCGGCGCCCTCATGGACCCGTACGGCTATTTTGTGCCGGTCTTTAGCCTCGCCAATTAGCAAGAATTTCAGACTATCATCGTTCATCTTATTTGGCCGCCGCTTGCGTCTCGCCTCTAATTTCCGCGCTGCACACTTTGGCGCGCTCCGACCCGGCACAACTCGCCAAGCGAGCGAAGACGGGTCACTTGCACCTCGGGTTAACGGACCATAAATCGCGCCACTCCGTGACGCACGCAACGCTCAATATCGTTGACTTATGACACGAAACTCTTGATTCTCTGCGTTTGCCCGATTAGCGCCGCCGATGCAGGTTGATCGCAGCGCCGGGTGGATGCTGACGGCCCGTTGCAACGACTAAAGGAGACACGCCCCATTCGTCGCCCCATCAGAACCGCGCAGCCCGCTGCCAAGGAGGGTCCGCGCATCAACGAGGAGATCCGCGTTCGCGAGGTCCAGCTCATCGACAAGGATGGCGCCAACAAAGGTGTCACAGAGATAACCGCCGCTCTCGCCATGGCACAGGAGGCCGGGCTTGATCTCGTGGAGATCGCGCCGAATTCGGTCCCGCCGGTCTGCAAAATCCTCGATTACGGCAAATACAAATATCAGTCGCAAAAGAAGGCCGCCGAGGCGCGCAAGAAGCAGAAGGTGGTCGAGATCAAGGAGATCAAGCTGCGGCCGATGATCGACGATCACGATTACGACGTGAAAATGCGTTCGATCCAGCGATTTTTCCTCGAAGGCGACAAGGTCAAGGTGACGCTGCGGTTTCGCGGCCGCGAAATGGCGCACCAGGAACTTGGCTACAAGCTGCTCGACCGCGTCAAAGGCGACACCGCCAAAATCGCCAAGATCGAACAGGAACCGCGCTTCGAAGGCCGCCAAGTGGTGATGGTTCTGGCACCGCGCTGATTCCCTTCAGTGATTGCCATCGGCGGCGCCCTCTGCCATAACCGCGCCCTCCCGCCGCCCGGCTGATCAGGGCTGCCGTGGCGGCGGCGAAGTGCTCATCAGCACGCGCGAAAGCCAAGCGATCGGTAACGGTCGTCGCGGCGCGCATTATCAGGAGAGCCAAATGCCCAAGATCAAGACCAAGTCGGGCGCCAAGAAACGCTTCAAGGTGACGGCTGGCGGAAAAGTCCTCTACCAGCAGTCGCGCAAACGCCACGGTATGATCAAGCGCACCAAAAAGCAGATTCGGCAGTTGCGCGGCACCAACGTGCTGTTCAAGACCGACGGCGACAACGTCAAAAAGTATTTTTTGCCGAACGGCTGAATGCGGCCGCTTTTTGCGGACGCCGTTCCGTTCCGGTTTCGCTATCTTCAGAGGAGATCAACCATGGCTCGCGTCAAGCGCGGCGTCACAGCTCATGCCAAGCACAAGAAGGTACTCAAGGCCGCCAAGGGCTACTATGGCCGGCGCAAGAACACGATTCGCATCGCCAAGCAAGCTGTGGAGAAGGCCAATCAATACGCCTATCGCGATCGCAAGCGGCGCAAGCGCACCTTCCGTGCCTTGTGGATTCAGCGTCTGAACGCTGCCGTTCGGCCGTTCGGCCTCAACTACAGCCGCTTCATTGCGGGCTTGAGCAAGGCCGGCATCATCGTCGACCGCAAAGTGCTCTCGGACCTCGCGATCCGTGAGCCCGCGGCTTTCGAGGCAATCGTTGGCCAGGCCAAGTCGGCGCTCGCATAGCCACTGATTTGCTGGGCATCCACGCCTACCTTCGTTGCGGTAAGACGTGGATGGCCGGGACAAGCCCGGCCATGACGCGTAAGGAAACATGTCATGATCGATCGAGCCTATGTGCAGCGCATGGCGCGCTACAATCGCTGGCAGAACGAAAATCTGTATGGCGTCGCCGATCGTTTGTCGGACGCCGACCGCCGCAAGGAGCGCGGAGCATGGTTCGGCTCGATCCACAAGACGCTCAGCCATATTCTGTGGGCCGACCACTCCTGGATGAGCCGCTTCACCGATCTGCCGCGGCCCAAGGTTGGCATTCCGGATTCGGTGAACCTGTTTCCAGACTGGGAAGGCTTGAAGTCCGAGCGGGTGGCGTTCGATGAGAAGGTTCTCGATTGGGCCGACGGCGTCGATGACGCTTGGCTCGCCGCCGATCAGACATTTTATTCCGGCGCGACCAAACGCGAATGGACGCGGCCGCGCTGGGTTTTGGTCACCCATATGTTCAACCATCAGACCCACCACCGCGGCCAGGTGCATTCGATGCTGACCCAGGCCGGCGGCCGGCCGAGCGACACCGACCTGACGTTCTTGCCGGATTGAGCGCCGGACAATCGACCATGACCGACACCGCGCAGCTCGAACAGAAAATACTCACCGAGGTCGCCGCGGCCGGCGACGAGTCGGCGCTCGAAGCTGTGCGCGTCGCAGCGCTTGGCCGCAACGGCTCCATTACCACGCTGTTGAAAACCCTCGGCACGCTCGCGCCGGAGCAGCGCAAGGCGCAGGGACCGCTCATCAATGGGCTGAAGGATCGCGTCAACGCCGCGCTCAATGCGCGCCGTGAGTCATTCAAGAACGCGGCGCTCGAGGCCCGGCTCAACACCGAGAGTGTCGACGTCACGCTGCCGGTGCGCGAGGCGCCGTTCGAAGTGGGCCGCGTGCATCCGATCACGCAGGTGATCGACGAATTGACCGCGATTTTCGCCGATATGGGCTTCGCCGTCGCCGAAGGTCCGGATATCGAGACCGACGACTACAACTTTACCAAGCTTAATTTTCCGCAGGACCACCCCGCGCGCGACATGCACGACACGTTCTTCTTCAATCCGAAGCCGGACGGCACGCGGCTCCTGCTGCGCACGCATACCTCGCCCGTTCAGATCCGCACCATGCTGAGCCAGAAACCGCCGATCCGAGTCATTATTCCGGGCCGCACCTATCGCTGCGATTCGGACCAGACGCACACCCCGATGTTCCATCAGGTCGAGGGCCTCGTCATCGACAAGAGCGCGCATCTCGGCCATCTGAAATGGATTTTGGAGGAATTCTTCAAGGCGTTCTTCGAAGTCGATCGCGTCGGCATGCGCTTTCGGCCTTCGTTCTTTCCGTTCACCGAGCCATCGCTCGAGGTCGACATCCAGTGCCGCCGCGACAAAGGCGAGATTCGCTTCGGCGAAGGCGACGACTGGATGGAAATTCTCGGTTGCGGCATGGTGCACCCGAATGTGCTGAAGAATTGCGGACTCAATCCTGACGAATATCAGGGCTTTGCCTGGGGCATGGGCATCGATCGCATCGCCATGCTCAAATACGGCATGCCGGACCTGCGCGCCTTCTTCGAGGCCGACGTGCGCTGGCTCTCGCATTATGGTTTCCGCCCGCTCGACCTGCCGACTCTGGCGGGGGGATTAAGCTCGTAATCCCATGATGAAATTCACCCTCGCCTGGCTCAAGGAGCATCTCGACACCGATCACGCGCTTGGCGAGATCACCGCCAAGCTGACCATGATCGGCATCGAGGTCGAGCGCGTCGAGGACAAGGCAAAGCTCTTGGCGCCGTTCATCATCGCGCGCGTGACCGAAGCGAAGCAGCATCCGAATGCCGATCGGCTGCGCGTCTGCATGGTCGACACCGGCTCCGGCGCGCCTATTCAGGTCGTGTGCGGCGCGCCGAACGCGCACGCCGGCATGAAAGGGGTATTCGTGCCGCCGGGCGCCTACATCCCCGGCAAGGACATGACGCTCGCCGTCGGCACCATCCGCGGTGTCGAGAGCCGTGGCATGCTGGTGTCGGAGTTCGAGCTGCAAATCTCCGACAATCACGAGGGCATCATCGAACTGCCGGACGATGCCCCGGTCGGCGCGGCATATGCCAAATACGCCGGGCTCGACGATCCCGTTATCGAGATCAACCTGACCCCGAACCGTGGCGACTGCACCGGCGTGCACGGCATCGCGCGCGACCTCGCCGCTGCCGACATGGGCAAATTCAAGGACCCGAGCATCAAGGCGATCAAGGGCGAGTTCCCCTGCCCGGTCGCCGTAACGATCGAAACTCCGGCGCTGTGCCCCGCCTTCGCGCTGCGTCTGGTGCGCGGCGTGAAGAACGGCCGATCGCCGGACTGGCTGCAAAAGCGACTCACCGCGATCGGGCTGCGCCCGATCAACACGCTCGTCGATATCACCAACTTCATCACCTACGATCGCGGCCGACCGCTCCACGTCTTCGATGCCGCGAAAGTCCGCGGCAATCTTTCAGTGCGTCGCGCGCGCAAGGGCGAATCGCTGCTCGCACTCGACGGCAAGACCTACACGCTAGACGACACGATGTGCGTGATCTGCGACGATGACGGCGTGGAGTCGTTGTCGGGCATCATGGGCGGCGAAAAAACAGGTTGCTCGGAATCAACCACGGACGTGCTCATCGAGTCGGCCCTGTGGGAGCCGATGAACATCGCACACACCGGCCGCAAGCTCGGCATCGATTCCGACGCCCGCTATCGTTTCGAGCGCGGCGTCGATCCGGCGTTCGCGCTGCCGGGCCTTGAGCTCGCAACGCGCATGGTCGTCGATCTCGCCGGTGGCACGCCGTCGGACGTCGTTGTCGCCGGCAGCACCGAGGCGCCGGAGCGCGTCATCGATTTTCCACTGTCCGAACTCAAGCGCCTGGCCGGCCTCACCGTGTCGCTGTCCGAGACGCGCCGTGTCCTCGAGCGGCTGGGCTTCTTCGTCGCCGGCCAGGGCGAGCGGGTCAAGGTCGCGGTGCCGTCGTGGCGCGGCGACGTCCAAGGCAAGGCCGACGTGGTCGAAGAAGTCGTGCGCATTCTCGGCGTCGATCGCGTGCCTTCGACGCCGTTCGACCGCGGCGAGGCACCGCGCAAACCGGTGCTCACAACGATCCAACAGCGCACGCGCAAGGCAAAGCGGGCGCTCGCCGCGCGCAATCTCGTCGAGGCGGTGACCTGGTCGTTCATCGCCAAGCCGCAAGCCGAGCTGTTCGGGGGCGGCAAGCCCGAGCTTGCACTCGCCAACCCGATCGCCGCCGACCTGTCCGACATGCGGCCGAGCCTCATCCCCGGCCTGGTCGCTGCCGCACAGAGCAACGCCGACCGCGGTTTTCCGGACGCGGGCCTGTTCGAAGTCGGCCAGGTGTTTCGCGGCGACACGCCGGAGGATCAGCTCATGGCTGCCGCGGCCGTGCGGCGCGCGCTCGACAAACCGTCCGGCGTCGGTCGGCATTGGACCAAACGCGACGGCGAAGCCGATGCGTTCGATGTCAAGGCCGACGCGCTCGCCGTGCTCGCCGCGGCGGGAGCGCCGGCGCAGGCGCTGCAGGTGGTACCGGGCGGCCCGGCCTGGTTCCATCCCGGCCGCTCGGGGACGCTCCAGATCGGCCCGCAGAACGTTCTCGGCCATTTCGGCGAGCTGCATCCGAGCGCGCTCGAAGCGCTCGATGCCGGAGGCCCGCTGGTTGCCTTCGAGGTCATCCTCGAGCGCATCCCCGAGCCGCGGGCGCGAGCGACGCGCACCAAGCCCGTGGTGGAGCTATCGACGTTTCAACCGGTCACGCGCGACTTCGCCTTCGTGGTCGAGCGCACTGTGAGGGCCGCAGACCTCGTCCGTGCAGCACAGTCTGTCGACCGCAAATTGATCTCTGCCGTCAGCGTGTTCGATGTTTACCAAGGCGCCGGCATCGAACCGGGCAGAAAGTCGATCGCCATCGCCGTCACGCTGCAGCCGCGCGACAAGACAATGACCGACGCGGAAATCGAAGCGCTCGCGACCAGGATCGTCGCCGAGGTCGGCAAGCGCACCGGCGGCGTGCTGCGAGCGTGATTACCGCGTCTCGTTGCGCATGATGCTCGGCGTGCCTTCGTATTGCGGCAACGCCTCGTCGGGCGGTTCCCGGCGCCGCTCGCGCCGCACGCGTCGCGGCTTGGTCTTGCGTTTGGCAATGGCCTGGGTGTCCGCCGGAACCGCCTGCCTGAGCGGACCGAGCCGCTGCAAAACGGCGTCGGCGGCGCGCTCGCCCGATTCCCAGGCGCCGCCGACCGTGCCCCACAGGGTTTCGTGCGCAGCCTCGCCGGCAAACCAGATGACATCGGCCACCGGCTCCATCAGCAGGCGGCGCGCCGACGCCGCCCCCGGCACGGCGGCCGACCAGGCGCCGCGCGTCCATGGCTCGCTGCTCCAGCGCGTGGCATTGGTACGGCCGATCGCTTTCTTGACCTCCGCGCCGTAAAGGCCCGCCAGCCATTGCGTGGCAAAGTCGACCATCGCAGCTTCGCCTTGTGCCGAGAGATCGCTGCCGAACGAGCCGGCCACATCGATCAGGCACAGTGGCGTACCGGACACATTGGCGAGCATCGCGGCGGTGTGGGTGCCGGCCGATTTCTCGAAAACCAGATCGTCGCTTTCGAGGCCAAGCGGGTTGCCGATCAGTTCGAGTGCAATATGGTCGTAGCTGCCGAGCGACAACCTGCCGAAGACGTCGATATTGCGCAGTTCGGGCGTAAACCGGATGCCGCCGGACGAGACCACGTTGGTCGACACTGTAACGATGACGGCGCGCGCGGCGAGCGTGCCCTTCGCCGTTTCCACCGTGGGGCTACGCCTGGTATCGATCGCCGTCACCGGCGTCGACAGCTCAACCGCGATTCCGTCGCCAAGCGCGGCGAGCAGTGCGCCAAACCCCTGCCGGCAAAAAGTGGCGGCGTTCCGTTCGGAACTCCGGGTGAAATCGACGGCAGACACATGGGCCAGGTCTTTCGCGCAGGCGAACGGGCCAAGCACGAATTCAATGGTCGACCGCCAGTCCTTGAGATCGTTCGGCAGCGCCTGCTCACAGGCGATATCCGCCCTGCGCGCGGCGTCATGGATGAGGCGCGTCGCGCGCACCTCGGCGGCCAGGAAATCTTCGAGCTCACCCTCACGTGCATTGCGCAGCCCGATGCGGACCTTTTGGCTCGGCGGCGCCGGGTAGATCTCGGTCCCCGGCTGCGGCCCCAGCTTAATCAACGGGTTGAGATCGGGCGTGTAGATCCAATGTGCTCCGAGGTCGTAGGGCACACCGAAGGCGTGCGTGTCGGTGATGCAGCGGCCGCCAATGTGGTCGGACGCTTCGAGCAGCACATAGCGGCGGCCGGCGGCGGCGATACGCCGTGCGGCGGCGATGCCGGCGGCGCCCGCCCCGACAATGACGACGTCAATCGGGCCGGAACTTGGGGCGACAGCACCAAGGGCGGGGCGTGCAGCAAGCGCGGCCGAGGCAGCGAGGAACGAGCGGCGGCTTATTCGCGGCATGGTTTCCGGATGCTTGTAATGCAGTGGAGATTGCCCGAACGACGGTCGGTGCGCAAACGTCAAGCTTAAGGTTCGGTCAACATCGCCGCAATCGTGTGAACCAAAACGCAACAGACTTCAAATAAAATACAGACAATAAAAGACGCGACCGAAGCGCGCGAGCCGGGAGGCGACAAGACTCCAATGAGCAAGATGCTCGATGGCATCGGGCGGCTGATCGCCCGCTACCTGCAGAAGCCGGTGCGCGGCTACGAGCCGTTCACGCCGAGCGATCCCGAGGCATTGCGCCAATCGCTCGAGCCCGGCGACGTGCTGCTGGTCGAGGGCAACAACCACATCTCCGGCGTCATCAAATACCTGACACAATCGACGTGGTCGCATTCGGCACTGTATGTCGGACCGATCCAAGGCCGCACGACGGCAGCAGGCGAGCCGCACGTCTTGATCGAGGCCAATGTCGGCGAAGGCGTCGTATCGGCGCCGCTGTCGAAATATCTTCGGTTCCATACGCGCATTTGCCGCCCGGTCGGCCTGACCGCAGCCGACTGCGCGACGGTTTGCGCCTATGCCACCGCACGGCTCGGCTTCGCCTACGATCTGAAGAACATCATCGACCTGTTGCGTTATCTGTTTCCGTTGCCGCTACCGCAGCGCTGGCGCCGGCGCATGATCGCAATGGGCTCCGGCGATCCGTCGCGGCTGATTTGCTCGGCACTGATTGCCGACGCCTTCAGCGCGGTCCGTTATCCGATTCTGCCCAAGATCACGCTGGCGCGCAGCCTGCAGGCGCTCGAAGAGATTTTGGAAATTCGACACTCGTCGCTGTATTGCCCGCGCGACTTCGACATTTCGCCCTATTTCAACGTCGTGAAGCCGACGATCGCAAGAGGCTTCGACTACAAGACGCTGCACTGGGCCGATCTGCCCGCAGCGCCCGAAGGGGCACCCTTATTGTCGCCGCCGTTGGCTGCAGCCTCGGCCAGAGATACGGGCGTCATGGCCGCGTAGCCTCTGCCCGTTGGTGATCATTTGCGAACATCGCTGGCCACCCACCGGTCAAGCCCTCAACAGCTTTTCGCTATCGTGTCCCGGCGGCACTTGTGTTCGCCGACCGCCGTCGTTACCTCAGCGTCTCGATGCTCGACGACGCCATCAAAGCGCTCACGCAGATGTTCTCGCCGCCCCTGCGTGCGGTGTTATGGAAATCGATCGGGCTCGCACTCACGCTCATCGTTATCGCCGGCATTGCGCTCGATCGGCTGATCTTCTGGTTGGTCGGCGCCGGCAGCACGTCGGTCGAAACGACCCTCGGACCGCATGCAAACATGCCGGTAAGTGCGATCGCATGGCTGCTTTCGGTTGCCGCCAGCCTTGGAATCATTGTCGGCAGCGTCTTTCTGATGCCGGCGGTGACGGCTTTTGTCGCAAGCTTTTTCGCCGACCAGATCGGCGACGAGGTCGAGCACGAATCCTATCCGACCGATGCTCCGGGCAAGGCGCTGCCGCTGTGGCGCGCGATCATCGAGGGCGGCAAGACGGCACTGTTGGCGATTGCGGTCTATGTGTGCGCCGCGCCGTTCCTGCTGTTGGCCGGCATCGGCGCCCTGATTTTCTTTTTCGCTACCGCTTGGCTCCTCGGGCGTGAATATTTCGAGCTTGCCGCCATGCGCTTTCGGCCGCCCCAAGAGGCGAAGGCGCTACGCAAGCGCAACGCCGCAACCGTCTATCTCGGCGGCTTGTTCATCGCGGCGTTTGTCTCGATTCCAGTCGTCAATCTGGCGACGCCGCTATTCGCCATGGCGTTGATGGTGCACGTCCACAAGCGGCTTGGCGGATCGAAGCTGATCGCGCAAAGGAGCTGATCGGGGCTGCAGCGGCGTCAGCGCCACACCTCATTCGCCAATTCGACGATCATGCGCAACTTCGCCCATTGCTCCTCCTCGGCGAGCACATTGCCCTCCTCGGTGGATGCAAACCCGCATTGCGGCGAGAGACAAAATTGATCGAGGGCTGCAAATTTGGTTGCCTCCTCGATGCGGCGCTTGACGTCGTCTTTGCGTTCGAGCTTACCACTCTTGGTGGTAACGAGGCCGAGCACGACGATCTTGTTGCCTTTGGGCAGGAAGCGCAGCGGCTCGAAGCCGCCGGCGCGCGCGGTGTCGTATTCCAGGAAATATCCGTCATAGTTCAATTTACCGAGCAGGGTTTCGGCGATCGGCTCGTAGCCACCTTCGGCAATCCAGGTCGAACGGAAATTGCCGCGGCACACATGGGTCGTGATCGCCATGTCGGCCGGCTTGCCCTCGAGCGCCTGGTTGATGACCCGGGCATAGTCGGTCGCCAGTCGATCGGCATTGAGACCGCGCTCGCGCGCCTTTTTCAACTCCGCCTGCGAGCAGAGATAAGCCCAGGCGGTGTCGTCGAACTGCAGATAGCGACAACCGACATCGTAAAACGCACGGATCGCTTGCCGGTAGGTCTGCGCCAAATCGTGGAAGATGGCATCGCGGTCGGCATAGTCCTTGGTCTTGATGGCGCCCGGCTCGAGCCGGAAATGCAGCGTCGCTGGACTCGGAATGCACATTTTCGGGGTCACGCGGGTGTGCGCCTTGAGAAACTTGAAATGCTCCAGCATCGGATGATTGGAGAAGCCAAGCCTGCCGACGATGCGCGGCGTTCGCGCCTTGGTCTGCACGCCCTGGAACTGGATGCCGTGATCGAGGTCCTGAATTTCGACGCCGTCGAGCATGCCGTAGAAATCGAAATGCCACCACGAGCGGCGAAACTCGCCGTCGGTCGCAAGCTTGAGCCCGACCTCCTCCTGCTTTTTGATGATCTTCTCGATCTCGCGGTTTTCGACCTCGGTGAGCTGCGCGGCGCCGATCTCGCCCTTCTCCCGCTTCGCTCGCGCCTCCTTCAACGGCGCCGTGCGCAAAATGCTGCCGACCACATCGGCGCGAAACGGCGGCTTGTTTCTGGTCATTGGCGTTTCTCCTGATGGTTCTTGGTCCGGTACCAAGCCGGGTGAGCGCATTTCGTCAACAGCAAAACTGCCGCTGTGCGGCCGCGCAATGGGCCGCAGCCCAATGCACTTCCTTGTCATCGTCCGCGCAAGCGGACGATCCAGTAACCGGTAGACTTGAAGTCTCGTGAATGCACCGTGGTTGCTGGATGCTCCGCTTTCGCGGAGCAGGACAATCAGTCGACCTCGATCGTGACCTTTCCGTCGATCACCATCGTCGGATAGGTCTTGACCGGCACCATGCAGGGTGGCGCGACAACCTCTCCGGTGCGGATATTGAACTGGCCATTATGAAAATTGCATTCGACCACATCGTCCTCGATATAGCCTTCCGACAACGAGCCCGGTCCGTGCGTGCAGCAGTCGTCTATGACATAGAACTCGCCGCCGATGTTGAACACCGCGAGTATTAGTCCCTCGATCTCGACCTTAAGCGCCGTGCCGGGCGCGACCTCGTCGGTTGAGCAAAGTTCAAGGCGCTGTCCTGCGTCGGGCATGAGGTCCGGTCTCGTCGGCGAAAGCGCCGTTATACAAGACGCAGCGCATAATGAAATATCCTTGGTTATCCGCTATATGATGTCTGCAGCCCGTTGTTCCGAGGCCGGCCGCGCAGCGATCTTGAAGGATGCGACCCCCGACACCGGGGCCACCGTCCCTCAAGGCGCCCACCCATCAGGTTGGACTTGGCACCTCAAAGTGGCGGCACAAAAACAGTGCGAAGCGGAGAGTGACGAATGCAAAGTGAATCGGCCCGGATGAGCTCAGCCGCAGAGGCCAAGTTCCGCATCAACACCCCAAATTCACAGCCGCGCGCCGTCAAGGTCATCGCGCTCGATGGGCAGAGCGAGCGCATCGTCAAGGAACTCGCGCAGTCGCCATGGCAGCGCGCCACGTTTCTCACGGCTTCGGCCTTTTCGGGCGCGCCGCGTCGAGGCGAGCCGTTTTCGATGGGTGGTTGGCTCAACGATCTGGCCGGCCGCACCAAGAATTTGGTGGACGAGGTGAACAGCGCCGATCTGGTGGTGATGGTAGCGACCGCCGGCGAGAGCGCCGCCGCCGCGGCGCTGATCGGCGAGGCCTGCAACGTCAAGCACGTGATGACGACCGCGCTCATCCTCGGCGGCGCCACCTCCAGCGACGAAGTACTTTCCAAAATACTGGCGCAGTTGCGGCCGCATGTCATGATGCTCGTGATTTCGAGCGCCGACGAATACATCAAGGACATGCTCACGGCGCTACGCGCCTGAGCGCGGCACCGGGCATGCCTCAAGCACAATCGCGGAAAATCGTCGTGATCGGCGGCGGCCCGGCAGGCGTGTTCGCCGCGATCGAAGCCAAGCGCGCCGATGCGAACGCGCAGGTGCTGCTGCTCACCGACGAAGCCTGCGAGCCATATGAGAAGCCGCCGCTGTCGAAGACTGTGCTGACCGGCAAGGCTTTACCGGAGCAGGCGCTGGTCGCCGGGCAAGGCGGCCTCGTCGCCCATAACGTCGTGTTGGAGCAAACCGCGCTGTGCACCGCAATCAATCGCATCAAGCGCGAAGTCGTCACCGCGTCCGGTCACAGCCATTGCTACGATGCTCTGGTGCTTGCGACCGGCTCCCTGGTGCGCGAGCTGCCGCAATTGCCGCCGGGCGCGCCGCGCGTGCACTATCTGCGCACCGAGGCCGATGCCCGCGCGCTCGCCAGCGCCTTGCGCCAGTCCCGGCAGCTCATCGTGGTCGGCGGCGGGCTGATCGGCCTGGAAGCGGCCGCCTCGGCAACCGAGCTCGGCATCAAGGCCACGGTGCTGGAAATCGCACCGCGCATTCTCGGTCGCGTCTGCGACGAGGAGACCAGCACCATCATCGCCGACGAGCATCGACGGCACGGCGTCAATCTGCGCACCGGCACGGCGATCGGGCGCGCGCAGGCGAACACAAGCGACATCACCGTCACCGCCGCATCCGGCGAAACGCTCGCCGCCGATCTGGTCGTGGTCGGTGCCGGCGTAAAGCCAAATGACGCGCTCGCCACCGCCGCCGGCCTTGCCACCGACAATGGCATTATCGTCGACGCGTATTGCCGCACGTCCGATCCGGCGATTTTCGCGGCCGGGGACGCGGTGCAATTTCCCGGCCCCCATGGATCCGTGCGGCTGGAGAACTGGCGGCACGCGCTTGATCAAGGCGCCGTGGCCGGTCGCAACGCCGCCGGCGGCACCGAAATCTATCGCACCGTGCCGTCGTTCTGGTCGGAGCAATACGATCTTTACATCCAGGGCGTCGGCTGGCCACAACCGGCGCCGGGCGAACGCATCCGCCGGCCACTCAAGGGCAAGAGCTCGCTCACGTTCGAGATCGCGGCTGGCGTCCTCGTCTATGCCATGGGCATCAACGCGCAACGTGATCTTGCCGTCGCCCGTCGACTGATCGAGCGCCGCGTTCCTATCGACAAAGCAGCGCTCGCCGATCCCGATCGTCCGCTTGCCTCGCTCCTCAAAGCCACAACGTGATAAAAACGGAGCCGCGATGAACTTTTCCGGAGAGCTGACCGTCAACGCGCCGCGCGAGCGCGTCTATGCGGCCGTGCGAGATGCGCGCTTCTTCGCCTCTTGCGTCGAAGGCGTGCACGATCTGGAGGAAACCGCGCCCGATACCTATGCTGCCGTGTTCGAGACCAAAGTCGCCTACATGAAATTCAAGTTCAAAGTCACGGTCCGGGTCGTACGTGCCGATGCGCCAAGACAGATCGAAGCCAGGGTCGAAGGCACGCCGTTCGGCATCGTCGGGCGGTTGACCGCAACGTCATGCACGACGCTGACTGAAACCGGGGACTCGACCAAGATCGATTATGCGGTGGACGCCGCGCTGACCGGCAAGCTTGGCAGTCTGGGCCAGCCGGTCTTGCGCGCCAAGGCGAAGGAAATGGAACGACAATTTGCCGCGCGGCTGGCAGCCGCTTTCGCGACGCCAGACGCCGCCGCACCGTGACCGGCCGCGATCCATCGGCTAAGGTTTGAAACGACAGCGCCGCCGGTTGCAATCGCACCGCAGCACAAACGATTGATCTGACAATCGGGCGAGCGTCGAAGAGGGGGAGGACGACATGACGGACACCACCGCAGGTTCCGTGCCTTGGTATCGGACGCTCGCGCCTAGCCAATGGCGCGCCCTGATTGCGACCAATCTGGGCTGGCTGTTCGACGGTTTCGAGACCTATGCACTGTTCCTGACCGTCGGTCCGGCCATGCATTCCCTGCTCGACAAGTCGCAATACCCGCACATCCCCGCCTATATCGGCACCGTGGTCGCCATCACTCTGCTCGGCTGGGGCATCGGCGGCCTGTGCGGCGGGATTATTGCAGATTACATCGGCCGCAAACGAACGATGATCTACGCCATCCTCGCTTATTCGATCTTGACCGGACTGACTGCCCTGTCGTTTAGCTGGATCTCGTTTGCACTGCTACGCTTTCTGGTCGGCATCGCGATCGGTTCCGAATGGGCGACCGGATCATCCATGATGGCTGAGTTGTGGCCGAAGGAAGCGCGCGGCAGGGGAGCGAGCCTGATGCAATGCGGCTTCGGCATCGGCTTCTTCATCGCATCGCTACTGTGGTTGTTCATGAGCACTTTCGGGCCGGACGCTTGGCGCTACATGTTCCTGGTCGGCATTCTTCCGGCACTGCTGGTGCTTTGGATCAGAACATCAATCGATGAATCGCCGGCTTGGCGGCACAGCGATGCGCGGCGCCGCGAGGCACGGCAGCGCAAGGAAAGCGGCGCGGCCTTGTCCACGGAGGACGCGGCGCTGAATCGCTTCACCATTGCCGATCTGTTCGCCGAGGCGGAAATTCGCCGGCGGACGATTCTGGTGTTCCTGTTGTCCTTCTCCACCACACTGGCGTGGTGGGGCATTTCATCCTGGATTTCGCCCTTCATCGCCTCGGTCGCCGCCAAGGATCACCTGCCGCCGCAGCAATGGGTGAGTTACGCGGGCATGGCGTACAATTTGGGCGGCATCATCGGCTATATCGCGCTCGGTTTTTTTGCCGACAGCTTCGGCCGCAAGCCGGTCGTCATGCTGTATTTCGCGGGCGCGTTTCTATTGACGCCGGTCCTGTATCTGTGGACGCATGATATCAACCTGCTGCTGGTGGCCGCGCTGGTCAACGGCTTCTTCACGCTGGGCATCTATTCGTGGATGCCGGTATGGTTGCCGGAACTCTATCCGACGCGTTCGCGTGCGACCGGCACCGCCTTTGCGTTCAACGCGCCGCGTTTCGTCGCCTTCCTCGGCCCGCTGTTTGCCGGGGCGTTGATCGTGCAGTTCGGCGGCTTCAGCCGCGCAGCAATGATGTTTGCCTGCATTTACATTCTGGGCTTCGTCGTTGCGCCGTTCCTGCCGGAAACCAAGGGCAAGCCGCTGCCGGCCTAGCAACGAACCCCGGCCGCACGCCGGATCATGCTCCGGGTCATTGCATTGGCCAATGACCCCGCCGACGACTACATTTGATCGCATGACGGTTGAGCCAATCACCATCGACACCGACGTATTGGTCATCGGCTCCGGCGCCGCGGGCATGTATGCGGCGATCGAGGCGACGCGCGGCGCTGCGCAGGTCCTGCTTGCCGACAGGAGCCTGATCGGGCGCGGCGGCGCCACGGTCATGGCGCAGATGACGGTCGCGGTGGCGCTGGGCGAGGAAGCGCCGGACACTTGGCAAAATCATCTGACAGATACCCTCGCCGCCGGCCGCGGACTGTGCGACGAATCCCTGGCGCAGCTCCTTTGCGAGGAAGCGCCGCATTGCATCCGCGAGCTCGACGCTTGGGGCGTCGGCTGGGCGCGCAAGGACGGCCATATCACCGCCACCACGGCGCCCGGCCACGATCGGCCGCGCTGCGTTTATGTGGATTTCATCAATACCGGTCCGGCAGTGTCGAAGACGCTGCGCACGGTGATCGCCCGCAACCAGAACATTCGCAAGGCCAGCGATCTCTGCATCGTCGATCTGATCTCCAGCGACGGCGAAATCACCGGCGCCGTCGCCTATCATCTCGGCAGCGGCGCTCCGGTCGTGATTGTCGCCAAGGCGACAGTGCTGGCGACCGGCGGGCTGACCCGGCTCTATCGGCGCAACAGCGCCTCGGCAAATATGGGCGGCGATGGCTATGCGTTGGCATTGCGCGCCGGCGCCTCGCTCATCGACATGGAGTTCGTCCAGTTCTTCCCCATCGGGCACCTCGCGCCACGGCTGATCGGGATGGATCCGATCATGTGGGATCCGTTCCGCTATAAGCTCGGCGGCCGGCTCCTCAACGGTCGCGGCGAGGAGTTCACCTCTCGTTACGGCTCCGATGAAGACGGCAAATACGTGTTGACGCGCGATCTTGCGACTTACGCGATCTTCAAGGAAGTCGAGGCCGGACGTGCCTCGCCCCACGGCGGCGCGTATCTCTCATTCGAGCATCGCACGCCGGCCGAGCTGCGCGCTGCGTTCGGCCCGGTCATCGACCGGTTGGCTGCAAACTGCATCGATCTCACCCGCACGCCGGTCGAAGTGGCGCCGATTGCGCATTACCACATGGGCGGCGTGAAGGCCGATGCCGCGATGAGTGCGGGCGTGCCCGGCTTGTTCGTCGCTGGCGAAGTTGTCGGCGGCGCCAACGGCGCCAACCGGCTGTCGGGCAACGCCATCACCGAGGCCTTGGTGTTTGGCCGCCGTGCCGGCCGCAGCGCCGCCGCACGCGCCGGCAGGACGTCGCCGCCGCGGCCACGTGTGCAAGATACTGGCGCGGCACTCGATCTCGTCGGCGCAACCGGCAACGATGGCACCGCCATCAACACAGCGGCCGCGATCGCGCGCCTGCAACAGGTCATGGCCGACGATGCCGGGCCATTCCGGACCGCGACGAAGCTACAACGCGCGCTCGCCCACATCGCGGCGTTGGCGCGCGAGCTTGGCGAGCGGCCGCCCCGTTTCCCGCCCGCAAGCGGGACTGGGAAAAAGGCGGGTTTCGATCTGCAGCGGCTGGAATGGTTCGATCTGCGCAATATGCTGATGGTTGCGCGCGCCGTGGTGGAATCCGCACTCAACCGTACCGAGAGCCGCGGCGCGCATCAGCGCGAGGACTGTCCGCAGGCCCTGCCGCAGTGGCAGGTGCATCAGCGCGTCACGTTGCGCGACGGAACCTTATGCCTTTCGGGCGCTCCCGCGGCCGCTGCGGCATTGGCATCATGAGCGGCGTGGCAACACTAAAAATCTGGCGTGGCGCCGAGCGTGTCACCGGGCAATGGCAAAGCTTTGAGGTGCCCTTCGAGCCCGGCCAGTCGGTGCTCGACGGCTTGCGCTGGATCCGCGTCAACAAGGACCCCACTTTGGCGATCCGCTTCTCCTGCATTAACGCCAACGCCTGCAAGGAGTGCATGATCCAGATCGACGGCGAAACGGTCTACGCCTGCACTGCCCGGCTCGAGCCGCGTGAGATGACGCTGACGCCGCTGCCCAACAAAAAGCTTGTGCGGGATCTCGTCACCGAGATTGCACCGCCGAGCGAGCGGTTCGGCTTTTTGTCTCCGCCCGCCGGGCGCGGAAAGATCAAGTGAGCGAAGCGACCAGGCGTGAAGGCGTTGTTCGATTCTGCGAGAGCATGATTCGGAAAAGTGGATACCGGTTTTCTGAAAAAGATCATGCTCCATCAAAATGCTAGCGCGCCGAATCGATTCAACCTGAATCGATTGCGCTCTAGCAGGCTGTTGAAAAAGTCCGTTTGAGCATGAACGCATTCGAATCGAGAAGTGAACGAAACCGAATCGAACCGGGAACCTCGTTCACTTTTTCAACAGCCTGCTAGAGGTACAGACCGCCCGGTCTCGACCTTGCTCATCGCATGGGGAGAGGAACAAAGGCGCGGTGCCTATAGATCCTTAATCGTGTAATGGCCGTCATCTGCATTGCGAGCCTGATCGTCCGAGGGCTTGGTCTGAAGATACGGCACGACGACGAGCCGGTCGACGTCGCCCCTTTCAAAAGCCCTCAGGAACTCCGGGTAATCCTTGAAGGACACGCATCCAAACGACTGGCCGCTGGGGCCGAGCATGTAAGGATGGGCCAGGATGCCGTCGCGACCGAACATCTTGCTGTCGCTGACCGGGTTCAACCGGATCGCCTGGACGCCGTGGAATAGACCGCTACGCAACGCAAGATCGTAGACATTCGGGGGTGTCGGGCCGCGAGCCTTTTCACGGACGGAACTAGGATCGTCCCGGTGAGCGCCAAGCCCCGAATGCGCCTCCAGCGCCGTTCCATTGGGCATGTAAACGGTATGCGCTTCGATATCATAAACCGCGGTGTGGCCGTCGGTATCCAAGGCTGACAACTCGTTGTGCCCCGGCTGCCGGCCAAACAGCTTCTGGAACCAACCGGACGACTTCGAGACTGGCGGTGATGGAGTAAGCGATGCAAGTTGCGGCAACGCGGGCTTTGCCGGCTTGGCGGCCGCACTGGCAATCTCGCGCCGCACCGCAATCCGCGGACCATCAGACCGGCGCGGCGATGGCGGC
>JASHQI010000112.1 GCA_030037645.1 Xanthobacteraceae bacterium
AGTGGTCCTTTGATTCCAACATTCGCATCAGAGCTTGCCGAGCCGGAATGCGAATGTTGGAATCGGACCACTAGTGGAGCGGATTTGACATTCGCCACCTGCCCAGCCGCGAACCGATCAAGCGAATGTCAAATCCAAGGCTCCACTAGCACTTATATTTGCCAGTGGTCCTTTGATTCCAACATTCGCATGAGAGCTTGCCGAGCCGGAATGCGAATGTTGGAATCGGACCACTGGTGGAGCGGATTTGACATTCGCCACCTGCCCAGCCGCGAACTGGTCAAGCGAATGTCAAATCCAAGGCTCCACGAGCACTTATATTTGCCAGTGGTCCTTTGATTCCAACATTCGCATCAGAGCTTGCCGAGCCGGAATGCGAATGTTGGAATCGGACCACTAGTGGAGCGGATTTGACATTCGCCACCTGCCCAGCCGCGAACCGGTCAAGCGAATGTCAAATCCAAGCTCCACGAGCACTTATATTTGCCAGTGGTCCTTTGATTCCAACATTCGCATGAGAGCTTGCCGAGCCGGAATGCGAATGTTGGAATCGGACCACTAGGGCAGGGGAACATGGGAGATCATGAATGCCGCGTGAGCCTATCAAGGTGGGATTGGCCGGCCTCGGCGCCGTCGGCCTCGAAGTGGCGCGGCGGATCGAGACCGGCATCCCGGGTCTCGTGCTCGGCGCCGTCTCGGCGCGCGATCAAGACAAGGCGCGACGCAACCTGCCGGCGGCTGGCACGACCATTCCGATCGTTGCCGCCGAGGCGCTGGCGCAATCCTGCGATCTGGTGGTCGAATGCCTGCCGCCGGTCATGTTTCGCCGCGTGGCCGGCGCGGTGATCGAAACCGGCAAGATTTTCATGCCGCTGTCGGTCGGCCAGCTTCTGGAAAACTGGGATCTGGTGGCGCAAGCCAAGCAGACCGGCGCGCGCATCCTGGTGCCGACCGGCGCGCTGATCGGGCTCGATGCGATGCGCGCCGCCGCCGAAGGCACCATCCATTCGGTGACCATGATCACGCGCAAGCCGCCGAACGGACTTGAAGGCGCGCCTTACCTGGTCGAGCATCGCATTTCGCTCAAAAATCTCAAAGCCCCGCTTAAGGTCTTCGACGGCTCGGCGCGCGATGGCGCGCGCGGCTTTCCCGCCAATGTCAACGTCGCCGCCGCCCTCAGCCTCGCCGGCGTCGGGCCGGACAAGACGCGGCTCGAAATCTGGGCCGATCCGGCGCTCGAGCGCAACACGCATCGCATCGAGGTCGACGCCGACTCGGCCCGTTTTTCCATGTCGATCGAGAATGTGCCGTCGGATAACCCGCGCACCGGTCGGATCACGGCCTTGAGCACGATCGCGGCGCTGCGCGGGCTGGTGGCCGAGCTGAAAGTCGGAACCTGAGCGCCTCTGCGCCGGGATCGAGCGTCTGCTTCCGTTTGTCGCTGTGGTGGTTTCGAGCGGTTTTAGCCGTTGTCATGCGTTTGACGCGTATCCATAATGCGCCATCCAAATGGATAGCGCGGGCCCGGCATTTTGGCCGTAAGCCACCGTGTTTGGTGGCGTTGCCGTCAGCCCGTCGTTCGATGACTGTGCCCGACGCAAGCGGGGCTCGTGCTGCAGAGCAAACTTGCGCAAAAAGCCTTCGGCCGATCGGACGGAAACTGACGTTGATCGGACCAGCCGGCGCGTCGATCAACCCGCAGCCAAGTGCCGGAGAGGAACTGCCAACGCAATCACAGCAGTGCCAATGACAGCAGCATCAACGTACCGAATAGGAGGTGTACGATGCGATCGGGAGGAAACAAGAAAACTCGCTCCGTCACACGACGGGATTTTCTAAAAACATCGGGCGTCGTCGCCGGCGCGGCCGGCTTGGCGCCGGCGATCTCGGCGCCGTTCGTGTCGCGCGCGATGGCGCAAAGCAAGACGCTATCGATCGTGCAGTGGAGTCATTTTGTTCCGGCTTACGATACATGGTTCGACAAGTTCGCCAAGGACTGGGGCGACAAGAACCACATCGCGGTCACCGTGGATCACATCAGCGAGAACGACATCGCCGCGCGCGCGGCCGCCGAAGCGTCAGCCCGAGCGGGGCACGATATCTTTGGTTGGAACGGCGGCGCCAGCGGCGCTCATCTTTATCGCAAGTTTCTCGTCAACCTTACGGACTTGGTCGAGTCCACCGCCAAAAAATACGGCAAGCCCACCGTTATCGGCACACAGATCGGCTATGACGCGGACACAAAGACCTGGTCCGCGTTCCCGGATTTCTACATCAACTACCCAGCCATGTATCGCAAGAGCATGTGGGACGAGATCGGCATGAAGCCGGACACCTGGGACAACGTGCGGATCGGCGGCGCCAAGCTGAAAGCGAAAGGCCATCCGGTCGGAATTTCGCTCGGTCACAGCAACGACCCGAACACGACTTGGCGCGGCGTGTTGTGGAGTTATGGCGGCGCCGTTCAGGACAAGGACGGCAAGCGCATCGTGCTCAACAGCAAAGAGTCGATCGAGGCAGTAAAGTTCGTCGCCGCCCTCTACAAGGAAGCGATGACCTCGGAGGTTCTTTCCTGGGACGACTCCAGCAACAACCGATACCTCGATTCCGGAGTGTCCTCGCTGATCCTCAATCCGATCTCGGCTTATCGGACCGCGCAGCAAGTCAACAAAAAAATGGCTGACGATATTTTCGTATTAAAGCCTCCGAAGGGTCCGGCCGCCCAGATCATGGGCGCTGCGGCAGGGTTCTACGGCATCTGGGACTTTGCCAAGAACAAGGAGGGGGCGCTCGAATTCCTCAAGTACTACGCCGACCACTGGCCCGAAGCCTTCAAGGCGAGCGAGGGATACAACAATCCTTGTTTTGCCAACATCGTGCCCAAGCCGATGCCGATCCTGTCGAACGATCCGACATCGAACCCACCCGACAAGTTGTCGGTTCTGCAGACGTCCGACGAATGGTGCGCCGCCCCCGGCTATCCCGGGCCGGCTACGCCTGCGATCGACGAGATCTACAACGAGTTTATCCTTTGCGACATGATGTCGAAGACGGCGACGGGTCAGGCGTCCGCCGAAGACTCCGTCAAGCTGGCGACGCAGCTGTCCGAAGCTATCTTCAAGAAATGGCAGCAACGGACCTGATCGCCGGCGGACCGGACCGCACATACTCACGTGCGGTCCGGTAAGAGGGGGACCCCGCGACGCGCGGTGGAGGGGGCAAATGGATGCGCGAGGCGCGCCACGCCCCATTCGCCATGCTCCGCATGGTCTCTCTTCCCCGCTTCGCGGGCGTGGATGGTGATTCAATCCAACGCCTGGGGAGCGGATGTGCGATGCTGAATTCTGGGAGGTTCAATGGCTGCGGTATCGACCCGAGACATCGTCAAGAAATTTGATGACGTTCGCGCCGTCGACGGCATCAGCCTGACGGTGCCGGACGGCGAGTTCATGGTTCTGCTCGGACCGTCGGGCTGCGGCAAGACGACATTTTTGCGCATCATTTGCGGCCTCGAGCAGCAGACGAGCGGCGACCTCTTGATCGGCGGCAATATTGTCAACGACATTCCGCCGCGCGCCCGCGGCGTGGCGATGATGTTTCAGAGCTACGGCCTCTATCCGCATTACACAGTGCGCAAGAACATCGCTTTTCCACTGCGCACGCAGCGCGTGCCGACGGCGGAAATCGAAAAGAAGGTGGCGTGGGCATCGCAGCTGTTCGGCATCGGGCATCTGCTCGATCGCCGGCCGCGTCAACTTTCGGGCGGCGAGCGCCAGCGCGTTGCGCTGGCGCGCGCGCTGGTGCGCGAGCCAACCGCGCTGTTGCTCGACGAGCCGCTCTCCAACCTCGACGCCAAATTGCGCGCTTCGGCGCGCCAGGAGATCAAGCAGTTCCAGCAGCGGGTGGGCGTCACCACGATCTATGTAACCCACGATCAGGTCGAAGCGATGGGCATGGGCGACCGTATCGCCGTCATCGATCATGGGCAGGTTCGGCAGATAGGCACGCCGTCGGAAATTTACGACGACCCCGCCGACCGCTTCGTCGCCACCTTCGTCGGCACCCCGCCGATGAATATCGTCGCGCGCAATGGCGGCTATCTCGGGTTTCGCCCGGAGAATTTCTTGCCCAAGGACATGATCAAAGACGCGGCATTCACGGAGTTCAATTTCCGGGTCGACCGTTCCGAGTATCTCGGCTCCGAGCGGATCGTTTATGGCGCACTGTCGGGCTTCGATCAGAAGCAGGTGATTACAGCAAAGCTTCCTCCAGCTCACGTCGCCGACGAATGGATCCGGCCAGGCGAATGGCATTCGTTCGCTGTCCGGGATCACGCGCTGCGTCATTTCGACCAGGACGGCAAGCGGACAAGCCGCCACTAACAGAGATTTCGCCGATGGCCGTAATTACCGCTCCAGCCGAACCTGTCGTCAGACCGGTTTCGCGCTTTCGCTTCGTCCTCGACCGGCGCGGGGTGCTCGGCTCGATCTTTATCGCGCCGGCAATTCTTTACGTGCTGCTGCTGGTTGGTGTGCCCTTCCTGCTCGCGTTGTATTATTCGGTCAGCGCCTACACGCTCTATGATCCCAGTTGGCGCTTCGTCGGCCTCGGCAATTTCGAACAAATCGTCCGCAATCCCGTCTTTCTCGAAACGCTGGGCAATACGTTCCTTTTCACGTTTGGATCGCAATTGCTCGGCCTCATCATGGGCAAGTTCGGGGCGCTGTTGCTGTTGCGCCCGTTCCCCGGGCGCAGGATCGTCAGGGCGCTGATCATATTGCCGTGGGTGGTGCCGATCGCGCTTGCCACGATCGCCTGGCAGTGGATGTTCGATTCGCTTTACAGCGTCATCAATTGGACGTTGATCGCGTTCGGCATCGTGACCCGCGAGAACGCGCCGAACTGGCTCGGCACCCCGTCTCTGGCGATGCTCTGCATCATCATCGTCAATGCCTGGCGTTTCTTTCCGTTTGCCATCGTCATCTTTCTCGCCGGCATCACCGCCGTACCGCAGGATGTGATCGATGCGGCGACGGTTGACGGCGCCGGCTTCTGGCGCCGCAATTACCAGATCATCCTGCCGATGATCCTCCCGATCGTGGCCATCGGCCTGATTTTCGGCATCGTCTTTACGTTCACCGACCTCTCCATCGTTTTCCTTTTGACCAAGGGCGGGCCTGGCGAGGCAACCTCCGTCCTGGGCTTCGAAGGCTTTCAGGTCGGCATCGTTTCCGGCGATGTGGCGCAGGGCGCCGCCATCTCCCTGTTCATGCTGCCGGTGCTGCTTGTCGTGGTGATCGGCATGTTGCGCTTCATCCGGCGACGGGAGATCTGACATGCGGCGCATCTTGGCGATAACCGGGCGCGAAACGGCGTTCTACATTGCAGTCGCATTCTTTGTCTTTGTCTGCGCCTTCCCGTTCTATTGGATGCTGATCACTTCGCTGAAAACAAACAGCGATCTTTACGACGTCACCAATATTCCTTTCTGGTTCACGGAGATGCCCACGCTCGAGCATTTCCGCTATCTCTTTGAGCAGACACTGTTCGGGCGTTGGCTGTTGAACTCATTCATTATCGGCGTCTGCGTCACCGCCATCACGCTGGTCACCGCGATACCGGCCGGCTACAGTCTGGCGCGAATGGGCGGCCGCAACGGCGAGGCGCTCGGCATCGGTATTTTCCTGACCTACCTGGTGCCGCCGAGCCTGTTGTTCCTGCCGCTGTCGCGCATCGTCGCCGATCTCGGATTGCAGAATTCGATGTGGTCGCTGGTGCTGGTCTATCCGACCTTCACCATCCCGTTCTGTACCTGGCTGCTGATGGGCTTCTTCAAGGCCATGCCGCCGGAGATCGAGGAGGCGGCGATCGTCGACGGCTGCAGCCTGTTCGGCGCCTTCATGAGGATGACGGTTCCCTTGTCGCTGCCGGCGATTCTGACCGTGGTGATATTCACGTTCACCCTGACCTTGCAGGAATTCGTCTATGCGCTGACGTTCATTTCCTCCTCCGACCAAAAGCCGGTGACTCTGGGCGTGGTGACCGACCTCGTGCGCGGCGACGTCTACTATTGGGGCGAGCTCATGGCGGGGGCGCTGATCGCCAGCATCCCGGTGGCGATCGCCTACAATCTTTTCCTCGATAGGTTCATCAGCGGCATCACCGGCGGTGCGGTCAAGTAATCGAACGGCAAAACCGCCGGCTCGCTC
>JASHQI010000113.1 GCA_030037645.1 Xanthobacteraceae bacterium
GGCGCCGCCTCCAGGGATCGACCATGACGCTCCACGTGGATTTCACCAGTCAGGAGTACTTCCGCAACCCCGCCGCGGGGATCGAGAAGCTGAGGGCGGCGGGACCGGTCGTCGAGATTCGCTTCCCGATCGTCGGGACGGTCTGGACGACCACGACACAGGACCTGGCGAACCGGGTGTTGAGGGACAGCCGGACGTTCACGCTTCGCAAGGACGACGGCGGCGTCGCCGGAATTCAGTGGTGGATGCCGAACATCGTGCGCACGTTCGCCAACAACATGCTGACGAACGACGAACCGGACCATACCCGCTTGCGAGGCATCGTCGACGAAGCGTTCCGCCGCCGCGCCGTTCTCGACATGGAGCCTCGCATTCTGGCGATCGCCGGCGAGCTGGCCGACGGGCTGTTTGCCGAAGGAAGTCCCACCGATCTCGTCGACCGCTATGCGCGCACGCTGCCGCTTTCGGTGATCTGCGAGCTTCTTGGGCTGCCGCTTGCCGACCGGGCGAAATTTACCGCCTGGGCCGGCAGTCTCACGCGTTTTGCGGGCCCCTTTAGCTTACCCGGCGTCGTTCCGAAGATTTTCGCCATGAAGCGCTACATGGCGGAGCGACTGGAGGCCGCGCGCGCGGAGGGTGGCGCAGGACTGATCGCCGAGCTTGTGCGCGTCGAAAAGGAAGGCGGACGCATCAGCCGCGACGAGATGGTGGCGATGTTGTTCCTGCTGTTGATCGCCGGTCACGAAACCACGACGCATCTCATTAGCGGATCCGTTTACGAGCTGCTGCGCAATCCCGGACTACGTCGTTGGCTGGGACAGGATTGGGGTCGCGCCGACCTCGCGGTCGAGGAATTTCTACGGTTCGTTTCCCCGGTGCAGTTTCCCAAGCCGCGCTTCGTGCGCGAGGATGTGGAACTCGGCGGCGTCCGGTTGAAGAAGGGCGAAAAAATCATGCCCATGCTGGCCGCCGCAAATTTCGATCCGCAAGCGAACGAACATCCGGAAAAGCTCGATCTCGCGAGACGGCCGAACCGGCACGTCGCGTTCGGGGCCGGGATTCATTTTTGCCTGGGCCACCAGCTCGCGCGTATGGAAGGCAAGTGCGCGTTGCAAGCCTTGTTGGAGCGTTGGCCGAAGCTCACGCTGGCGACGGAGGAGTGGCGCATTCGCTGGCGCACGCGGGCGGGTTTCCGGGCCATCGAGCGATTGCCGGTCATGAACGGCCAGTGAGGCGCGGCTTCCTCCCGACCTCAAGACCCTGACGTGGGCTCGTTGCCCTCCGGCATTGCAGCCTCGGTAAACTGTTGGCAAGCCAACCCAGCTTCCTTATGGTCTCTGGGATAAATACCAGCCGAGGAGAAACTAAAATGGCGTATTCGCTGTACGACGCCGCCGTCACCCCCTGCGCCCAGCAGCTTGGTGCACTAGGCGGCATTATCGACAAAGCCGCCGCGCATTGTGCCGCCAACAAGATTGAGGAATCGGCTCTGCTGCAGGACCGGCTGTATCCCGACATGTTCTGCCTCGCCCGTCAGATCCGTCAGGCAGCAGATTTCGCCATGAACACCGGCGGCCGCCTCGCTGGCGCTAATCCCCCCGCGCTGCCGGCTGTGGACGATACCAGCTTCGCCGCCGCCAAAACTCGCGTCGAAACCGCCCTGGGCTTCGTGAAGTCACTCACTCGCGAACAGGTCGACGGCTCGGAAAACAAAGTCATCGCCTGGACCGGCGGAGGCAATGCCCGAAAATTGAAAGGTAACGACTATCTGCAACAGTTCGCGTTGCCGAATTTCTTCTTCTTTGTGACGACGGCGTACGACATCCTACGTCATCGCGGCGTGGTGCTCGGAAAGCGGGATTTCCTCGGCCCCGTCAATTGGCTCTAGTGGTCCGATTCCAACATTCGCCTCCCAGTTCGGCAGGCTCTTGTGCGAATGTTGGAATCAAAGGACCACCAGCAACTATCAGTGCCAGTGGAGCTTTGGATTTGACATTCGCTTCACGAGTTCGCGGCTGCGGCTAGCGAACGTCAAATCCGCTCCACGAGTGGTCCGATTCCAACATTCGCCTCCCAGTTCGGCAGGCTCTTGTGCGAATGTTGGAATCAAAGGACCACTAGCAACTATCAGTGCCAGTGGAGCTTTGGATTTGACATTCGCTTCGCGAGTTCGCGGCTGCGGCTAGCGAACGTCAAATCCGCTCCACGAGTGGTCCGATTCTAACATTCGCATCCCAGTTCGGCAGGCTCTTGTGCGAATGTTGGAATCAAAGGACCACTAGCAACTATCAGTGCTAGTGGAGCTTTGGATTTGACATTCGCTTCGCGAGTTCGCGGCTGCGGGTGGCGAATGTCAAATCCGCTCCACTAGGGTGTCTCGACCTTTTGCGCCCGGGTCGGAAGATGAAGTGAACCGCAGTTCTGCGCCTTTTCGATCGATCGTCCCGAAAGCGAACATGGCTTCGCGTTAATGAGCCTGCGCCCTCACTATGCCGGGTGAGCGGCGAACAGCGCGGCGCAGGCATCGACTTGCGACGGTAGAATCGTCCGCAGCGGAAATAACGCATCCGGATCGGCGGCGGCGCGGCGGCACTGCAACGCGCGTTCGATCGAGGTCACGTCGAGCCGCGCCGGACATTGCTCGTGCAGAAACGCCACCGCGTCGTCGTTCGAGGTCATTTTGCCGGTGAGGTAGCTGTAACAGAATCGCGCCGGATAAAGCAGCGCGCGCAAATAGGCCTTGCGATCCTTCGGCTCCAGCACTGTGGCGGCCGCAAACTGGCGGGCCCGATCTGCCCAGTTCGCAAACGGCGCGCCGCACAGATAGCGCCGGATCTCTTGCAGCGTCGGCCGTGCCGGCTGCACGCGTTCACGCTCCATCAATACGACCGGACGGTCCAGATAATCGATGCGGTCGAGCGGCGGAAATCGGCCGACGGAAAATTGCCGGTCGGCCCAGAACACCGAAATTTTAGGACCCCATTCGGCCGATAGAGCCGCCGCCTGGCCGCGCAGCTTTTCGATGATCGCCGCGGAAAGTCCGATCTCCGTGACCAAGGCCGCGTCGACATCGCTGTAGCGGCGGTTGAAGCCGCCATGGGCCAGGCTGCCGATGAGATAGGCGCCGATCAGCTCGGTCCCGAGCGCCGCCTGCCAGAACGGCACGAGCCGGCGCGCGAAATCGACCGCGGCGCCACGCGCGGCTTCGTCGGCTTCGATCGATGCCATGAGCATTTCCCGATCAAGTGGATCAGCATCGTCATTGCGAGGAGCCACAAAAGGGGCGACGAAGCAATCCAGAAATCGGAATATTCGGCACTGGATTGCTTCGCTTCGCTCGCAATGACGATTCAGACCATGATCCGATTCAGTTTGATCGGATCATGGTCTAGCAATGTTACAGGAATTGAGCGCTCGATTTGTATAGATTGTCTCGATGCTGCAGAAGGCGCATCACGCCATGTCGCCGTTACCGCTCCGGGCCATTGCATGC
>JASHQI010000114.1 GCA_030037645.1 Xanthobacteraceae bacterium
GGGCTACAATGCGGCGATGTTCGCGACCTTCTTCCACGAGCTCAAGGCGGCCGGCGTCCCGGTGACGCTGCGCGAATACCTCACGCTCATGGAGGCGATGGAAGAGGATATTGCCGGCCGCCGTGTCGAGGATTTCTACTACCTATCGCGCGCGGCGCTGGTGAAGGACGAGCGCAACCTCGACAAGTTCGATCGCGTGTTCGGCCACGTGTTCAAGGGCCTCGACCTAGTGGAGCAGGCGCTGGCCGTGGAGATTCCGGTCGAGTGGCTGAAAAAGCTGACGGAAAAATACCTCACCGATGAGGAAAAGAAACAGATCGAGGCGATGGGTGGTCTCGAAAAGCTTCTTGAAGTTTTGCGCCAGCGGCTCGCCGAACAAAAGGGCCGTCACCAAGGCGGTAAGAAATGGATCGGTACCGCCGGCACGTCGCCGTTCGGCGCTTATGGCTATAACCCCGAAGGCGTGCGCATCGGCCAGGACAAGAACCGCAACTTCCGCGCCGTCAAGGTGTGGGACAAGCGGGAGTTCAAGGATCTTGCGGACGACGTCGAACTCGGCACCCGCAACATCAAGCTCGCGCTGCGGCGGTTGCGCAAATTCGCCCGCACCGGCACGCCGGACGAACTCGATCTCGACGGCACCATCAAGGGCACCGCGCACCGGGGCTATCTCGACATTCTGATGCGGCCGGAGCGGCACAACACGATAAAAGTGCTGCTGTTTTTCGACGTCGGCGGCTCGATGGAATGGCACGTCAAGGCGACCGAGGAATTGTTCTCTGCCGCGCGCGCCGAGTTCAAGCACATGGTGCATCTGTACTTCCACAACTGCCTCTACGAGAAAGTATGGCGCGAGAACGCGCGGCGCTGGACTGAAACCACGCCCACCTGGGAGGTGCTGCACACCTATCCGCACGACTACAAGGTGATCTTCGTCGGTGACGCCGCCATGAGCCCTTACGAGATCGTCGCCCCGGGCGGCTCGGTCGAGCACTTCAATGACGAGCCCGGGCGCGTGTGGATGGAGCGCGTTTGCGCCACCTATCCGTCCTGCGTCTGGCTCAATCCGGTGGCCGAGCGCGAATGGGACGCCACGGCCTCCATCCGCCTGATGCGTCAGCTTTTCGGCGGGCGCATGTACCCGCTGACGCTCGGAGGACTCGACGCGGCGATGCGGGAATTGGGGAGGTGAAAATTCCTGGGCAAACCCAGGGAATTCAAGATGGGTAAAGCTATAGAACATTTAGTGAACATGGTATATCGTCAGATTGCGATTCTGGCGAATCGCTTTGGGGATGGACCATGGGGAAAACCGCGCAGCTCAAGCTTATCGTTACCAGCCCCGCGGTCAAAGTTAATATCCCGCGCCGGAGACCTGAGCTTCCAGAAAAAGATAACGAACGTGGTTCGGTCGAGGTGCTTCTTGCCGCGAACAGATGGTGGCGTGAAAATCCGTGGCCGGGCGATTTCAACAAGACGTCGCACGTTGTTCGTTGCTCGGATGCGCGTGAAATAGACCATGTTGATTCCGACAGTGTGCACCTAATCGTTACGTCACCGCCTTATTTCAACATCAAGCCATACGAATCGGACGCCGCCGGCAAGCAGCTCGCGCGACTTGAGGATTATGATGCGTTCTTGAACGAAATGACGAAGTGCGTTCGCGAATGGAATAGGGTGCTCGTCCCCGGAGGCCGTGCATGCTGCGTCGTCGGCGATATTTTGGTGCCGCGCCGAAAAGACGGCAGGCACCGCATTTTGCCGTTGCCAGCGGATATTATGGTTAGAGCAAGATCGGTTGGGCTTGATTCCCTAACGCCGATACTTTGGTTCAAGATCGGTAATCGTACGAACGAAGCTGGCGGTGGCTCGTCCGGATACTATGGCAAGCCTTATCAGCCGGGCGCCGTCATCAAGAATGATTTTGAACATGTGCTGATGCTGCGGAAGCCCGGCGCTTACCGCTCAACGTCAATGCTGCAAAAGGCGCTCTCCATGCTGCAGAAAGAGGAGATGGATGCCTGGCAGAGGCCCTTTTGGGATGACATTCGAGGTGCAAGTCTGAAAAATGGACATCCGGCGCCGTTTCCAGAGGCTCTCGCCGAACGACTGATTCGAATGTTCAGCTTTGCCGGGGATACAGTGCTTGACCCATTCTGCGGTTCGGGATCGACCGCAATTGCGGCGTGTAAATCCGGTCGGAATTCCTTATCCTCAGACGTTGAAATTACGTACGTAAACGCGACCGTTAATCGGTTGAAGGCTGAGCTTAGGAAGCCGGTTCGCCACGGTGCTCATTTACGTCAAATGGTGTATGAAACAATCTAGTATTCATTCCGAAAACACTGGAATCGCGTGGAGCAGACAGGGTCGATAGAGGAGGTGATAGTCGCCGAAGTCGCAGCGACAGCTTATCATCCTCGCACTTCCAAGCACAGTGACACGCAGTCGCTAGTAATAATCCGGGATCTTCTGGCATCTTGTCCCATCCTGGCTCAACGAGCGGCAAGCGGACAGCTTGTCGGCAAGCTTCGCCATCATCAACAGGTGGGGCACAACGACTGGGTTATTGATATTGCGTTGGGAACGCCGGCGGGTCCTCCGAAGCCCCCCGACAGTGGCGACCTTATCCGCTTGACGGCGCCCGCGCTAATCCAGATCGCGATTGAGCTAAAGTCTATTTGGACCGAGCATGGCAAGGCTCGAAAGAACCGACTCCGGGATTTCAACGCATTTCACAGCTATGCGAGGCAATACGACCCAAAAACCATCGCCGCAGCATTCCTTGTAATAAATGCGGCAGAGCTATTTCTTTCGCCGCTGAATTTGGAAGCTCGAAATCGTGAGCCCATTACCCGGCACGGTCAGAAAGGCAAGCCCACGTACCAAGTCGTAAAAGAGACAATTGATATATTTCGATCAATCCATCTTAGGAGTGGTGCGTCCGATTCTGACGGTTTGGAAGCCTTAGGCGTCGTAGTCGTCGAGCACGATAATTTGAATTTTCTCCGAGGCAAACCTCAGTACGTGGATGTCCAGAACAAATACGGTCAGTTGCATAGGCCCGCTACCGTCGCTCGTGTGCCACCGGCACTCAGGGTCGGTGACCCACTGCACTACAGTGCAATGATACAGCGAATCTGTAACGCATATACTGAACGGTTTCGGTAGCCATGACGGTTCGGAATCTTGCGCCGAAGCAATTCAACGTCCGCTGAAAAATTCGGCTTTGCCCCCCGGGGCCACCCGGCCGCCGCGATGTGGTGACCTGTGACGCAAAGCCGTCTTCCGAATCGCGTCGGCGGGGCTATATTGGGGGCCTTCGTCAACAACTGAAAGGAGGTGATCCAGTGTCTCATTGTCTATCGCCGCGGTCGCCGGCATTCGTGAACTGGATCCTCGCCTCTGCCGAGGTCCTCGCCTAAATGGTCTAATCCACCATCGGGCTCACGCGCGTAAGGCGAAACATCGCCTACGCAACCGGGCCACGGCCTGACAATGGAAGGGCCGCCCGCGAGGGCGGCCCTTCTTTGTCTTTTGCGGCTCCGAAAAAGCGTATCTTGGCGGGAAACCAGGAGGCTCCGATGCCGGCCGAATCGATCGATCTCAACAATGCCGCGGACACTGCGCCCGGCACCGTCGTCGTGCGCGAGACGCGACTCGGGAAATTTCAGCAGCAAATCATTTCCGGCGGCCATCGCCTGGTCGCGGACGAGCCGGTGAAGGCCGGCGGGCTCGACAGCGGTCCGGGTCCTTACGATCTTTTGCTGGCCGCACTCGGCGCCTGCACGTCGATGACGCTGCGGCTCTACGCCGATCACAAGCAGCTACCCTTGAGGCGAGTCCAAGTGCGGCTGCGCCACAGCCGGGTTTACGCCAGCGATTGCGCGGAATGCGAAACCAAGGAAGGAATGCTCGACCGCATCGATCGCGCGATCACGCTGGAAGGCGATCTCACGGCGGAGCAGCGCAAGCGGCTCCTCGAGATCGCCGACAAATGTCCGGTGCACCGCACGCTGACGTCCGAGATCGACATTCGCACTGTGGAGGAGCCGGCGCGCTGAAGCTGCGAGCCGGGTGAGGGGAGACAAATGGCGAGGTCAGTTCCGATTTCCTCGCGGTGCCGATCCGCTACGAGCGGCCTCTTACCGCTCTGATCACGTCCGGTATCGCCGCGTCATTGCCCGGCGCCATGATGTGAACGCCGGCGACGCCGGGAATGCGCGAAAGCTCCGCGATCAAATCGACGCAGATGTGCACGCCGTCGTGCGCCGGATCGGCGGCCTTCTCCAACCGTTCGACCAATGCGTCGGGAATGATCGTGCCGTAAAGATGGCGTTTCATCCACGCCGCCGATTTCGCCGAGCGCAGCGGGGTGATGCCGATGAGGATGGCGAGCTGCCGCGTCAGGCCGGCGCGTTCGAGCGCGCCGACATAGCGGCGCACGATTGCGGCATCCATGCAAAATTGCGTCTGCACGAATTGCGCGCCGGCTTTGACTTTGGCAGCGAGCGCATTCGGTTGCCAGCCTGCGGGAGGATCGATCGGCACATCGGCGGCGCCGAGGAAGAACGAGGCCTTGCCCGCGACCTTGCTGCCGGTCGGCAATGTTGCTTCGTCGCGCAGCCGTCGTGCGGTCTCGATCAGCGTCTTCGAGTCGATGTCGAACACCGGCTTGGTGTCGGGCTGGTCGCCGGCTTTCGGGTCGTCGCCGGTGAGAAGGAGCAGGTTGCGGATGCCGAGCGCCGCGGCGCCCATCATCTCGCCCTGGAGCGCGATGCGGTTCTTGTCCCGGCAGGTGATTTGCAAAATCGGCTCGATGCCCATGCCGAGCAGGATCGAGGCGGCGGCAAGCGCGCCCATATGCGCGCGAGCGCTGGCGCCGTCGGTGACGTTCACGGCATCGGCGAGCCCCTTGAGCAGCGCGGCTTTGCGCCGAAGATCCTGCGCGTCGCAGGAGACCGGCGGGGCGATTTCGGCGGTCAAGACGAACCGGCCCGCCCGCAGGCGCTCGGCGAACGTGCTCAGGGCCGGGACGGTTTGGTCGTTCATTTTGCTTTCTCGGCGGCGGGTCGCGGAAGCAGCGCATATATGCTTTGCGCGGCTCCTGCAATTGCGCCCTTTCTGGACAGGAAAGCCCTGTCCCGCTAGAGAGTTACACCAATATGAGCGGCGTCAACGATATCAGGTCGAGCTTCCTCGGCTTTTTCGCACGCGAGGGCCACGAGGTCGTGCCGTCCTCGCCGCTCGTGCCGCGCAACGACCCGACGCTGATGTTCACCAATGCCGGCATGGTGCAGTTCAAGAACATCTTCACCGGCCTGGAGAAGCGTCCTTACGTGCGCGCCACGACGGCGCAGAAATGCGTGCGCGCGGGCGGCAAGCACAACGACCTTGACAATGTCGGCTATACCGCGCGTCACCACACCTTCTTCGAGATGCTCGGCAACTTCTCGTTCGGCGATTATTTCAAGGAACGCGCGATCGAGCTGGCCTGGAACCTGATCACCAAAGAGTACGGCGTTCCGGCCGAGCGCCTGTGGGTCACGGTCTATGTCGACGATGATGAAGCGTTCCGGCTATGGAAAAAGATCGCTGGACTGCCGGACAGCAGGATCGGCCGGATCGCCGGCTCCGACAATTTTTGGAGCATGGGCGAGACCGGACCCTGTGGACCGTGCGCTGAGATTTTCTACGATCACGGCCCGCACATTCCCGGTGGCCCGCCCGGCAGCGCGGACGCCGACGGCGACCGCTTCGTCGAAATCTGGAATCTCGTATTCATGCAGTACGAGCAGCTTGCCGGCGGCAAGCGACTTGATCTGCCGCGACCGTCGATCGACACCGGCATGGGCATTGAACGCATGGCGGCGGTGCTGCAGGGCACGCACGACGACTACAAGATCGACCTGTTCGGCGCGTTGATCGAAGCCATCGCCGATCTGACCCACGTCGATCCGGAAGGCCAGCGTAAGGCCTCGCACCGCGTCATCGCCGATCATTTGCGCGCGTCGTCATTTCTCATCGCGGACGGGGTGCTGCCGTCGAACGACGGCCGCGGCTACGTGCTCCGCCGCATCATGCGCCGCGGCATGCGGCACGCCGAGCTTCTCGGCGCCAAAGAACCGCTGATGTGGAAGCTCGTGCCGATCCTGGTGCGCGAGATGGGGCAGGCTTATCCGGAACTGCATCGCGCCGAGGCGCTGATCACCGAGACGCTCAAGCTTGAGGAAACCCGGTTCCGCCGCACGCTGGAGCGCGGCCTCGCCATCCTCGACGAGGCGAGCAAATCGCTCAAGAAGGGCGACATGTTCGATGGCGTCACGGCATTTGCGCTTTACGACACCTACGGCTTTCCGCTTGATCTCACGCAGGACGCGCTGCGGCCGCGCGGCATCGGCGTCGACATCGCCGCTTTCACCGATGCGATGGAGCGGCAGCGCGCCAAGGCGCGCGCATCCTGGGCGGGATCCGGCGAGGCGGCGGACGAGGCGATATGGTTCGCGCTGCGCGAAAAGCTCGGCGGGACCGAATTCCTCGGCTACGAGACCGAGAACGCCGAGGGCGTCGCCGCCGCGCTGATACGCGACGGCAAGGAAGTGCCTGTCCTCAACAAGGGCGAAAGCGGCGCGGTCGTTCTCAATCAAACGCCGTTCTACGGCGAATCCGGCGGCCAAGTTGGCGACACCGGCGTCCTCAGCGGGGAGGGCGTGCGCTTCGCCGTCACCGATACGCAGAAGCATGCCGGCGACGTTTTCGTTCATATCGGCACCGTCGAGCAAGGCGCGCTCAAGCCTGGTACTGCGCTCGCGCTCGAGGTCGATCACGGACGGCGTGGCGCCATCAGAAAAAATCACTCGGCAACGCATCTGCTGCATGAGGCGTTGCGCCAGGTGCTTGGCGATCACGTGGCGCAGAAAGGTTCGCTGGTCGCGCCGGATCGGCTGCGCTTCGATTTTTCGCATCCAAAGCCGATGAGCGCCGAAGAAATCGAGCGCGTCGAGGATATTGCCAACGGCATCGTGTTGCAAAACGCGCCGGTGGTGACGCGGTTGCTAAGCCGCGACGACGCCATCGCCTCCGGCGCGCGCGCACTGTTCGGCGAGAAGTATGGCGATGAAGTGCGCGTCGTTGCGATGGGGGAAGGTGGCGGCAACACGATGGGCTGGTCGGTCGAGCTGTGTGGCGGCACGCATGTGCAGCGCACCGGCGACATCGGCCTCATCTCGGTGGTGAGCGAGGCCGGAGTCGCTTCAGGCGTCAGGCGTATAGAGGCGCTCAGCGGGAACGCCGCTCGCCAAGAGCTCAATCAGTTCAGAAAGAATGTTCGCGCAATCGCGGCCGAGTTGAAGGTGCCGGTCGGCGAGTTCGCGTCGCGCGCGACAGCGGTCATCGAGGACCGCAAAAAGCTCGAACGCGAGCTGTCGGACGCGAAGAAAAAGCTCGCCATGGGCGGCGGCGCTGCCGCGGGCGATCCTGCCGACGGCGTGCGCATTGTCGGCGACGTGAAGCTGATGGCACGCGCGGTAGAAGGCATCGAGCTGAAAGATCTGCGCAGCCTCGCCGACGAGGGCAAGAAAAAGGTCGGTTCCGGCGTCGTCGCCATCGTCGCCGTCACCGGCGATGGCAAGGCGGGAATCGTCGTCGGCGTCACCAACGATCTGGTGTCGCGTTTCAATGCCGTCGACCTGGTGCGCAAGGCCGCCGAGGCGCTCGGCGGCAAGGGCGGTGGCGGACGGCCTGACATGGCGCAGGCCGGCGGCCCCGACGGCTCCAAGGCCGATGCCGCGCTTGCCGCGATTGAGGCGGCGCTGGGCGCGTGACGGCCGCAATCGTATGTTGGGATACGGCCATGGCCGAAGTTCATTCATCAGCCATCTGCGAAATCTTGGTCCCGGCGGTCCGATTGCCGCCGCCGGCGTAACCGTCGGCGAGGCGCTGGCAAATTTGCTCGCGATTCAGCCGCACGTTCGCAGTTACGTGCTTGGCGATCAGGGCGGCCTGCGCAAGCACGTGTGCATCTTCGCCGATCACGCCGCGCTTGGGCGCTTCGGCCGTCTCTATAGTTCGACGATCATGCCGTCCTCGGCTGAATCGAACGGAATCTCGGCGCGGCGCGCCAGCATATCGTCGCTCATATGAGTCAGCATCAGGCGCTTCGGCCTGATTCGCCCGATGTGGCGCTCGAGCGCCGTCAGAGCCATGTGAGTCTTGATCGGCTTGTCTCGCGTATAGGCCTCGCAGATGAACAGATCGGCCTCGCGTCCGAGGTCGATGAGTGTATCCGTCCATTCGGTATCGCCGGAAAACGCGATCACCTTGCCTTCAGCCTCGAACCGGTAACCGAGGCAGGGTCCGCCGCGGTCGTCGTGCTGGACGTGGAATGGCGTCACCCGCACATGGCCGATTTCGCTGCGACTGCCGATCGGCAGTTCCCGCAGCGTCAGTGGAAACCGCAGGTCCATCGACTTTGTGCCCGGGTACAGCATTTCGAGCAGGCCCGAATAGTACGATTTGAGCCCGGGGGGGCCGGCAACGGTCAGCGGCTGCTCCCGCTTGAGCACATAGTTCGCCTCGAGAACCAAGAACGGCAGTCCGCCAACATGATCGGCGTGGAAGTGGGAGATGAAGATCGTGTTGATGTGATTGCGGCTGATGGCCAGCTTGTTCATGGCAACCAGGGACGTGGCGCCGCAATCGATGAGAGCGTTGATCTCCTTTCCGACGAGGTGAAAGCACGTGTTGAATCGTCCGCCTGAGCCGAAGGCATCGCCGCAGCCGACGAATTGCAGTTGCATGAGAAATCACCATGAGTTGGACGGACCGGCCGGGACTGCCCCAGTCAGCACATGCGGATACCAGTCGGATTGTGGCACGGGGATGCTATAAATTCCGTGATCGCGATCACAAAACGTCGTCGGCCCCGGAGCGACTTGAGCTCGCAACTCCATGTTCTCTCGTAGTTTTTCATCTTTACGCAATTCGCGTGCCGGCTTATGGATTTGTGGCGGAAGCCGCAGGATGCGGTGGCATAGCCTGAACCGAGACGCCATGATCGCAACACAAACTGGCGCTTGCTTCGGTCGTGGCCGGTCTGGCTTAGGGGACGCGCGGGTGTACGCAGTGTCAAATCGTTGCGGCGCGTTGGCGGTGTTGTTGGCTGCCGTTGCGCTTTCCGGCTGTGGCGAGACCGGTGCATTCGATACCGGTCCGTGGTTTCAAAAGCCCCTCGACCTGTTCGGGCGCGAAGGTGGCTACACCTACTCCGAACTCCAGGAAACGAAACAGAAGCCAATCACTGCGAACGATCTCATTCAACCAAACGGCGCTTGCCCGCCGCGACCAATGTCGCCGCAAATGCAGCCTCCGCCGACCAACCCGGGGGCGCCGATCAATCCGAACGCCACGCCGGCGGTCGCGACCAGCGCCGATCCCTTGCTCGGCGGAGGCGTGGCGTTGGGTATGAGTGAGTGCGATATCGTCGATCGTGTTGGCCAGCCTTCTTCGATCCAAATCGGCCGGAGCCCTGACGGCGACCGCACCGCGGTCTTGACATATCAGAGTGGACCGCGGCCCGGCATTTATCGCTTCGAGCGCGGCCGGCTCATGGACATAAATGAATTGGATAACCCGCCATCGCCGCCGCAAACCGCAAAGAAAAGGCCGCCGAAGAAAAAGCCGCCGCAACAGAGCAGCTAGACCGGGCGACCGGCTTTGGTTCGCGGCGCCGGACCGGCAATTGCTCCCCTTGCCGGCCTGTGGCGGTTCGCCAATCCGTCTTTCGTGACCAAGTCGTGAGGGCGGCATGACTTAATCTTTGGATCGTCGTGCCGCTCTCGCGTCTTGTTGGAGTGTGATCTTTCTGTCAACCGGTGCTCGCCCCAGATCGACTCCGGGGCAGGCTTTTCGGGATCGCGCTCTAATAGCAGCGATTGACCCAGCGCAGCGCCGGTCCGTAGGGCGTGTAAACCCAGCGCCGGACCATGCAGCCTCCATACACCGGGCCGGCAAAAACGCGAATTCCCGGCCGGAAAAAGCCAGGACGCCAACCGGGATGCCAACCGGCATGCCATCCACCATGCCAGCCGTTGTGCCAACCGCCATGGCCACCCCAAGCGGCCGACGCAGCATTCGGTGCGAGCGCAACGGCGCCGAGCGCAGCGCCGGCGGCGAGGCCGAGGATCGTCTTACGCAGCATTGGACTTCTCCTTGATTTAAGAGTGTCAGCACATTGTGCTGTTTCATCGGATCGATCGCCCCATCGGTCGATGCGCTCCCACAATAGAAACCGCGACTGAACGGTTGCTGAGGCCGGAATTTATTGCCGATTTATCAAACTGAATGTGTCATTGCGGCTGCGTTCAGCGTGCATTCATGCGTCGTCTTCGTCCGCTTGCCGGCCTGAGGCGTGCGAGCTATAAGCCGCTCCGTTTTCGCATTTCCCCAAAAGGACGATCTGATGGCGATCGAACGTACGTTTTCGATCATCAAGCCCGATGCCACGGCCCGCAATGTGACCGGCGCCATCAACGCGATGATCGAAAAGTCAGGCCTGCGGATCGTGGCGCAAAAACGCATACGAATGACCCGCGAACAGGCCGAGATCTTCTACGCTGTTCATCGCGAGCGGCCGTTCTTTCGCGAACTGGTCGAATTCATGATTTCGGGTCCGGTCGTCGTGCAAGTGCTCGAAGGCGACAATGCGATTGCAGTTTATCGCGACCTGATGGGCGCGACTGATCCCGCCAAGGCCGCTGACGGCACTATTCGCAAGGTTCTTGCCAAGTCCATCGGCGAGAACTCGGTGCACGGCTCCGACGCCGCCGATACTGCAAACAAGGAAATTGCGCAGTTCTTCGCCGGCAACGAGATTATCGGTTGAAAGTGCATCGCCGCGTCCGGCGCCATTGCGGCGATCGGCTTGAACCCGCGAGCGATGGAATTCAGGAGGGATGGTGGGCTTGATCGCGCAATACCTGGATTCCGGGCTCTGGCGCGATTTCTACCAAGCGGGCATCAACGGCCTGGGTCACCCGACATTCTGGTTCGCAGTCGTCCAAATCATTTTCATCAACCTGCTTTTGTCCGGTGACAATGCCGTTGTCATCGCGATGGCGTGCCGCGGTCTGCCACGGCGGCAGAGGTTGGGCGGCCTGGTGATCGGCGCTGGAGTCGCCGTGATCCTGCTCATTGTTTTCACCGCGGCAGTCGCGCGGCTCATTTTGCTGCCCTACCTCAAGCTGGCCGGAGGCTTGGCTCTGATTTACATCGCGGCCAGGTTGCTTGTACCCGATGCCGCCGACAGAAACGAAATCGAGGCTGCCGCGCATTTGTGGCGCGCCGTGCGAATCGTCGTGGTGGCCGACCTCATCATGAGTCTCGACAACATCATCGCTCTCGCCGCAATCGCGCAGGGCAACATGGCCCTGCTGGCAATCGGTCTCATCATTTCGATTCCCGTGGTCGTGGCCGGCGCGGCTCTCATCATGATGCTGCTCGATCGCTTGCCGATCCTCGTTTGGGTCGGAGCGGCGTTGCTTGGCTGGCTTGCCGGTGACGTCATTGCGACCGATCCGGCGGTAGCGAGTCGCCTAACGACCGCACTCGGTGAAAAGGCGGTGCGGCAGGTGGAGCTGGCGGCAGCAATTGCTGGCGCGGTTCTGGTCATCGTAGCGGGCGGCCTGTGGCGCCGTGCTCGCTTTTCCAAGATGCGCGGCAATGCCTCGCGTGAGTGAGGTCTTTTCGAAAAACCGATTTCCACTTTTCCGAATCATGCTCTCGCTCCCGATCGGCGCCGCGCGGAGGTCGGCTTATTACAGCCATGCTTGCGCCGTATTTTTCAGGTTTCCTGAAACGGCAATCGGATTTTGGCCAACCGGCCGGCGCTGTCTTGACGACATGATCGTTTCGGCATTTCCCCAAAATCTGCCTTGTGGCGCGTCTCGCAGTGTCGCGTGCGGCGTTCGGCGACTGTGCACGCGTCTTCGCTCACATCCGGACTGACTGAGGAGACAGACGATGCAGAAGGGCACCGTCAAGTGGTTCAATCCGACTAAGGGCTACGGCTTCATCAAGCCGTCAAGCGGCGATAAGGACGTATTCGTCCACATTTCCGCAGTCGAGCGTGCCGGTCTGCGTACCCTCAACGAGGGTCAGACCGTAGAGTACGAACTCGTCACCAACCGCGGCAGAACCTCGGCGGAGAATCTCAAGGTCGCGTGAGCGCAGTCCGAGTCAATCCCGGTTCTCGCAGCCCTCGGCATTGCACCGGGGGCTTTTGCTTTATCGCCGACTCTTGGCGTCCGCCGGAAGGGTGACTTGGCCTTCAGCCACGAGGCGCAAAGCCTGGGGATAAATGCGGTGCTCCACCTCCAGCACCCGCGCAGCCAGCGTCTGTTCTGTGTCGTCTTCGAGCACAGGCACCGAATCCTGCGCCACAATCGGTCCTGAATCCATCTCGGGCACGACGAAATGAACGGTCGCGCCATGCCGCTTCACGCCGGCGGCCAGTGCCCGGCGGTGGGT
Source organism: Xanthobacteraceae bacterium (assembly GCA_030037645.1). Taxonomy (GTDB): domain Bacteria; phylum Pseudomonadota; class Alphaproteobacteria; order Rhizobiales; family Xanthobacteraceae; genus BOG-931. Next base: position 12,526 of record JASHQI010000114.1, read on the forward strand.
GTGAAGACCCTTGAACTGCGGCAACAGCGCAGGGTGGATGTTCAGCATGCGCCCATTCCAGCGCGTCACGAACCAGGGCGTGAACAACCGCATGAAGCCGGCGAGGCATAGGAGATCGATGTGATGCGCCGCGAGCTGGCCGTCAAGCGCGCGCTCGAAGGCTTCGCGATCATCGCCAAACGACCTGTGATCCACGATTGCGGTGGCGATCCCCGCTGCTTGGGCACGGCTGACGCCCAAAGCGTGCGGCCGGTTCGAAACAACGAGCGCAATTTCGGCGGGATAGTCTTGTGCCTTGGCGGCTTCGATGAGCGCCGCCATATTCGATCCGCGGCCGGAAATAAGTACCGCGACCCGCTTTTTCGCCATCGGCCTCACCAGGACAGGTCGAGCTGTCCGCGGCAGTGGACGCGGTCCCCGCCATGCGCCGCGATGACTTCTCCGAGCTGTACGACACTTTCGCCGTTTGCCACAAAACCTGCGATCGCCGCGTCGGCTCCATTTGTATCCAGCACGGCAATCATGCCGACACCGCAGTTGAACGTCCGCAGCATCTCGCGTTCGCTGATCTTGCCGGTTGCTGCCAGCCATCTGAAAACCGGCTGGACCGGCACGCGGTCCAGATTCAATGAGACCGCAAGCCCATCCGGCAGCACGCGCGGGATGTTGTCGATGAAGCCGCCGCCGGTGATATGAGCGAGCGCCTTGACTGCTTTGGTCTCGCGGATCGCCGCGAGGCAAGATCGCACATAAAGTCGGGTCGGCGTGAGCAGCGCGTCGCCAAGATTTTGCGACGGATCGAACGGCGCGGGCTTCGCCCAACTCAAATTTGCCGCGGCGGCAACGCGGCGCACCAGCGAAAAGCCGTTGGAATGGACGCCGGTCGAAGCAAGCCCGATTACCATATCGCCTACCGCGATGTCGGCGCGCGGCAACAGATCGTCGCGCGCTACGGCACCCACGGCGAAGCCGGCGAGGTCGTAATCGCCGGGCTGATAGAGCCCCGGCATCTCCGCGGTCTCCCCGCCGATCAAGGCGCAACCCACGTCCCGGCACGCCGCAGCAATGCCCGCGACCACCGTGGCGGCAACCGCGGTATCGAGCTTGCCGCAGGCAAAGTAGTCGAGAAAGAACAACGGCTCGGCGCCTTGCACGACGACATCATTGACCGACATGGCGACGAGATCGATGCCGATCGTGTCGTGGCGGCAAGCCTCGATCGCGATCTTGACCTTGGTGCCCACGCCATCGGTGGCGGCGACGAGCAGGGGATCGGAAAAGCCGGCGCTCTTGAGATCGAAGAGACCGCCAAAGCCACCGATCTCCGCATTAGCCCCGGCGCGCGCTGTCCGGCGCAACAGCGGCTTTATCAATTCCACCATGCGGTTGCCGGCATCGATGTCGACGCCGACCGCCGCGTAGCGCTTTTCGTCCACAGAGCCACCCAACGGTCTAGCTCATTCCACCCCGACAACGGGTGAAATTGCTCGGCGCCTCCTACGTCGGAATCGCCGGATGCGCAAGCGCACCGGCCCGGTTATATTGCAAAGCTTGATGACGGCGTGGGGGAAAGTGAGTCAAAAGCCGGGACGTGGTTTGAGTATCCCAAACCTTATTACGTTGGCGCGTATTCTGCTGGTTCCTGTCGTGGTCTGGGCAATCACGGTGGGACAGATGCGTATTGCCTTTTTTTTGTTTGTCGCGGCTGGAATCAGCGATGCTGTGGACGGGTTTCTTGCCAAGCGCTTCCATATGGCCAGTGAGCTTGGCGCCTATCTCGATCCGTTGGCCGACAAGGCCTTGATCGTGTCGATCTATGTCTCGCTCGGCATCGCTGGCACGCTGCCGATCTCGCTCATCATCCTCGTCGTATCGCGCGACATCATGATCATTGGCGCGTTTCTGCTGGCTTGGCTCGTCGATCGACCGATGAAGGTCAGGCCGCTTTTGACCTCGAAAGCAAATACTGTCGCGCAGATCTTGCTCGCCGCTCTGGTGCTGGCTGAGCAGGGTTTCGGCTTCAGCTTCGTGGTGGTGTCAAGGCTGACGATGGTGCTGGTCGCGGTCTTGACCTTGCTCTCGATCGCCTTCTATCTCGCCGAGTGGATGCGTCATATGAATTCGTTCGGGGCCGCTCATTGACCGGCACCGCTTGATGGGGCGCCATGCAGTTTGAGCGGCACATCTTGTTCTGGATCGCGGCGCTCGCTGTCTTCGTCGGCCTGCTATGGCTGCTGAGTCCCATTCTGTTGCCGTTCGTCGTCGGCATGGCCCTGGCCTATGTTCTCGATCCCTTGGCTAATCGGCTCACCAAGCGCGGCGTAAGTCGCTTGATCGCCGCATTGATAATTCTCGGCGCGTTCGTGCTGGCGCTGGCGCTGTTGCTCCTGCTCATCGCGCCGGTGCTGGCGCAGCAGATTTCAGGCTTTATCGACAATGCTCCGGGCTATGTGCAGCGACTCCAGGCCCTGGTCAGTGATCCTAATCACCCGTGGCTGAAGCGGATCGTTGGCGACAATCTGGTCGGCGCCGGCAAGTCCGTCGGCGATGTGATGAACGAGGCAATGGGCTATTTGGATACGGTCCTGGCCTCCCTGTGGGCGAAGGGCCGGGCATTGATTTCAATATTTTCGCTGGTGGTCATTACGCCGGTCGTGGCGTTCTATTTGCTCTGCGACTGGGACCGCATGGTGAACAGCGTCGATCGCCTGATTCCATTGCCGCAGCGCGAGACCGTGCGCGGCCTCGGCCGCGAAATCGATGCAACGATCTCGGCCTACGTGCGCGGCCAGTCGGGCGTGTGCCTCATCCTCGGCTCGTACTACGCAGTGGGCCTGACGTTGGCAGGACTGAGCTTTGGGCTTCTCATCGGGGTGGTATCCGGGATCGTCAGCTTTATTCCCTATGTCGGTTCGCTGACCGCACTGGTGCTGTCGCTTGCAGTAGCGGTGGCACAATTCTTCCCCGATTGGACCCGAATATTGATCGTGGCGGGGGTCGTCCTGTTCGGTCAGTTCATGGAAGGCAACGTGCTGTCACCGAAATTGGTCGGGCATAGTGTCGGGTTGCATCCGGTATGGCTGATGTTTGCGCTGTTTGCATTTGGCTATCTGTTCGGCTTCGTTGGATTGCTGCTAGCAGTTCCGCTGGCGGCGGCGGCCGGCGTCCTGACGCGCTTCGCGCTCCGACGTTACCGCGAAAGTCCGCTGTATACCGGAAATCGGTCCAGCTAACCGCCATGCCGTCCCATCCGCGCCAGCTCGCGCTCGCGCTCGATCATTCCGAAAGCTACGCGCGCGAGGATTTTCTGTGCGGATCATGCAACGAGGCCGCGCTCGGACTGATCAATCGCTGGCCGGATTGGCCGGCAAGCGCGATCGCGCTGATCGGGCCCGAGGGCGCCGGCAAGACGCACTTGGCGACCATGTGGGCGGCAGCGGCCGGCGCGCGTGTCGTTTCCGGCCACGCGCTCAGCGAGGACGGGCTTCGTCCCGCGCTCGCCACCGGCGCGCTGGTCGTCGAGGACGCTGCGGCAAGCATCGACGAGCCTGCCTTGTTCCATCTCATCAATCTCGCCCGCGATGAGCGGGCCTACCTTTTGCTCACCGCGCGCACGACGCCGTCCAGGTGGCCCATCGTCATTCCCGACGTTGCGTCGCGGCTGCGCGCGATGCCGGTCGTGACGCTGGAGGCGCCGGACGACACGATGTTGCGGGCCCTGATCGTCAAGCTCGCCACCGATCGCCAGCTCGCGCTTGACGAGACCGTCGTAAGTTATCTCTTAACTCACATCGAGCGCTCTTTTGCCGCCGCGCGGGCAGCGGTGATCGCTCTCGACAATGAGGCGCTGCGACAGAACCGACCGCCAACGCGTGTCCTTGCGGCGGAAATGTTCCGCGACAAAGCCTGATGCGCGATTCCTGAAAAAATCAGGCGTTCGACTTCGGCAGCTTTTCGGCGATGCCGAGCGTATCGGCGCGGCGGCGCATCTCGGCCCAGATATCGGCCGGACCAATTCCGGCGCGGCGCCACAGCACGGCGAGGTGGTAGAGCAGGTCGGCGCTCTCGCGCACGATGTTGCGCGGATTGTGTTTGACCGCGGCGAGAGCAACTTCTCCCGCCTCCTCGATCACCTTTTGAGCCACCTTTCGATTGCTCGATCCGAGCAGCCGCGCGGTACGCGGATGGTTCTCCGGCGTTACCGCTTCAAGCTTTGCGTAGAGCCGATCGAGCTCATTGCCGACAGGCTCCAGGCGCCTGCGACGGCGGGGCGCATGCGAACCTTCGGAGGAACGCGCGATCGGAACAGCCCGTGCTTTTGCGACATCGAGTTCCGCGACTTGTGGTCCAAGGGACACAACCGGCACGGCATGCCGACGGTCCCCATTCAGGTTTTTTGCGATCATAGCCCACCTCCTTTCCGCAGGGTCCGGGGTGGGCGTTGGGAAGGGACTGTTACACGCAGTCGCTTGCCATCGCGCAGCCGCGAACGCTGCACACGAGCTTGGTGTTTAGTGGCTCAGCCGACATGACCTTCGTCGTGCAGGCCCCGTGATAGTGGCCTTCAGGATTCAACATTCGCTTCGCGCCAACGGCTGGGCCGGTAGCGAATGTTAAATCAACTCCACTGGTGTCATCTGCCTGTTGCTGGTTCAACAAAATCAATCAGATACGCTCTGACTGACGGCTGGCAAATAGGCGGGGATTCCCAAAGCGTCAAGCGTCGGACGCCGCGTGATCAACGCAGTTGGCGAGGCTTGACGGGGTGGTATGGCGCCCCCTTATGTGATGGACCGACGTGTCCGTCACCGAATTATTACAAAAGGCGGCGATGATGATGCTCGAGGAGCAGAGATCCGTGATGGCCGATCGGGGTCAAGTCGCTGTAGTCGCACTGGAATCCGGGACCGCGCGGCGGTCGGAAGAATCGGTGCGCGCGGCCGAGCCGCTGTTGGCCTCAAGCCCGGAGCGGTTCATCAACCGTGAGTTGTCATGGCTGGATTTCAACCGCCGCGTGCTGGAGGAATCCGCCAATCGTGGTCATCCGCTGCTCGAGCGGCTGAAATTTCTGTCGATTTCCGCGACTAACCTTGACGAATTTTTCATGGTGCGGGTTGCCGGTCTCAGAGCGCAAGTGCGCGCCGGCATTGTCGAGAAAAGTCCCGAGGGGCTGACGCCCGCCGAACAGCTCGTCCGCATTGCCGAGGCAGTGTTGGTTCTGGTCGAGGATCAGCAGGCGCAGTGGCGCGAATTGCGTGCTGCGCTGGCCCATGCCGGCATCGTGCTGATCGACGGCCCCGATATCACCAAAGCCGAGAAGGCCTGGCTTGAAGACTATTTTCTTGCGCACGTCTTTCCGCTGCTGACGCCGCTGGCGGTTGACCCGGCGCACCCGTTTCCGTTCATCCCCAATCTCGGCTTCTCGATTGCGCTGCAATTGTCGCGTGCCAAGGACGGCAAGGCGATGAACGCTCTCATCCGCATGCCGAACCGTATCGAGCGGTTCGTGCGGCTGCCGCAGGCCGGCGAGGGTGGGCAGGTGCGGCTGATTTCGATCGAGGGCGCTACCAGCCTGTTCATCGGCAAGCTGTTCCCGGGTTACGCGGTCAAGGGAGTGGGCGCGTTTCGAGTCATTCGCGACTCCGAGGTTGAAATCCTCGAAGAGGCCGAAGATCTGGTGCGTCTGTTCGAGACCGCGCTGAAGCGTCGTCGCCGCGGCACCGTGATAAGGCTCGATATCGAGGCGCCGATGCCTGCGGAACTGCAGCGTTTCGTGCAGCGCGCGCTCGCCGCGACCGACGATAGCGTGTTCAAGGTCGACGGCGTGCTTGCGCTGGATGAAATGGCGCAGATTGCGAACCTCAACAGGCCGGATCTCGAATTCGTGCCGTATGCGCCGCGCTATCCGGAGCGGATTCGCGACCATGGCGGCGATTGCTTTGCCGCGATCCGACAGAAAGATTTCATCATTCACCACCCTTACGAGTCCTTCGACGTGGTGGTGAACTTCTTGCAGCAGGCCGCGCGCGATCCGAACGTTGTCGCCATCAAGCAGACGCTGTACCGCACCTCGGCCGATTCGCCGATCATCAAGGAACTCGCCGAAGCCGCGGAAGCCGGCAAGTCGGTCACCGCCGTCGTCGAGCTCAAGGCGCGCTTCGACGAGGAGGCCAATATCCGCTGGGCGCGCGACCTTGAACGCGCCGGCGTGCAGGTCGTCTACGGCTTCATCGAGTTGAAGACCCACGCCAAGCTTTCGCTTGTCGTTCGCCGCGAAGCGGATGCGCTGGCCTCCTACGTGCATGTCGGAACCGGCAATTATCACCCGGTCACCGCGCGCGTTTACACCGATTTGTCGTTCTTCACCTGCGATCCGGCCATCGCGCAGGACGTCGCGCGCATCTTTAATTTCGTCACCGGCTATGCCGAGCCGGCCGAGCTCGAACGCATGGCCGTGTCGCCGTTTTCGCTGCGTAAATGCATCCAGAGCCATATCCAGCAAGAGATCGAGAACGCCAAGGCCGGCCGTCCTTCCGGTATTTGGATGAAGATGAACGCCCTGGTCGATCCAGACATTATCGACGCGCTCTATCGGGCCTCCGCCGCCGGCGTGCCGATCGAGCTCGTGGTGCGTGGTATCTGCTGCCTGCGGGCGGGTGTGCCGAACCTGTCCGAAAATATCCGCGTCAAATCCATCGTCGGTCGTTTTCTCGAGCACGGGCGCATCTATTGCTTCGGGTCCGGTCACGCTCTGCCGCATCCGAAGTCCGCGGTGTACATTTCGTCAGCCGATATGATGCCGCGCAACCTCGACCGCCGCGTCGAGGCGCTTTGCCCGATCCTCAATCCGACAGTGCACGAGCAGGTGCTCGATCAGATCATGGTGGCCAATCTCAAGGACAATGAGCAGAGCTGGCAACTCCTGGCCGATGGCTCATCGTCTCGCATCCAGCCCGCCGCCGGCGAGGAAGTATTCAATGCCCACACTTATTTCATGACCAATCCAAGCCTCTCGGGCCGCGGCAAGTCGCAAAAGGACGCCGTGCCCCGGCTGCGCCGTGGCTTGGAGCGGGTGTAATTCCGGCGCAAGTCGCGTATAGAACGCACGGCGCTCCATAACGCCGACCGCACGGTCAAATTTGCGAAATCATCCATGGAGCGATGCGCCGAGCGCCGTCGGGTGGTCCGGATCAATTCTCACAAATGAAATACGCCAAGATCGACGCACAGGGACGATTGCAGCAGGGGCCACCGATCGCCGTCATCGACATCGGCTCGAATTCGGTGCGGCTCGTCGTCTATGAAGGGCTCATGCGCAGCCCGACTGCGCTCTTCAACGAGAAGGCGTTGTGCGGGCTCGGCCGCGAGGTGCAGTCCACGGGGCTGCTCGCCGCCGATGCGGTCGAGCATGCCTTGTCGACGCTCAAGCGCTATCACGCTTTGTGCGAGACCATGGGGGTCAAGAAAACTCTCGCGATCGCTACTGCGGCCTGCCGTGACGCCAAGAACGGCCGTGGTTTCATAAAGCTCGCCGAGCGCACGCTTAAAGCCGACATCGACGTACTCTCCGGCGCGCGCGAGGCCGAACTCACGGCGCTCGGCGTCATCTCGGGCACGCATCGCGGCGACGGGATCGTCGGCGACCTTGGCGGCGGCTCGCTCGAACTGGTCGATATCCGCGGCGCGCGCGCTCGACACGGCTTGACCCGCCCGCTCGGCGGCCTCGCACTCGCCGATATTTCGGCGAAATCGCTGAAAAGAGCCGAAAAGTACGTCAAGAGGACGCTGAGCGGGCTGCCGATGCTCAAGGGATGCACTGGTCGCAGCTTCTATGCCGTCGGCGGGACGTGGCGGTCGCTGGCGCGGCTGCACATGTGGCAGACCGGATATCCGCTACATGTCATGCATGGCTATGCAATTCCGGCCGACAATGCGCTTGAATTTGCCAAGCTGGTGCACCGGGTCGACGTCGATACGCTGTCTAACATCGAGGTGGTGGCGAACGCGAGACGGCCGCTTCTTCCCTATGCGGCGCTCGTGCTCGAGTACATCCTGCGCGTCAGCAAGCCGAAGCAAGTGGTGTTCTCCGCGCTCGGTGTGCGCGAAGGCCTGCTGTATTCGCTGCTCAAGCGTAAAGAACAGGAAAAGGACGCGCTGATCGAAGCGGCCCGCAATCTGAACCGATTGCGCGCCCGCTCGCCGGATCATGGCGATGACGTGATCGAATGGACCGACCGATTCATGGCGTCGTCCGGATTGGAGGAGACGGCCGAAGAACGCCGCTTGCGGCACGCCGCCTGCCTTCTTGCCGATATCGGGTGGCGGGCGCATCCCGATTATCGCGGCGAGCAATCGCTCAATATCATCGCGCATGGCGGCTTTACGTCGATCGATCATCCGGGCCGCGCTTATCTGGCGCTCGCGGTCTTCTACCGCCATGTCGGCCTGGTCATGGACGATGAGCTGTCGCAGCGGCTTCGCGAGCTCGCCACGACGCGCATGATCGACCGTGCGCGCGTGCTCGGCGCGGCGCTGCGGCTTGCCTATGTCCTCTCCGCGGCAATGCCGGGCGTGCTCACCAGAACCTCGCTCGCGGTGGAGCGTCACCGCCTCGCTCTGCATCTACCGGGAGCGACAGCGGCGCTCGCTGGCGAGCGCGTCTCGAACCGGCTGCGCTCGTTGGCTCGTCTTATTGGCCGTGAGCCGGTCCTGTTGATGGGCTGAGCATGATCCCGAAAAAGCCTGTCCTCGGACTTGATCCGAGGATGGAAACCGATTTTCGGATACGATCGTGCTCGAACGCGTAATTTAGACCTTGATCCAATTCAAGTGAATTGGATCAAGGTTTAGAATGCGCGTGCCGTGGCCATGTTGCGGGACGAAGGAGAAAATGGATGCAGACGCCCGGGCTGATCGTTGCGCCGCTCACCCCCTTCACGGCCAACCTGACCGTCGACGAATCCGCACTGCAACGCCAAATCGATTATATCGTTACCGATTGTCGCGCCACGATGATGGTCGCCGCCGGCGTCGAGACGCAGGAATACACTTATCTCAGCCTCGACCAGCGCAAAGCGCTGATCCGCCGTACCGTCGAATTTGTCGACGGCCGCGTGCCGGTCATGGTCGGCATTTCCCATCCGTCTTTCAAGACCGCCATCGCACTCGCCAACGATGCCGAACGCCTCGGCGCAGCGGCCGTGCAAGTCTTGGCGCCATTGCGGCCGTTCGCCGGCCCGCCGACACAAGCCGATCTGATCGCCTATTTCGAATCCATCGGTCGCGAGACCCGGCTGCCGGTCACGCTTTATCTCAACCCCGGGCCGGGTGCCGACGTTTCCATCGCCGACACCGTCGCGCTGGCAAAGCTGCCGAACATCCAGCTCATCAAGGAAAGCTCGCGTGATCTCGCCCGCGTTTCGCGCCTGATCGTGGAGGTCGATCGCGCCGGCCATGCCCGCTATTTCACCACCATGCAGATGCTGCTTGCCACGCTTCAACTCGGCGGCTCGGGTGCGACGATGCCGCCGCCCGGTTGTGAAATCGCACGCCACGTCATCGATGCCTTCGTCGCGAAGAATCACGAGCGCGCCGCCGAAATTCAGCTTCAATTCGCATTGTTTCCGTCGAAATGGATGCATCGCGGCCTCGCCCCGACGATGAAGGCGGCGATGAATCTCATCGGCATCCCGGCCGGCGAGCCTTATCCGCCTTACGCACCCTTGAGCCGCGATGAATTGACGGCGCTCGGCGCCACGCTGCGGACCACCGTGCTGGCGCCGCGGTTTAAGGTGACCGCCGCGGCATAGACTTAGTGCGCCATTTCTTTAAGTTGAATCGCCCCGGCGCCCTAGCATTTTGATGGAGCATGATCTTTTCGGAAAACCGGTGTCCACCCTCGGATCAAGTCCGAGGACAGGCTTTTTCCGGATCATGCTCTAGCTGCGCTCGAACGGCGTCACTCTGCCTCGCTCGATCGCGAGCGCCAGCTTGCCATGCTTGAGCGCAAGCGCCTTCTCGCCGAACAGCTCGCGTCGCCAGCCGGTGAGCGCCGGAACGTCCGCTCGATCGTCCGCGGCGATGCGCTCAAGGTCGTCGACCGTGGCGATCACCTTGGCGGCGACGTGGTGGCGCTCCGAGATCATGCGCAACAGTACCTTGAGGAGTTCGACGACGGCGCCGCCGTTCGGCGCCGGCTGCACGCGCGCAGGAACCGGAATGGCCTTCATATCCCGCGCCAATCCGCGCCCCACGGCGGCAACAATGGCCTCGCCCCAGCGCGATCGCTCAAAGCCCTTGGGCAATGAACGCAGACCTTTAAGCTTGTCGGTGGTGGTGGGCGCCTGCACCGCAATATCGGCGATCACCTCGTCCTTGAGCACGCGCGAGCGCGGCACGTCGCGAGACTGCGCCTCGCGCTCGCGCCAGGCCGCCACCTCGATCAGCACCGCCAACTCCTTGGGCTTGCGCACGCGCATCTTGAGGCGCTGCCAAGCGCTCTCAGGATCCATGCGGTAGGTCTCGGGCGAGGTCAGCACGCGCATTTCGTCTTGCACCCAGTCGCTCCGCTCCCGCCGCTTGAGGTCTTCGACCAGCGCCAGATAGACGTCCCTGAGATGCGTGACGTCGGAAACGGCGTAGCCCAGTTGCGCATCCGACAGCGGGCGGTGCGTCCAGTCGGTGAAACGATGCGATTTGTCGAGCGCATCCCCGGTAATGCGCTGCACCAGTTGATCGTAGGAGATGGAATCGCCGTAGCCGAGCACCATGGCCGCGACCTGGGTGTCGAAAATCGGATGCGGAATAAGCTTGGCGGCGTGCCACACGATTTCGATGTCCTGGCGTGCGGCATGGAAGACCTTCATCACCTTCTCGTCCGCCATGAGCGCATAGAACGGCGAAAGATCGATCCCCGGCGCCAGCGCGTCGATCACAACGGCTTCGTCGGGCGACGCCATCTGCGCAACGCATAGCAGCGGGTAATAGGTCGTTTCCCGCAGGAATTCGGTATCAACCGTGACAAACGGATACGCGACCATTCGCTCGCACGCGGCCACGAGCTCAGGCGTTGTCGTGATCGGATGCATTGCCAATGGAACGGCGCGATTCAACATCATTGCGGCGTTACTCTGGTTCAGGTGGCATGCACATGGCAAGCCCGGGTCGCATCTGCCGCGGTGACGCCGCTAATCACCGCGCACCTTTCCCATTTGGATGAATTCCCATGGACTTGGCATGACGCCAATGGGCACTTCAATGAGGGTCGGCCCGTCGCGATTGGCCAATGCGCTGCGCAGGCCCTGACGTAATGCGTGCGGGGTTGCGACGCGGATGGCCTCGGCGCCGAAGCTTTTGGCGAACGCGACAAAATCGGGATTGGCAAGCTCGCTGCCGATGATTCGGTTGCCGAAGCGTTCCTGCTGGATGCGCCGGACGTTGCCGAAGGCGCCGTCGTTGAACACGATGCTGACCAGGGGGATGCGATGCCGGATCGCGGTCGCCATCTCGTTGGCCGTGAACAGGAAGCCGCCGTCGCCCGAAATGGCCACGACCGGCACGTCGCTGCGCGCATGTTGGGCGCCGAGCGCCGTGGCAAAACCCCATCCGAGATTGTCCTGATAGCCCGGCGACAGGAAAGTGCGCGGCCTATAGACCGGAAATGCCAGCCGCGCCGCGAAGCCCATCTGAGTGACTTCGTCGACGAAGATTCCGTCCTCGGGCAATTCAGCGCGAATCGCGTCCAGAAAGGCGATCTGCGGCCCGATCTTTTCGAGGCGCTTGCGCCACGCCGCCTGGCGGTCCTGCAGCTCCGCCTTGCGCGGCGCGCGCTTTGCGTTGCGCGCCGGTAATTCCGCCAAAAGATGCTGCAGAACAGGCTTGGCGTCGCCGGTCAAAGCGACCGTCGGCTTATGCAGGCGATCGTGCTCCTGGGCGTCGGCATCGACGCGAACGATCGCGAGCCGGCGATCGACGCCCCATTGCCGCAACTGGATGAGGAGCCGGGTGCCGACCGCCAGCACCACATCGGCCTCACCCCACAGATCGCGGCCGAGCGGGAGCGTGACGCTCAACGGATCGCGGCTGTCGAGCACGCCGCGACCGCGGCGATAGCCGAGCACCGGCGCCTGCAGCATGGCGGACAGCAAAGTGACCTCTTCCGAGGCGTCCTGAGCGCCGCCGCCGCAGACGATCAGCGGCCTCTGCGCCGCCCCGAGGAGCTTCGCCGCCTTGCGGGTCGCGTCGGTGTCGATCCTGGTCGCTGGCACCGGCAGCGGCGTCTGTAGCGGCACGGCGCCGGATTTTCCCCAAACATCAATGGCGCATTCGAGCACGGCCGGGCCTGGCCTGCCGGTGCGCATGGCGCGCAGCGCCAGCGCGGTGGTCCGCGCGGCCTGCTCAGGCTTGCGGATCAGCGCCGAATGATCGACCAGTCGCTTGATGATGCCGGTCTGGTCGCGAATCTCATGGAGGTGACCGAGAGCTCTGCCAATGTCGGCATCGGGAATTTGTCCGATCAGGCCGAGCACCGGCGCATTCATGGAATAGGCGGTGAGGAGCGCCGCCGCCGAATTGAGCAAGCCCGGGCCTGGCACCACCGCGTAGGCGTACGGCTTGCCGGTGGCGAGCGTGGCGCCGAGCGCCATATAGGCTGCGCCCTGCTCATGGCGCGTATGGATCGTGCGCAGCCGGTTCGCGACCTTGAACAGAGCTTCGAACAGAAGATCGTTCTGCACGCCCGGCAGTGCATAGACCGTATCGAGGCCATGGGCGATCAGGGTCGCCACGACGGCGTCGGCCGTGGTCATGGTCGAGGCCGCCCGCGCCGGTTCGGGTGGCCTTTTTCGCGCCTTTGTCATTCACGCTTGTCCCAAATGGTCGAGTTTGCAGATCGGCGCCCTTCTGTCGAGCTTGTGCGTCCCGCTTGACAAGCCGGCAGCGGCCATGTGCTTGTGCGCGCGCCTTTTCCCCCATTGGCGGATTCGAGCATGCACCGCTACCGCACCCATACTTGCGGCGCGCTTCGCGCCAGCGACATCGGCGCCGATGTCCGGTTGTCGGGCTGGTGCCACCGCATTCGCGACCATGGCGGCGTGCTGTTCATCGATTTGCGCGACCATTACGGCCTGACCCAGGTGGTGGCGGACCCTGACAGCCCGGCCTTCAAGGTGGTCGAGACCTTGCGCTCGGAATGGGTGGTGCGCGTCGACGGCAAGGTGCGCCACCGGCCCGAGGGAACCGACAACCCCGACCTGCCCACCGGCGCAGTCGAGGTCTATGTCCGCGACATCGAGGTGTTGGGGCCGGCTGCGGAATTGCCGATGCCGGTGTTCGGCGACCAGGAATACCCTGAGGAGATCAGGCTCAAATACCGCTTCCTCGACCTGCGGCGCGAGCGCTTGCATCAAAATATCATGAAGCGCGGCCAGATCATCGATTCGATCCGGCGGCGGATGAAGGAGCAGGGCTTTTTCGAGTTCCAGACCCCGATTCTCACCGCCTCGTCGCCCGAAGGCGCGCGAGATTATCTGGTGCCGGCGCGGCTGCATCCGGGAAAATTCTACGCACTGCCGCAGGCGCCGCAGCAGTTCAAGCAGCTCATCATGGTCTCCGGCTTCGATCGCTATTTCCAGATCGCGCCGTGCTTTCGCGACGAGGACGCGCGCGCCGATCGCTCGCCCGGCGAGTTCTATCAGCTCGACCTCGAAATGAGCTTCGTCACGCAGCAGGATGTGTTCGATGCGGTCGAACCGGTCATGCGCGGCGTGTTCGAGGAATTTGCCGGCGGCAAGCCGGTGACGCAGAAATTCCCGCTCATCCCGTATGCCGAGGCGCTCGGCAAATACGGCTCCGATAAGCCGGACCTGCGCAATCC
>JASHQI010000115.1 GCA_030037645.1 Xanthobacteraceae bacterium
AGCGGAAGCGCGTCTGGTCGAAATTCTGGCGCGCGCCGACGCCGAGCTGCAGCGGCGAAGCTGAGGTCTTGGCCCCCGGCTACGGCGCCGCGGCCGCCTCCGGCGTGTGGATGTGCTCAGGCCGGATGCCCATGCCGAGCAGCCGAGCCGGAATGCGGCGCAGCGCCGGAAAGACATTGAACAGCTTGAAGAACAGCGGCGGCTTCGGCCGCTGCTGGCTTTCCATCCCCAGTACGCGGCTGATGATCCGCTTCTGGATGGTGAGCTGCAGCCATTGGGTGAATCGAACCGGCAGGGTGCGCCGCTCCTGGATGGCCGCAAGATCGTGCACCGTCACCGTGCGGCTCATGAGCGGCGCAGCGAGGCGGTTGGCGGCGGCGACCGCGTCCTGCACCGCCATGTTGATGCCGACGCCGCCGATCGGCGACATCGCGTGAGCGGCGTCGCCGATACAGATGAGCCCGGGCCGCCACCATCGTTGCAGCCGGTCGACTGTCACGCTGAGAAGCTTGACGTCATCCCAGCTTTTCAATTCGTGAATGCGACCGGCAACGAACGGCGACATCTCGATCACGCGCTTGCGGAAAGCGTCGAGACCCTCCGCCTGCACCTTTGCAATGCCGCCTTTGGAAATGACATAGGCGCACTGCCAGTAATCGCCACGGTCGAGCATGATCATCATCTTGCCCGCTTCGATGTGACCGAACGTGTCGGTGCTGTCGCCATCCTTGCGTGATAGGCGAAACCACAGCACGTCCATCGGCGCCCCGTAGTCGTCGCTTTTGAGGCCGGCTTTCTCGCGCACCGTCGAGTGCCGGCCGTCGCAGCCGACCACCAGATCGGCGTGGATCGCCAGCGTGCCGTCAGGCGTCTCGGCGTGCAGGCCGACAATGCGGCCGCCCTCCTCGATCAGTTCGGTCGCCTCCGCTTGCATGCGCAGATCGAAGGTTTTGTAGCGCTTGCCGCGGTCGGCAAGAAAATTGAGGAAATCCCATTGCGGCATCAGCGCGATGAATTTGCAGCGCGTCGGCAGGTGGCCGAAATCAACCATGGCGAGATGCGCGGCGCCGACCTGACCGGTGAGCGTCTGGACCTTCTGGTGCGGCAGCTTGAGAAAATCGTCGAGCAGCCCGAGCTCATGCATCAGTTCGAGCGTCGATGGGTGCACGGTGTCACCACGGAAATCGCGAAAAAAATCGGCATGCCTTTCCAGCACGACAACTTTCACGCCGGCGCGCGCCAAAAGAAAGCCCAGCATCATCCCCGCCGGTCCGCCGCCGACGATGCAGCATGTTGTCGTGATCATCGAGTCAGCCATGCCATTATTTCAGACGACAATATCTTGCGACAACGGACGCGAAGGTTCAATGTAGCACCAATCGTCCAAGCAGACGCGAACTGCCATCGGCGGTTTTCGAATTCACCAGGCCGTGCCACGCCCGCGGAGACTAGTCATGTTTTCAAAGATCAATCACGTCGCCATCGTCAGTGAGAACTATGCGAAATCGGCGCTGTTCTATCAGTCCGTGTTCGGAATGCGCACCTCGGACAAAACCCGGCCGAACCGCGCGCAGACCGTTGGCGACGGCTATGTCGGGCTCAACATCAATCCGCGTCGGGCGGGCCGTCCGGCCGGCCTCAACCATTTCGGCATCGAGGTGGAGGACGTTGAAACCGCATTCGATCGCATGCGCAAGAAATACCCGACCGTGAAATGGCTCAAGCGTCCCGCCACCCGCCCATTCGCCGGCATCTCCACGCACGATCCGGACGGCATCATGTTCGACCTTTCGCAGAAGAACATGGCCAACCGCACATCGGTCTATCGCGACCAGGAGGGGAAAACCGAAGTCAACCAGCGCCACATCAGCCATGTGGCGGTGCGCACCATGCGGCCCGACGAGATGGCCGAATTCTATCGCTACGTGTTCGAGCTGGCGCCGACCAACAAGACCGCCGGGGACCGCAATCATTATCTGACCGATGGGCATATGACGCTCGTCATCATGCCTTGGGACATCACCGATTATGAGGGGACCGGCATCATCACCGCCGGCATGGACCACATCGGCTTCAAGGTCGAAAGCGTCGACAAGTTGAAGGAGGACGTGGACCGCATTGCCGCCGACAATCCGCTGCTGGCGCCCGCTCCGCTCGGCAGCGGCAAGGAGGGCAAGGCGCTCGCGGAGTTGTTCCGACGCTCCTGCCCGCTCGGACAGCACCAGATGGCCGATCCAGACGGCGTCTTGATCGACGTTGCTGCCGACTAATGGTTCGATTCTAACATTCGCATCCGGGGTCCGCGGACTCTCATGCAAATGTTCGAATCAAAGGACCACTCACATATTTTAAGTCTCAAGTGGAGCTTTTGAATTTGACATTCGTGTTGCGAGTTGGCGGTTTGAAGGTGGCGAATGTCAAATCCGCTCCACTAGGTGCGATGCGTGTAAGGCTCCTGGCGCTGGCGATAGCGCTGATCATCCCAGCCGTTGCGCGGGCCGATCCCATCGCCGACTTCTACAAAGGCCGCTCCATTTCCTGGATCTTGAGCGCGGGCCCGGGTGGCGGCTATTCGGCCTATGCGCAGGCGTTTGCACCGTTCTTCAGCGCGCATATCCCCGGCAAGCCCGATATCGTCGTCCAAAACATGCCGGGCGGTGGCGGCATCCGGGCGATGCTCTATCTGTCCGATGTCGCGCCTAAGGACGGCACGACATTGGGTCTTGTGCATTCAAGCGTGCCATTTGCGCCGCTCTACGGCATCAAAGCTGCGCAGTTCGATGCCCGGAAAATGAACTGGATCGGCAGCATCAATGCCTCGACCGGCATCTGCGTTGCCTGGCACACGTCGGGCATTGCGACCTGGCACGATCTGCTGACCAAAACCTTCGTGGTCGGCGGCAGCGGCGCAGGTTCACAGATGGAAACCATGCCGGAGATGCTGAACAAGCTGTTCGGCACCAAAATCAAGGTCGTTTCGGGCTACAAGGGGGGCAATGATATCTACCTCGCCATGGAACGCGGCGAGATTCAGGGCCGCTGCGGCGGGCTTATTTCCTCGATCAAATCGACACGGCCTACCTGGTTTCCGCAAAAAAAGGTGAACGTGCCGATTCAGATCGCCACCGCGCGCAATCCATTATTTCCAGACGTCCCGACGGTCATGGAGCTTGCCAAAGACGCGCGCACCAAAAGCATCCTGCAATTGATGCTGGCGCCACTGGACATGGATCGGCCGATTCTCGCACCGCCCGGCACGCCACCGGGGATTGTCGCCGCGCTGCGTAAAGCCTTTCATGCCACCATGATCGATCCGGCGTTCATCGCACAGGCGGAGAAAGAACACTTGGAAATTCACGAAATCAGCGGACAGCGTGTTGCGCAGATTTTGAACGATGCCTATGCGATGCCTCCGGACATCATCAAGGCAGCGCGCGACGCCATGAAATTGACCGGCTCGAGCGACTAGCTTCACGCGCCCATGGCTGGGTGGGTAGCGAATGTCAAATCCACTCCACTAGGCAACCGGGGGCGCCCTCACATTTCCGCCGCAACAGGCGTGCTACAGGTTCGGTGTCCTTCGCCGCCCACGATCATGCGCCTTTCACTCATCCTGGCCGTACTGCTCGTCTTAGCCCCGCTCGACGCCGCGCTCGCGCAGCTCGCGCAGCTCGCGCAAACGGGAAATTTTCACATCGTCTGGGAAGTCAAGAACCGCTTCCGCCTGTTTCGCAACCAGGCCGATTTCCTGCGCCAAGTGGCGGCGGCGCGCGGCGACGGCATCCTGGCCGCCGAGCAGCGCCTGGAGCGCGACACCGACGGTCTTGGCTGGGCCAAGGACGTCGTCGGCGATCTGTGTCTGGATGCCACCGGCAACCTCCTGGAAACCTGCGTTCGCGACGGCGTCAGCGAAAATTACCTCGTCCCGCGCGATCACCCCATCGGCGTCGCGCTTTCCGGCATGGCGCCCGCGGGCGCGATCTGCGCGTGGACCTTTGATGACGGCAAAGGACCTCTCACGCAAACCAGCGCGCCGTGCGATCAGGAGGTCAAACTGCGCGTCCCCTACCAGCGCACAACGGTCGCCACGGTCGACGTCCCGCTCGGCGATGGCACGGCGCAGCGTGTGGTCACCGAGATCGCGGTGCGCGACGTGCTCATCGCCGGCCTCGGCGATTCCGTCGCGGCCGGCGAAGGCGATCCCGACAAGGCGGTGGAGCTCGAAGGCGGCTTCTGCTTCAAGCGATTTCTCACCGGCGGCGTCAGCCAGTACTTTCGACCGGGCCGCGCCGGCTATTCCGACGATCGCTCCTGCGAGAACGGACCTTCCAGCCCGGCCGCCGCGCTGGATTGGGCGCGTCACGGCGCGCGCTGGATGAACCCGGCCTGCCATCGTTCCCTCTACAGCTATCAGGTGCGAACCGCGCTCGCGCTCGCCATCGAGCAACCGCACCTTGCCGTAACCTTCATTCCGCTTGCCTGCACGGGCGCGACCATCGATGCCGGCATGTTCAACAGCCAGAGCGCCGACGACTGCCCCTGGGTCGTCGGCATTGATACCTGCTCGGGTCACTCGCCTGCACAGCTCACCGAACTCAGCAACCTCATGGCCGACGCGCAGCGCCAGGATCCGCAGCGCAAGCTGGACATGGTGCTGCTTACCGTCGGCGCCAACGACGTGAGCTTTGGCGCGCTCGTCGCCAACGTCATCGTCCAATCCACTGCAGAGCGCCTGTTGCTGCGGCAGGCAGGGTCAATCGTCAGCGTCGCCGACTCACAAAAGATTCTCGAAAAGGATTTGCCGGGCGAATTCGCGCGTCTACGCACCGCGCTCAAGCCCTTCGTCGGCGGCAATCTGGCGCGCGTCGTTTTTGTCTCCTATGGCAATCCCGCCATGCAGGCGCCAAACCAGCCCTGCCCGGGCGGTGGCGGCGGCTTCGATGTCCATCCCGCATTTTCCGCCGATAAGGAGCGGCTGAACGAGACGGCCGAGTTTGTCGACACCAAATTTCTGCCGGAACTCAAGGTCCTCGCGACATGCGACGGCAATAATGTGTGTCGCGATCCGATGACTGATCGGATGACGTTTGTTGATTCGCATCAGGCCGCATTTGCTCGTCACGGCATGTGTGTGCGCGGACCGGACGACCCGGAATTCGACCGGCAATGTTTTTCACAAACCGGCGACAGCTTTCAGACCGATCTCATCAAGGCGGCCGACAATCCGATGGTCTGCGGACGCAGCGCCAGCGATTATCGTCCTTATGCCCCGCGCGCACGTTGGATCAGAACCGCCGACGACAGCTATTTTACTGCGATGACCTATCCCGAAGGCATTCCTGCGATGTTGAAGCCGAGCGACATCCACGATGCGATCTGGGGAGTGCTGAGCGCCGTTTATGGCGGCGCCGTTCATCCCACGGCCGAAGGCTATGCCGCCATGGCCGACGCTGCATTACCAGCGGCGCGCGGAGTGCTTGGCTTGCCAACGCCGCCGGCCGTGCAAGCGGAACCCTTGCCGCCTCCGGCGCCGCCGACGCCCGCATCCCCGTCAATCGTGACGCCGCCCGCGGTCGCGCCAGTTGCACCAACCGCAATAGCGCCCGCGCCGCGTGCGCCCTGAACAACGCCGTTCAGGCGACGCCAAGCTTTTTCTGCAGGCTTGACGAGGACGTGGTGTATTGAAACACCAGTCGCTTGCCCGGATAGACGTAATGGTACGCTTTCTGCGCCATCAGCGCCGCCTCATGGAAGCCGGAGAGGATGAGCTTGAGCTTGCCGGGGTACCAGTTGATGTCGCCGATGGCGAAGATGCCGGGCATGCTGGTCTCGAAGCTCTCGGTGTCGACTGGAATAAGCTCGTTATTCTTCAGCTCAAATCCCCAGTTCGCGACCGGGCCGAGCTTCATCGTCAATCCGAAGAACGGCAGCATCGCATCACAAACGATGTCCGACATGGAGCCGTCGTTTTTCTTGACGATCGCCTTGTCGATCTTGCCGTCAGCGCCAACAAGCGCGGTCACCTGGCCGAGCACGAGATCGATTTTGCCTTCATTTACGAGGGCCATCATTTTGTTGACCGAGCCGGGTGCAGCGCGAAACTCGCTGCGCCGATGTAAGAGCGTGAGCCGGCCCGCCAGCGGAGCAAGATTGAGCGTCCAATCAAGGGCGCTGTCGCCGCCGCCGACGATGAGGACGCGCTTGTCGCGGAACGCTTCCATCTTGCGCACCGCATAGTGAACCGTTTTGCCTTCGTAAGGTTCGATGCCTGGAATGGGAGGCCGCTTGGGCTGGAACGAACCGCCGCCGGCGGCAATGACGACAATCTTACTCTCGAATTCCTTGCCCTGGTCCGTCCGCACGCGGAACAGCGGATCGCCGATCTTCTCCACGGTCTCGACCATCTCGCCCAGATGATATTGAGCGTTGAACGGCTTGATCTGCTGCAGCAAAGCGTCCACCAGGCCTTGCGCGCTCGTATAGGGAATGCCGGGAACGTCGTAGATCGGCTTTTCCGGATACAGCTCCGCGCATTGGCCGCCGATCTTGTCGAGAATGTCGACGAGATGCGTTTTCATGTCGAGCAGGCCGAGCTCGAAAACTGCGAAGAGCCCGATGGGTCCCGCACCGATAATGACAACGTCGGTCTTGATAGGTTCGCTCATGTGGTTCCGTACTTGTCTCCAATAAACGCCTCTAATAGGTGGCGAGTGTCTAGCGTGCCGGCTACGGCAGGGGAAGAGGAACGCGGCGGTGAGTTAAAATGCCGGCGCCGGGATTCGTGCCAGTCGAAATGGGATTTATTCCAGCTATGCTTGTCGCTCCGGCGTTCTCACCGTCAGTCCATCGAGCTCCTCACGCACCTTGATCTGGCATGAAAGGCGCGAGCTGGGCTGCACCGCGAAAGCAAAATCGAGCATGTCTTCTTCCATCGGCGACGGGTCGCCGACCGTGCCCCGCCAGTCCTCCTCGATATAGACGTGGCAGGTCGAACAGGCGCAGGCACCCCCGCATTCCGCTTCAATTCCGGGAACCCCGTGCTTGATCGCGGTCTCCATGACCGTGGAGCCGATCTCACCCTCGACCGAGCGCGCCGTGCCCTCATTATCGATGAAGGTTATTTTGACCATGGCAAGCTGATGAACCGACTGCCGCAGGCCAGACGTGGAAGCAGCGAAATTGTCCGGGGAGCCGTGGCCTGCCCCTATCTATCGGCTCTGACGGCGTCACGCCAGTGCAGCACAATAAGCTGCGATGCGGTCAGACTGAGGTCAATGGTCGCGCGGGTCACCGCCCGGCCGATTGCTCAAGGCGTACGTCGATCGCTGCTCTGGCTTCCGCGGCAGCGACGTTGAGATTTTGAATCGCCTTGACGATGGTCGCGTCGCCGGGTTGCCCTGCAGCGGCAAGTTCAAGCTGTTCGGCAGCCCGCGCCAGCCGCCACGCACCGATGCCGCGCGCCGAGCCCAACAGTGTGTGGGCCGCAACTGCGGCGAGCGCTGGCGCGGAGGCACCGATGCGCCCCAGCATGAGAGCGGTCTGGCGCAAGAAAATCTCCAAAACCTCCCGTTCGAGCTGGCGGTCGCCCAGTGTCATGCGCCCGAGATGCTCCACGTCGATGATGCTCGGCTCCGCAGTCCGGTCGACCATCGTCGACAAGCTTGAGGCGGTCACGCGATGCTCCCCATACAGGTTCTTTTTCGTTGGAACCAGCATGCCCCGAAAGCGCAAAAGCCGCGTGAATGTCGCGAAGAGCAGGGCATTTTGCGGGCTTCTTTCACGGCGCTGGTAAGTAAAACCTTACCCCTGGGCAGCGCGAAGGGGCTGGACCGGACCCGACCGGATGGCTCCGCTACGGGTTCCCATAGGCGCGAACAGCGCAAACAGCAGTGAATTGCGCCCCTTACGGCCCAACGCCGGCCGCATTGTTGTCACCACAATGGCAGCCTGTGGAGGGTTGCACCACGGCATTCCTGGAAGGCCATGTTGCCGGAATGTCATAGTGAACAACTCGTTAACGATGATTAAAGGGACGTTAGCAATTCCAGTTTTCTTCGATCCGCCAGAACGATAGGATCGACGACGGCAGCAAGACTGCGGGGCTGGGGAGCCCTGTGTACATGAGTCGAGAGATTACGCGCTCGTGGCGCGGCTTGAGAGTTCTCGGGCCGTCCTAGTCAGGCGTAACACGCGAGGCGACCACCGTTATGGCTAACAATCCGAAAAAAAGCATGGATCCGACGGAAGCGGCGCTGTCGGCGATCCAGGAAGCCCTCAACATCCGTGATGACGAAAATCGAGCCGAGATTCATCCGGACAGTATGCCGCTTGCGACCGCGCGTGCCGATGGCGGCAGTCGGGTGAGCGGGCAGACATCGCCGGCATTCAACGACGGCTATCAGACCGATGCCGAACTCGGCACTCTCGGCGCAGAATCACAGAGCCTGCACGCGGCCAATGACGATCAGCAGTCGATCGGTCAGATTCTGCACGCTTTGCAGCGCCGACCGCCGCGAACCTCCTATTTTGTTGCCGCGATATTTTCCGGCGTATGGCTCGTCGGCTGCCTGGCCCTGTCTTGGGCCTATCTATCCCAACTCAACGCCGCGCTTGGCCCCGACCACTCGCCGGTTGGGATCATGGTTGGTCTTGGCGCCGCGGCGCTGTTGCCAGTGATCTTCTTCTTTGGCGTGGCGCACATGGCCTGGCGCGCGCAGGAATTGCGGCTCATTGCGCAGTCGATGGCGAAGGTCGCCATGCGGTTGGCAGAACCGGAGGGCGTCGCGCGCGATTCTATCGTTACCGTCGGACAAGCGATTCGCCGCGAGGTCGCGGCGATGGGCGACGGCGTCGAGCGCGCGTTGGCGCGTGCCGGCGAACTCGAAGCGCTGGTGCAGAATGAGGTCGCCGCGCTCGAACGCAGCTACAGCGACAACGAGGTTCGTATCCGCGGCCTGCTTCAGGATCTCGCCAACCAGCGCGACGCGATGGTCGGACAGGCCGAGCAAGTGCGCGCCGCCATCAGTAACGTCCATATCGACCTCACGCAGGACCTTTCCACGATCAGCGATCTCGTTGGCCAACAGGTCAACGAGGCCGCGCAGAGGATCACGCATTCGCTGGCCGAGAAGGGCGAGCATATCACGTCGGCGCTCGGCCAGGTCGGCGATAACATGATCCAACAGCTTAGTTTGCGCGGCGACGATCTTATCGTTCGATTGGAGACCGCGAGCGACGAGACTTCGCGCGCGATCGCCACCGCAGGCGAGCAACTCACCTCAAGCCTAAATTTCAAGACCGACCATATCGGCGAGGATTTTCTCGAAATCGCGCGCGGCCTCGAAGACATGATGACGTCGCGGCTTGATCAAGTGACCGAACGTTTCTCCGAGAAATCTCTTGCAACCGTCGACATGATGATCGGCCGTTCGCAGGAAATTACCGACCTCGTATCGGGGCGCGCACAGGAACTCACCGAGGCGATCATTGACACGTCGAGCAACATCGCCGAGACGATTGCCACTCGCGCCGACGAGGTCAACAGCACGCTCAAGAGCTCGGGCGAATCGCTTATCCTGGACCTCAATTTGCGCGGCGGCGAAGTTGCGAAGCAACTCGAGAAGACCGGCAGTCAGATCACCGAAAGTCTTATATCGCGCAGCACCACGCTGACCGACTCGCTGCGCGAGAGCGCCGAGCAGATTGTCGAGGCGATCTCCACGCGCACCACCAAGGCGACCGACTCGCTGCGCGACAGCTCTCAGCATCTCGCCGATGTCATTGCGACGCGCAGCGATGCCGTCAAGGACATGCTTTCGGCGCGACTTGCGGCATTCGAGGAGATGTTCAATCATTCGGGCGCCGAGCTGGGCGAAAAGATTTCGCGCGATTCCTCGACGCTCGGCAACCTCATCACACGGCATCTCGCCGAGTTCGACCGTACCGTGAAAACCTATGGCGCCGAGCTCGTCGAACGACTCGGCGCCAGGACACAAGACGTCTCCGAGTCGATGCGCGGCTACGTGGACAACTTCGATAACCGCGTGACGTCGAAAGCCGGCGAGGTCACTGCGGCGCTCGATCAGCGCCTGAACCGCTTCCAGGAAGCGCTTGACGGCCGTACGCAGACGCTCACTGAGGCGCTTGCCGCCCGCGTCATGGACATCGCCAAGACCCTCTCGGAGGGCGGCAAAGAGGTGGTCACGGCGCTCGACAAGAGGCTCAGCGATGTGACCACCCTCATCGATACGCGGGCGGCCAGTCTTTCCGACACCGTCAGCGCACGCGTCGCGAATATCGACACAACGCTCGGCGCCCGGGCCACCGCGGTCGCCAATACTCTTGACGGCCGGATCGGACAATTGGAGCAACTCCTCGTTGGACGCGCTGAAGCCGTCAGCACTCAGATCGAAACGCGCAGCCGCGCAGCCGCCGATCTGCTCCACCAGCGCCTGCAGGACCTATCCGAATCGATTCAGACCAATACCGGCAGCGCCGAGCGGGCGCTTGTCCAGCTCACCACCAGCACGACCGAACTGGTCAACAAAAGCACCACGGCGAGCACAGCGGCGGCGGAGACGCTCAAGCGCAGCGCGGCGGAAGCGACCGTCTCGCTCAGTCGCAGCGCCGACGCCCTGAGCAGTACGATCAGCAAGAGCGCCGCAGCGGCGAGTGAATTGATCGGCAAAAGCATCGCATCGGCCGGTAACGCAATCGGCACGAGTGCTACCGAGGCAGATCAGGCGATCGGCAAGACAAGCGCCCGCGCAACGGAGGCCATCGGCAAGAGCGCCACGGCTGCCAACGACTCGGTCGGCAAGGCGATTGCGGCCGCCTCTCAGATCATCGCCAAGAGTACGGAGTCGGCCAACGAGACAATTGGCAAGACAACCACCACAACAACCAATCTCATCGCCAAGAGCGTTGAAGCTGCCAATGAATCGATCGGCAAGGCGACGACGACAGCCACCGATTTCATCACCAAAAGCGCGCTTGCTACGACTCAGGCCATTGGTCGCAGCGCAAGCGAGGCCGAACGCACGCTGGTTGGGACAAGCGCCGAGGTTGCGCGCAACATCGTCGGCAAGGCCGACGAAATCAACAACGCCATAACCACGCGCATGGGTGCGATGTCCAACCTGCTCGACGAGAAATCCAACGTCCTGCTTACGGCGCTGGCCAACAAAGGCCAGGACTTTGCCGGCGAAGTAAGCCGCGTCACTGACCACGCTGTGAAGTCGATCGAGGCCAAGAGCTTCGTCTTCACCCAGACGATGATGGACAACAGCGAAGAAATCGCGCGCCTGATAAATGATGCGAGCCAGAGCGCGACCAGTGCCGTGACGCGAACGCTCAACGAATTGCAAATGGGCGCGCAGACGGCCACCGGCACCGCCAAGTCGACTATTTCACAAACGCTGCAGGACCTGCACGTCGCTACCAAGGCGGCGGCAGAGGAGACGAAGCAAGTCGCCTCGGCGACCGTGGCAGACATGTTGGAGACGCACACGATGTTGCGTACCGACTCCACGGCGCTGTTCGAGCGTTTACGCGAGGCCAACATTTTGCTCCAAGAGGTGCTCAGCGCCGCCCACGAGAATATGAACTCGATCGAGCACACTATGGCTTCGCGAGTTTCCGAATTCGTCGCCGCGATGAGCGATTTAACCAACAAGAGCGGAGCGACGGCGACCAAGGTGGAACAGCAAGTCGGCACTTTCAACACCGTGACCGTCAAGGTTCTGCACGATCTCGGCGAGATCTCGACGCAATTTGCCACGCACGGACGCTCGCTCACCGAAGCGGCCGAACTTCTGGACCGCAGCAATCGTCAGACGGCGGACCATGTCGCGACCCGGCAGACGTCCATAGAGTCGATGATCACCATGCTCGACGAGCGCACCGCCGACTTCGGGCAGCGGCTGCAGCGCTTCTCCGGGCTCCTGGAAGAATCGCTAGATAGCGCCATGACAAGGACCAGGGAGATCGCCAGCCTTATCGCTGAAACCAGCAACGATAGCGTGCAGACGATCGAGCAGCAGTTTGACCTGGTTCGCACCACCTCCGAACAAGAACGCAAGCGCACCAGCGAGACGCTCAACGCTGTCTACGGCCAGGCGATGGGCGAAGTTCAGGGCGTATTCACCCAATCGGCCGAGCGTTTCGCCGAAATCATGCGGGGCATGAAGCAAATGGCCCTGGAAATGCAGCAGGAGTTGGAGGCCACGCGCACGGAACTGCGCCGGGGCATTCTCGAACTGCCGCAGGAGACGGCCGAGAGCGCAGCGCAAATGCGGCGCGTCATTGTCGACCAAATCGAAGCGTTGGCCGAGCTCAACCGGATCGTTGCCCGCCATGGGCGTGCGCTCGACGCCGCCGAACCAATGCGGCGCGAGGCCGAACCCGCTTACGCCACCGGCGGCGGTCGCGGCCAAGTAAGACCAATTCGTCCGGACATTACCCCGCAATCCCAGGCCGGCTTGCGTGACATCACCGGCGCGCCGACGCGGCGACCGGAGGCGCCGCCTCCCGGTCAAGCTCCGAGCGGCAATGGCCGCGGCGGCGGATGGCTCACAGACCTCCTGTCGCGCGCATCCCGCGATGACAGCCCGCCGATCGCCCCGCCCGTTTCGCGCGAAACTGCGCGGGGCGATGAGCGAACGAACAAGCCTGCGGTCGATTCAATCGAATCGCTCTCCGTCGATGTCGCACGCATGGTCGACCAGGACGCCGCGGCGGAACTGTGGGAACGTTACAAGCGAGGCGAACGAGGCTTGTTCACACGGCGCCTTTACACGGCGCAAGGTCAAAAGGCGTTTGACGAAATCCGCAACAAGTACCGCGGCGATCCGGAGTTCCGGCAGACCGTGGAGCACTATATCCATGAGTTCGAGCGATTGCTCGACGACGTAGCGCGCGGCGATCGCGGCCCGACGGTGGTTCGCAATTATCTCACGTCGGACACCGGCAAGGTCTATACCATGCTGGCGCACGCCGCAGGACGATTTGACCAGTAGCGGTTCCTGCCCGCGCATCGTTCTCGGCGTGACGACGTAGCGAGCCACAAGGGCGCGGCCCGACGCTCTTGCTCACTGCGCAACTGCGGAGCTACCGTTGCCGTCATGGACGCTCCGGTCTCCTTGCCTACTGCAACCGATGTCGATGAGGCGGCTCGCCGACTTGCCGGCGTCGCGGTGCACACTCCGCTTTTGAGATCGGCGGCACTCGACGCGACGACAAAAGGGCGCGTTTTCCTCAAGGCGGAGACCTTGCAGCACACCGGCTCGTTCAAGTTCCGCGGCGCCTATAACAAGCTCGCGGCAATCCCGGTTGAACGGCGAGCAGGCGGCGTGGTGGCATTCTCTTCCGGCAATCACGCGCAGGGTGTTGCAGCGGCGGCGCGGCTCTTGGGCATGTCCTGCGTGATTGTGATGCCGCATGACGCCCCGCGCGCCAAACGCGAGCGCACGGCGGCATTCGGCGCCGAGATCGTGCTTTATGACCGTACCCACGACGATCGCGAAGCGATCGCCGCCGACATCGCGGCCCGTCGTGGCGCGACGCTGGTCCCACCCTATGATGACGCCTTGATCATCGCCGGCCAGGGCACCGCCGGCCGGGAGATCCTCGAAGATTTAGGTGCTCTCGGTCTTGTTCCCGACGTCGTGGTGGTGACCGCATCCGGCGGCGGCCTGACTGCCGGGATTGCGCTTGCCGTCAAGGCCCGCGCGCCCTCTGCCGCCTTGTACACGGCCGAACCGCAGGGCTTTGACGATCACGCACGCTCGTTTCGAAGCGGTCGGCGCGAACAGAATACCGCTCTGACCGGCACCATTTGCGATGCGCTGATGGCGCGCATGCCGGGTGAGCTTACGTTTGCAATCAATCTCTCGCTGGTTGGAGCCGGCGTTGCGGTGAGCGACGACGAAGTCGCCGCTGCAGTCGCGTTTGCATTTGCTGAATTGAAACTTGTGGTCGAGCCCGGTGGCGCCGTCGCACTCGCCGCGCTGTTGACCGGCAAGATCGATGTCGCAGGCAAGGTCGCCGTTGCCGTGCTTTCCGGCGGCAATGTCGACCCGGAACTGTTCTTCCGACTGGTGGCCTAGAACGGCAACCGATTTAATCCGCAGCGACCGGAGGGATCGAGCCCTAGGCACCGGCGCCAGGCAGGAAGCACCGGATCTGCGTTACACCCTCGCTATCCTGGTACGGCCATACCACGGCCGGACCAAATCGATTCGGCTCGGTAATCAGTGCCGTATCAGGCACGTCAAACCATTGTCCTTTTAGCCGCACGCGATAACGGCCACCCTGGGTGTCCCAGTCGACATCCTGTATGCTGACACCGTCCGCAAACGAGCAGCACAGGCCCTTCCCGCTCGCAAGCCGGTCGAACCAAGCTTTCAACGGCGAATTGCCGAATTGGCCGTCGTCATGCGCTGACAGCGATGTTGGAACCAGCACGATGATGCACAACGCTATTACAGCAAATACGCGACCAGTAAGTGTGTGCATAGGGGCCTCCAGAAGATCGTTTTGTGCGGACCAGACGAAACGGTCCTGCAGACCTGGAGAAATCGAAGCACACGTGCCTGCACGTCTTTGTCGATCCGCATCACCTCGTATGAAGCAACTTCCGTGCCGCTACCCGAATCAGTCCCAAGTCGGACACATATAGGTAATAGAAAGTTAATCCGGGCGACACAAAAATAATGCAGGCCCGCTATGTCGGGTTCCCTGCGAGAGCGTTGTTCACGAAAATGCGGCGCTAGAGCATGATCCGGAAAAGTGGGCACCGGTTTTCCGAAAAGATCATGCTCCATCAAAATGCTAGCGCGCCAAATCGATTCAAGTTGAAACGATTGCGCTCTAGCTGAACAGAGCGATCAGTTCTTCTTCACTTAAGGCCCGCACCGCGGCGAGCGCATCTTTGGCCAACGGTCTTGAAGACGCCCGCGCCGGTGGCGCATTGGCATCGTGCAGTGGCGCCGTGTCTCGAACCGAGTTCGCCGGGCCGGTCCGGAGATCGGCCGCGGTGTTGGTTGCCACTCCGACGTCGCGTTTAATCAAGTCGCCAGGATCGTTTCCGGAACCCGAAAACGCTTCGACGCCACAGGACGGCAAGTGTGCCGACGCTTCATCGCCGTGCGCAGGGTGCGACCGCTCACCGGTCTGATCCATCGTCACGCCCGTATCCAGGTCCACCGGCGGCAAAAGATTATCGTTCGGTCGATGTTCGCCGGGCGCCCCATCACTCCGAGGCGACATGACATTGTCCGCCTGTTCCGCCGCCAAACCATCAACCGACGCACGTGGCGGCGCAGCATCGCCCATATCGAGTTCGAGAGAGGCGCATTCCATGCTTACGCGGGCGAGTCTCTCGTCGATCGATCGAACCGCCGAGGTTGCGGCGGGAGTGGAATCATTGTGACGGCGCTTCGTCGTCAGCGCAATCAGCTCGCGGACTCGTGTCGCCAACGCCCCGAGCAGGTTGTTGGCATTGCGCACACGCTCGGCGGCCGCATGAGAGCGCGCGCTGGCGTCGGACAAATCACGGACGGCGGTGTCGAGTGCATCGCATAGAGTCTGCTCGATGGAGCGCTCGTGCAGCACGAAGGCAATGTCCTGAATACGCTCGATGGCGTCGAATGCGCCGGTTGCGGGTCTTTCGCCGATTGCGATTTCGGCTGCGATCCGATCGATCGCCGCGGCAATCTCCATGAGATCGGCAGCATCGCAATCCGCCTCGTTCGGCGGCTTCATCATGATCGTCGGTCGCGCGATCGGATCGTCGGCCATCATTGCACCACGGGAATCTCTTCCACAGCACAAGCGCCCGCTTCGATAGTCAACGGGTCAGCACAAGATACCCACAGGTCCGGCCGCGCCGGCGCAACGCCTCAATCGATCCTGGCGTCGGCGAGTTTTACGATTCCGCCCCATTTCTGCATCTGCTCGGCAAGGAATTTTCTGAAGTCTTCCGGGGTGCCGAGCTTGGCGATGGCGGAAAACTTGGCGAGCCGCTCCTGCGCCGCTTGTGTCGCGAGGCCGGCATTGACCGCGGCATTGAGCTCATCGACGATGTCGCGCGGCGTGCCGGCGGGCGCCACCAGGCCTGTCCAGGCGTCGATGACAAAATCCGGATAGCCGCTTTCGACCAGCGTCGGCACATCGGGCAAAGCCGGCCAACGCTCCGCGCGCGCAACGGCCAACGGTCGCAACTTCCCGGCTTTAATTAAGGGATAGAGCGTGACGAGCCCATCGATCGTGAACTGGGTCTGGCCGCCGAGCAGATCGTTGATCGATTGCGCCGAGCCATTATAGGGGACAAAGACGACGTCAATCTTGGCTTCAGTCTTGAACAACGTACTGAGCAAGTGCGGCGGAGTGCCGAGCCCGGCGCCGAAATTGATCTTGCCCGGGCGCGCCTTGGCATAGGCGACGAACTCACCGATCGTCTTCGGCGGCATGTCGATGTTCTCCACGAAGACGTGGGGCAACAAAGCGACGGTTGCAATCGGTGCGAATGCCTTGAGCGGATCGATCTTAAGGCTCGAATAGAGCGCCGGCGCGACGGCGAGAGACCCCGACGATCCAAACATCAGCGTGTAACCATCGGGCGGGGCGGCCGCGACGTACTTCGTCCCGATGGTTGAGCCGCCGCCAGGTCGATTTTCGACCACGACCTGACCGACGCGCGCGGTCAATTCTTGCGCCACCATCCGTGCCATCGTGTCGATTGGTCCGCCCGGCGGAAATGGCACGATCATCCTGATCGGCCTGCTGGGATATTTTTGCTGTGCGAAGGCCGGTCCAATCTTGGCAAATTTGGCCCCGGTAGCTGCCGCTCCGGCGATGGTCGTGAGAACGTTACGTCGCGTTGACATACGGTGTTCCCCCCAAAGGACTTTTCGGACGCAAACACTCAATCATACATCGTGCGGCGCCGGAAACTCAGCCCCACAGCTCCGGCTTGGGCGGATAGGCAAGGCTGCCGTCATAGTGCAGGCCGGCTGCACGATCCTTGGCGAGCAGCAATGGCCCATCGAGGTCGACCACGCGGGCGCGTTGCGCCACCAGCATGGCCGGCGCCATCGCCAGCGAAGTTGCGACCATGCACCCCACCATGATGGTAAAGCCCCGCCGCTCGGCTTCCACGGCAAGCGCCAAGGCCTCGGTGAGGCCGCCGGCTTTGTCGAGCTTGATGTTGACGGCGTCGTACTTGCCGACAAGGGCGTCGAGCGAGCGGCGATCATGGACGCTCTCGTCGGCGCAAACCGGGATTGGTCGCGCAACCCGGCCGAGCGCGGCATCGTTGCCCTCCGGCAAGGGCTGTTCGATCAGCGTCACGCCGGCCTGCGCGCAGGAGCCCAAATTTTCCTGCAAATTATCCTCGGTCCAGCCTTCATTGGCATCGACGATGAGTTCGGCGCGCGGTGCCGCGCGGCGGACGGCCGCGATCCGTGCGGCATCATCGCCTCCGCCGCCGCCGAGTTTGACCTTCAAGAGCGGCCGTGACGTTGCCCGCTGTGCCGCCTCCGCCATCATGGACGGCGAGGCGAGCGAAATCGTGTAGGCCGTGACCAGTGGCGCGGGAGCAACAAGTCCAGCCAATTCATGCACCCGGCGGCCAGCCGCCTTCGCGTTAACGTCCCAGTAAGCACAATCGAGTGCATTACGGGCAGCCCCGGGGGGCATGGCTTGCTGGAGGGCGGCGCGGCTGAGCCCGTTCCGCAGCGCCGGTCGCATTGCCTCGATCGCCGCCACAATGCCGTCCGGGGTTTCGCCGTAGCGTGCGTAGGGGACGGACTCGCCGCGGCCGCGGTGGGTTCCATCGCTAAGTTCAGCAACCACCACGACGGCTTCCGTCTTGGTGCCACGGCTGATGGTGAAGGCACCGGCCAGCGGCCAGCGCTCGATCCGTACGGAGAGTTCCATGCGAAGGTCCAGTATGACGGCAGTCCGGCCGGGTACTCAAGGGCGGTGCTGCGCGCCGGAGCCGCGGAGCGTCCGGCTTTGAGTGGCAGCTTGCTGACCGGCACCGCTGACGGCGATCGCGTGGCACTCGCGGTCGCCGGCACGTGGACGGCGGATCGCGCCGCCGAACTTGAGAGGATGGTCGATGAGACCGCGCAACGTTATGAGGATGCGCGCACCGTCGAAATCGATCTTGGCAGGCTCGAGCGGCTCGACACTTTCGGAGCGTGGCTCATCGAACGGCTCAAGCGTGACTTCGCGGCACGAGGCTCGACGCCGCACATCATCGGACTTTCCGACACCGATCGCGCCCTCATGGAAGAGGTGCGGCTCGTCAACCGCAGCCGCGAAGAAGGCAGCGCTTCGTCCAACCGCATCCTGGTCGCGCTCGACGGCATCGGCAGGGCCATGGCGGAAATCGGCTGGTCGCTGATTCTGATGGCGCACCTTCTCGGCGCGCTGACCATGGTGGTTTTGGGCACGATTGCGCATCCGTCGCGCCTACGCCTGACTTCAATAGTGCACCATCTCGAACGCGTCGGCTGGCGCGCCGTGCCGGTCGTCCTTTTGAGCACGTTCCTGATTGGCGGCATCATTGCCCAGCAGGGCATTTTCCATTTCCGCGCTTTTGGCGCCGAGGTCTATGTCGTCGACATGGTCGGCATCCTGGTGCTGCGCGAAGTCGGCGTATTGCTCGTGTGCGTCATGGTGGCCGGCCGCTCGGGCAGCGCGTACACGGCGGAACTCGGCGCGATGAAGATGCGCGAGGAGGTGGACGCGCTGCGAACCATGGGTTTTGACCCGGTCGAGGTGCTGGTTCTGCCGCGCATCGTGGCACTCGTGGTTGCGGTGCCGATGCTGACGTTTCTAGGATCGATGGCGGCGCTTTATGGCGCGGGCCTGGTGTGCTGGCTCTACGGCGGCATGACGCCCGACATTTTCCTGTCGCGACTGCGCGAGGCGATCTGGCTGCCGACCTTCGCCGTCGGCATGATCAAGGCTCCGTTCATGGCGCTGGTGATCGGACTTGTCGCCTGCGTTGAAGGCTTCGAAGTGGATGGCAGCGCCACCTCGCTCGGGCTCAAGACCACCGCCTCCGTCGTCAAATCGATCTTCCTTGTCATCGTGCTTGACGGCTTCTTCGCCATGTTTTTCGCGGCGATCGGGATGTGACGCATGGCAAGCAACCAGACCGTCATCAGCGTACGCGATCTGGTCGTCGGCTTCGGCGAGGCGACGGTGCTCGATCACGCCAACCTCGACGTCTTCGAGGGCGAGATTCTCGGCTTTGTCGGCGGGTCGGGGGCCGGCAAATCGGTGCTCATGCGCACGATCATCGGACTCTTTCCGAAACGCAACGGCACGATTGAAGTGTTCGGAACCGACCTTGCATCGCTCAACGAACCCCAGCGACGCTCGATCGAGCGGCGTTGGGGCGTATTGTTCCAGCAGGGTGCGCTGTTTTCTTCGCTCACGGCGCTGCAGAACGTTCAATTCCCGATCCGCGAATATCTCGATCTGTCGCCTCGCCTGCTCGACGAGATCGCGCTGGCCAAGCTCGAAATGGTCGGCCTGGACGCGGACGTGGGTGGGAAATATCCCGCGGAGCTTTCTGGCGGCATGATTAAGCGCGTCGCACTCGCGCGCGCATTGGCGCTCGATCCCGAAATCGTGTTCCTCGACGAGCCGACATCCGGCCTCGATCCCATCAGCGCCGCGGCGTTCGACGAACTCATTCACACCTTGCAACGAACGCTGGGGCTGAGCGTCTTCATGGTGACGCACGATCTCGACAGCTTGCATGCGGTTTGCGATCGCATCGCGGTGCTGTTCGAAGGCCGCGTGATCGCAGCGGGCCCGATCGAAGCCATGCTCGCGTCCGAGCATCCGTGGCTGAAATCCTACTTCCGCGGCAAGCGCGGGCGTCCCCGACCATCACTGAACTGAGAGAGCGCAAAGGGTTTTCCATGGAGACGAAGGCAAACTACATCGTGACCGGCGTGTTCACGCTTGCCGTCATCGTCGGAGCGTTCGGCTTCATTTATTGGTTCCAGAACACCAACGGGTCCGGCGAAAAGGCAGCCTATCGCGTGGTGTTCGACGGCTCGGTTTCGGGCCTGGGGGCCGGCGCAGCGGTCACGTTCAATGGCATCCGGGTCGGCGAAGTCGCCGATCTCAGCCTTGATCCGCGCGACCCGCGCAAAGTCGTAGCACTGATCACACTCGAGCAGGCGGTGCCGGTACGCACCGATACCAAGGTCGGACTCCAATTCCAAGGCCTGACCGGGCTTGCCGAGATTTCGTTGACGGGCGGCTCTGCGAATGCCGCACCCCTCGTCGCCAAAGGCGCGCAGCCACCGACCATTTATGCCGACGCCGGCGCGACCGCTGATGTCACACAGCAGGCGCGCGATGTGCTTGCCCGCATCGACGGCATGGTCAGCGAAAATGAGACGGCGCTGCATGCGTCCCTGCAAAACATCCAGACGGTGACGGCGACGTTGGCGCAGAATTCGCAGCGTCTCGATCAGGTCATGGCCGGTCTTGAAAACCTCACCGGCGGTCCGAATGGCAACGGCCAAATCGGCCAAGCCGCCGACTCGGTCCGTCGCCTTGCCGACGATCTGGATAAGCAGAGCACCCAAATCTCGGCCGGGCTCACGCAATTTTCCAATACGGGCCTTAAGGAATTCGAGGCCTTTGCCGTCGATGGTCGGCACACGCTCGCCGAATTGAACAAGGCGATCCAGAACATCGACCAGCATCCGTCGCGGCTGATCTTCGGGCGTTGACGACGTCGCGTCGATTCCAGCCGCATGGATAAACGCGTTGCATTACAGGATGATGACCGGGAAACCTCATCGGGCGGCTCATCAATTTAAACCTCAATCATGGCCTCGGTATCACTGCGCGGAAGCCGAAAGGCACACCCGCTGCACCAAAACGGCCGCCAGCGTGAACCACAGCGGCGCGATGACAAAGGCGAGCGCATAAGCGAGCCGGGCGGAGCCAGCCTTTTCGATTCCGGTGATCAGCCAGCCCATGACGGCAGGCCCGATGATCTGCGGCAATACCATGGAAACGTGCCAGATGCCCATGTCCTTTCCGGCATCCTGCCGCGCCGGCAGCGCCTTCAGCGCCAGCGCCCAGTCCACGGCGCCATAGGCGCCGGTTGCGGCACCGAACGCAACCGTGAGTGCTACGACCAGCGGGAGATTGGGATTCACCGCGATCAACGCAAAGCACGCCACAGCCGCTGATGCGTTTGCCTTGAGTCGCAGTGTGCGTCGGCACCGCCTTAAGTTACAGCTTGTGGAGCCGGATGGCTTACGACACGGAACGACGCCTGCGCGGAGATTTGCTTCGCGAGTGCAATACGATCGATGGGGATCGGTCGATCGTCGCACATGCGATCGAAGCATTTTTGCAACAGTGTAAGCGTTTTCTGATGTTGGCTCGCGCGGATTTTGCCGGTCAGCTTCAAGTGGAATTGAAAATTGGACTGGACGAACGGATCACCCCATTGGGCCAGACTCTGAATTTGGCTCTCGCTCAATCCGACTGCAATTCGTCGCGCGCGTTCCTGTGGCGATATCGGCGCCCGGTAGGCGTCGAAAATGGTGGAGCAGGCGGTGGCGAGGGCGGCAAGCGACGGCTCCGCCTTAAGCGGAACGA
Source organism: Xanthobacteraceae bacterium (assembly GCA_030037645.1). Lineage (GTDB taxonomy): Bacteria > Pseudomonadota > Alphaproteobacteria > Rhizobiales > Xanthobacteraceae > BOG-931. The sequence goes on from JASHQI010000115.1 coordinate 21,652, forward strand.
CAGCGGCAAAGCCATTTATGATCTGCACCGTCGGAACGATTGTCGGCGCGACGTAACCGAGACCGGCAAAACTTTCGATGGCGCTGACAAGTTGAACTTCGGTGCAAGACGGCGAGAGATGAAACGGCGCCTTGAGCATTGCGTGAAAGCCATAACGGCGCGGCTCCTCTGTGGCCTTGCGCCAGCGCTGCGGATTCGTCTTGAACTCGGCGGGATGATCCACGGCTGCACCAGCGTAAGAATCGTAGCCCAACACCGAGCTGCCGAAGCGGTAAAGATCGGAGTTCGCCGACGGAACGAAAAAGACGGCGTAGCGCGAACCCTGACTCACGATAATGCTCATTCGCAAGATTTTTCCATCCTTTGCCGTGGCAAATGATGGACAGCCAACTTGTGGCGGCGGCCACGCTATGCTGGAACGCCACTCGCTGCATCGGTTTTTTCGGTCGTCTCGATCTTTTCATAAATCGAAATTTCGCCTTTGGGCCGCTGGCCGGTAATCTCATGACCCTCAACCATGTAATGCACGGCCTCGGCGATGTTGGTGGCGTGATCACCGATGCGCTCGATGTTTTTGGCGCAAAACAGATGATGAATACACATCGAGATGGAACCGGGATCTTCCATGGTGTAGGTGAGCAATTCCCGGAACAGCGAAACGTAGAGCGCGTCGACTTCCTTGTCGCCGTACCAGACCTTGAGCGCCTTGTCCGGATTACGATCGACAAAACTGTCGAGCACCACAGTCAGTTGCGACAACACGAGCGTCGCCATATGCCTCAGCCCGCTCATCAGGGTGCGTTGCGAGTGCTCGCCGCTCGTCGCGATGACGCGCTTGCCGATGTTCTTCGCCAGATCACCGATCCGCTCTAGGTCGTTTGCGATGCGCAGCATCGCCACGAGTGCGCGCAGATCAATGGCCATCGGTTGGCGCAAGGCAATCGTCTCAATTGCCCTTTCTTCGATCTGGCGCTGAAGATCGTCAACGGATGCATCGGCCAAAATGACTTCGCGCGCGAGATCGACATCGTGCTTCGCCAATGCATCGATAGCGTCGATGATCTGCTTCTGCGCAAGGCCACCCATGCGCGCGACCAACTGCGTGAGTTTGATCAGGTCGTAATCGAAAACCCTGGTGGTATGGTCGGAAACGATCATGGTACGGCCGCAGCCTTGGCGGTCTCCTCCAACGCATTGATGATTCTACGCTTTATGCGTGACCGTTCGATGACAACGACGCTCCGTCGGGTGCTGATATGCGCTATGCGCGCAGATTTTCTGCGACAGCCCCTGTCATCACGGTCACACCGAGCCGCCGATAAGATTTAGTGATTCGCGAATCAGCAACAGCGTGGCGCCGCGACGCGCGGCAACCAGGAATTGGAGATCAGCGTGATGGCAGCTGCGCTTGTCCATCTGATTGGGATAGTCGCCGCCATGCTGACGACGTTGTGCTGGGTTCCGCAGGCGATCAAGATCGTCCGTGAACGGGAAACGCGCGCGATCTCTCTGCCTGGAACGATGCTATGTGTGCTCGGTGTGCTGCTGTGGCTCATTTACGGGCTGGCAATCGTCGATGCCCCTCTGATCGGCTCAAGCATCGTCACGTTCGGGATGACTACAATTATTCTGGCGCTGAAAATCCGCCACGGCTGATTGCGTCAGCGCCTGCCATTCAAGCCGCGATTTCTCTCTCGTCGTCGATTATAACGCCGCGCCCTCGGCGAAGCGGCATCGACTCACCGTCGCAATACGTCCAGGTGACGATCTCGAACCGCCCATCATCGTGCTCGGCGACTGCTGTGCAGCTCTCCACCCAGTCGCCGCAATTGATGTAGCGAATGCCTGAAGTATCGCGGATCGCGGCGTGGTGGATATGCCCGCAGATGACGCCGTCGACGCGCCGGCGTTGCGCTTCCGCGGCGAGGGTCTGCTCGAAAGCTCCGATATAGCTCACCGCGTTCTTGACCTTATGTTTCGCCCATTGCGAGAGCGACCAGTAGGTAAGGCCAAGGCGACGGCGAATCGCATTGAAATAACGATTAATCAGGATGGCGATGTCGTAGGCGGTGTCGCCAAGCAGCGCGAGCCAACGCGCGTGCTTGACCACCAAGTCGAAGACATCGCCGTGTACTACCAGATAACGGCGGCCATCGGCGGCCTCGTGGATCGCCGTCTCCACCACTTCGATGCCACCGAAATGGGTTCCGTAATAGTCGCGCAGGAACTCGTCGTGATTGCCCGGCACGTAGATGACGCGCGCGCCTTTACGTGCTTTGCGCAACAATTTCTGAACGACATCGTTGTGATCCTGTGGCCAATACCAGCCGGATTTCAATTGCCAGCCATCGACAATGTCGCCGACCAAGTAGATGGTGTCGGCATCGTGATAACGCAGAAAGTCGAGAAGGCGATCGGCCTGGCAACCGCGAGCGCCGAGATGGACATCGGATATGAAGAGCGTACGGAATCTGTTTGGACCGTGCACAAACGTCACGAAGTGTGATCCCGCATCTGCTCCATACCGCGCACTCCCTAAATCCTTTTCATTGCAAGACGATGACAGCAAAAGTTAATGAGATATTGCATCCAATCTTGGAACCGAGTCACAGAGGTGTCACGGCGGTAGATTAAATGTCCCTGTGATGACAGCGCCTATTCTCGCCGCAGCGGCATTCGCAATCGCCGTTACCACCTTTCAGGTTGGCAGCATTGTGATCGCGATTCTCCGCTTGCGGCGGAGCAAATCCCGCGAGTCGCTGTCGCGCCCATTTCCCCCCGTCAGCCTGGTGCGCCCGCTATGTGGAATCGACAATTATGCCGCCGATACGCTCGCTTCGACATTCGAACTCGATTATCCGCGTTACGAAATCCTGTTTTGCGTCGCTTCCGCAAAAGACCCCGTGGTGCCGCTGGTCGATGCGTTGTTCGCCAAGCACGCCAAGGCGAATGCCAGACTGCTCGTCGGCGACGACCGCGTGAGCACGAATCCGAAGCTCAATAACGTGCACAAGGGCTGGCGAGCCGCCGCCCATCAGTGGATCATCATCGCTGACAGCAATGTGCTGATGCCACGCGATTATGTCCAACAGCTACTGGCAAGCTGGCATGCCGATACCGGTCTTGTCGCCTCACCGCCCATCGGCGCCTCGCCGGAAGGAATTTGGGCCGAGATCGAATGTGCGTTCCTCAATACCTATCAGGCGCGCTGGCAATACATGGCCGATGCGTTCGGCTTCGGATTCGCGCAAGGCAAGACCATGCTGTGGCGACGCGCCGACCTCGAATACGCCGGCGGGATTGGCGCACTTGCCAAGGAGATCGCCGAAGATGCGGCGGCGACCAAGATCGTGCGTGACGCAGGCCTCAAGGTACGGCTGGTCAACAAACCATTCGCCCAACCGCTCGGGCGGCGCAGCGGCGCCGAAGTCTGGCATCGGCAGCTCCGCTGGGCCCGCCTGCGGCGCGCAAGCTTTCTGCCCTATTTTCTTCCGGAAATTCTTTCCGGCGGCATGCTGCCGATGATCGCCGTCGCATTTGTCGCCCATGGCGACAATTTTTCAATGGCATTGAGCGTTTGTGCGTTCGCTGCACTCTGGTACGGCGGCGAACTGATCCTTGCGGCAGCGGCCGGATGGCACATTTCCGCACTTCACCCGCTTTATGGACTGGTGCGTGATCTCCTTTTGCCGGTGCTGTTCGTCAGCGCCTTGTGCGGCAATGGCTTCGTGTGGCGAGGCAACGAGATGCAGGTTGCACGCGTGCAGCCGCGTCGCATGATGGCCCGCATGCGTCCGCGCGTGCGTGACTTCGCACAGGGAAGCCGAAGGCGACTGCGCGCCCTTCGTGCCTGGGCATCCTAGATCGGGCGAGCCGCGAAGCGTCCCTTCACTTCAAGACTAACCGGACGCCTTTGTTGCTTCTTGAACCGCCCGTTGCGCGATCGCCTTGATCGCGTCCCGGTCTGCGGGAAAATCAGCCGCGATCCAAGCCTCCTTGGCGGCCCGCAGCGCGGCACCAAGGGCGGGCCCCGCGGGCACACCGAGGCGGCTGAAATCCGCCGACTTCAGCGGGAAAACCGGCGCGGTCCAGCGCCCTGGCAGGCTCGCAAGATCGCGCCAGGCGCCATCCGCTACGCCGGCGCTCGAACGCGCCCAGGCGACAAGCACGCGATCGGTGAATGACTGCGGCCCGAGACGATAGAGCAACGCATGCGCCGCCGGCTCACCGGCCATGGGCGACAATCGCCACCAACATTCGAGCGCCAATAGCCGCTCCGATTCAGCATTGGCGAGGCGAAGCCTTTGCGTCAGCCGCTGCGCGTCCTCCGTCACCCGCACATTGAGCGCGCCGAGTCGCCGCACCGCGTCGGGCCCAACGCCCGCTGCGCTTTCGACCTTCACCATGTTCTCGAAGCTTGCGATGTAGGGCACGCCGCCGAGCGCCGCGCCGAGGATGCCGCATTCCGACATGACGGCAAGCGTGGGCGTTGCGCGCGGCGCGACCAAGAGCTTCAGCAATTCCATCCGCACCCGCTCGCGCGAAAGCGCATCGAGGCCGTGGCGTGCCCTGACGCAGGCGAGCAAACCGGCTGCATCCGGCACACCGTCGCCGAAGTAGGCGTGAAAGCGGAAGAAGCGCAGGATGCGCAGATAGTCCTCGGCAATCCGCTTTTCCGCATCGCCAATAAAACGCACCCGGCGCGCCGCGATATCAGCCGGACCGCCGACGTAATCGTAGACGCGGCCGTCGGCCGAAGCGGACAGCGCGTTGATGGTGAAGTCGCGCCGTTGGGCATCGGTCTTCCAATCGCGGCCGAACGCGACCCTCGCCTTGCGGCCGAACGTTTCGACGTCCTCGCGCAGCGTCGTGACCTCAAATGGATGGCTGTCGATGACGACGGTCACGGTGCCGTGCTCGATTCCGGTCGGGACCGCCTTGAAGCCGGCCGCCGCGACGCGGCGCATCACCTCTTCCGGCAGGGCCGTCGTCGCCACGTCGATCTCGCCGACCGGAAGCTGCAACAGCGCGTTACGCACCGCGCCGCCGATCACGCGCGCTTCTTCGCCGTCGCGATCCAAGAGCGCGAGCAGCCGCGCAACCTCGCCGTCCTTGAGCCAGGCCGCATCGCCGAGGTGCGCGACTACCGTCACCGTGTCACCCCGGGGACAAATTTGCCGTCCTCGACATGCGCCGGCACGTAGGTCGAACCCGGCGGGGCGCCGGAAAACTGCGCCAGGATCACGAAGCTGCCCACCACCAGCACAAGGGAAACGATGATCAATCCAGCCATGCGCGGCAGCGTCCACGCCGCCGGCTGCAACACGCCGGCGCGCGTCGCCACAAGAAAAGCGATATAGACGGCGAACGGCGTGAGAAACAGCGCAATTTCGGTGGCGAACGGTCTGATCATGCCCCATAGACCCGATCGTAGAGGTTGCGCAGGATACCTGCGGTGACGCCCCAAATGTAGCGATTCTCGAACGGCATCGCGTAATATTCGCGCGCGATCCCGTTCCAATCACGGGTCTTGCGCTGGTGATTGGACGGCGTCATTAAAAAGTCGAGTGGGACTTCGAACGCCTCGGTGACTTCGCTCGGATTGAGCGTCAATGTGAAATCGGGCTTGATCCGCGCGACCGTGGGCAGAATGCGAAAGCCGGAAAAGGTGAGATAAAGATCGAGATAGCCGATCGGCTCGATCAGGCCAGGAGCAAGACCGATCTCTTCGCGGGCTTCGCGTAGCGCCGCGGCAACCGGGCTCTCGTCCGCAGAATCGATCTTGCCGCCCGGAAACGCCACCTGCCCCGCATGGCTTGCAAGTTCGGCAGTGCGCAGCGTCAGCAAAACGGACGCCTCACCACGATCGACGACGGGGACCAACACCGCTGCGGGTCGCGTGGCCTTCACTTTCGCCCGCTCCCACAACGCCGGATCGAGATCGAGGTCGCCGCGTGCGCCCGTGGCCAGCGGATCGGTGAGCGCCGGCGGCACTTCAAGCCTGAGCCGCGCCCGCGCACGATCGAAGAAGCTTGCCGCCGCGGCATGCGGCTCCCGAGTGATGCGATCGTTCACGCGAATTCCCTCACCTGTTCGGCGGGCGCCATGGGAAAGAATGCGCCCATCGACATGACACCGAACATGGCGGAGCCCTCGACCTCACGCTCCTCGCCGATGGCGACGAGATCGAAAAACAGCGCACGCGTCACCTTGGCCCACAGATCGCGGCGCACATGGAGATAAGGCTTCAACCCGCCGGTGCCGCGTTCAGGCTCGAATCGCAGTGCATGCTGCGGTCCGCAAGACACCCAATCGTCGACATTGGTGCGAAAACGCAGCACGCGACCGGCGGTCGACTGCTCGATATTCAGTTCAACCGCGAGGAACGGCGCATCCTCGACCTGGATACCGCACTTCTCCACAGGCGTGACCAGGAAATATTTATCGCCCTCGCGCTTGAGCACCGAAGCAAACAGCTTCACCAGCGCCGGACGGCCAATCGGCGTCTTGAGATAAGACCATGTTCCGTCTGCAGCAATGCGCATGTCGAGGTCGCCACAAAAGGGCGGATTCCATCCATCGATCGGCGTCAGCCCTTCCGCAGCGACGCCCGTCAGCACGCCCGCGATCGAGTCAAGACCGGATTGCCCTTCCTTCGCCATGGTTTGCCTTGAACTTCCGCCAGGACAAAAATCCCTGCCGGACCCTACTCGCGGAATCGTGATTCCCACACGGCAATCCGAGCAAGCCCACGCCCTCGTTCTGTCCCCTGTGGATGAAAGGATCAGCGCGCGAACCCGCTCCACGCATAGGGTGCATATATTGCATTCTTGGTGCGCAATGGCAGCGCAAAGCCATGTACCATAGAGTCGTGCACGTAACGTGATTCCGATCCGATATTCGCCTTTAAAACAAGGAGTTGAACATGGCCGTTGTTGGCGGAGACGGACTCGAAAAGCTCGAAGACATGATCGTCCGCACGGCCGAATCAACGGCCGCTCACGTGCGCGCGGCGAAGGCTGCGATCGGGACGGTCATATTCGGCCAGGACAAAGTCGTCGAGCAGGCCCTCATCACCATCTTGTCCGGCGGCCACGCCCTGTTGCTCGGCGTCCCCGGCCTCGCCAAGACCAAGCTGGTGGACACGATGGGCACCGTGCTCGGGCTTGACGCAAGGCGCATCCAATTCACGCCGGACCTCATGCCGTCTGATATTCTCGGCACCGAAGTGCTGGAAGAAAGCCAAAGCGGCAAACGCAGTTTCCGTTTCCTCTCCGGCCCGGTCTTCGCCCAGCTCCTGATGGCCGACGAGATCAACCGCGCCAGCCCGCGCACGCAATCGGCGCTGTTGCAGGCGATGCAGGAACAGCACGTGACCGTTGCTGGCACGCGCCACGATCTGCCCAAGCCGTTCCACGTGCTCGCTACGCAAAACCCGCTGGAGCAGGAAGGGACGTATCCTTTGCCCGAAGCCCAGCTCGATCGTTTCTTGATGGAGATCGACGTCGGCTACCCCGATCGTGACGCCGAACGAAAGATTCTGTTCGAGACGACGGGTTCCGAGGAGACTCGGGCGAAGCCGGCGATGAGCGCCGAAGATTTGATGGCGGCGCAGAGGCTGGTGCGCCGGCTGCCGGTTGGCGAGTCCGTCGTCGATGCCATCCTCGCGCTCGTGCGCTCGGCACGACCGGGGCCCGAGAGCGGCGAAGCCGCCAAGCTGATCGCTTGGGGACCGAGTCCGCGCGCCAGCCAAGCGCTCATGCTGGCGGTTCGTGCGCGCGCGTTGCTCGATGGGCGCCTCGCGCCGTCGATCGACGACGTGCTCGATCTCGCCGAGCCGGTGCTCAAGCACCGCATGGCGCTCACCTTCACGGCGCGTGCGGAAGGCGAGAGCATCGAGGCGGTGGTTGGACGCCTGAAGGCTCGGATCGGATAGGCGCATGGCGCTCGAGCCCAGGCGCAACACCTATCAGGATGGTCCGGCGGTTGGACGTGCGGTCGGCGAAGGCCGAACGTTGGCCGCCGCCATGCCGCGATTGATCCTTGAAGCGCGGCACGTGGCGGCAACCGTGATCCACGGGCTGCACGGCCGCCGCCGCGCCGGGCCGGGCGAGAATTTTTGGCAGTACCGCCGTTTCGTTTCTGGCGAGCCGGCTTCCAAGGTCGATTGGCGGCGCTCGGCGCGTGACGATCACCTTTACGTTCGGGAGCAGGAATGGGAAGCCGCACATACGGTCTGGATTTGGCCTGACCGCTCACCGTCAATGGCGTTTGCCTCTGCGCGCGTCCGCGACACCAAGCTCTATCGCACTTTGGTCATTGCGCTGGCACTGGCCGAGATTTTGGTGCAAGGCGGCGAGCGGGTGGGAATTCCCGGCCTCATGCGCCCGACCGGCAGCCGTAATGTCATCGATCGCATGGCGCAATCGATCGTGCATGATCGTGACGAGCGCCCGAGTCTACCACCGACTTTTGCGCCCTCGCCGCTCGCGGAAGTCGTGCTGCTGTCCGATCTGTGGAGCGAGATCGGCGACGTGAGGCGGACCATCACCCAGCTCTCGGGCAGCGGCGCGCGCGGCCACGTCGTCCAGATCGTCGATCCCGCCGAGGAGACTTTCCCCTATTGGGGCCGCATCGAATTCGTGGAACCCGAGGGCGCCGGCCGCATTACCGCAGGGCGTGCCGAGACTTGGCGCATAGATTACACCGCGCGCGTCGCACGGCACCGCGCCGAGATACGGAGCGAAACCGATCGGCTCGGCTGGAGCTTTACCATCCACCGCACTGACCGCCCGGCAAGCGAACTCCTTCTCGCGCTTCACGCGCAGATCGGCGCCAGCACGTCAACGAGCGGAACACGCTCGACGGTGACGCAATCGAGGACCCTGGCATGATCGGCGGACTGCCCATCGGCTTTGCCGAACCGCTCGTCCTCATCGGCCTGTTGACGCTGCCGGCGTTGTGGTGGCTGCTGCGGATGATTCCGCCGCGTCCGCGTCGCATCGACTTCCCGCCGACGCGGTTGCTTCTTGAAATTGCGCCCAGGGAGGAGACCCCGGCCCGCACGCCGTGGTGGCTCACTCTGATGCGGCTGGCGCTTGCTGCGCTGATCATTGTCGCGGCAGCCGGCCCGCTGTGGCGGCCGCCGCTTGCGACCTCAACCTCGCGTGCTCCGATCGCGATCCTCATCGACGACGCCTGGCCGGCTGCCGCCACTTGGCAGGCCCGCATGCGCACTGCCGACGACATCATTACGCGTGCCGAAGACGATCGCCGTGCCGTGGCACTTATTCCACTGTCAAGGGGGGCACAGGACGTTTCGTTGGAGCCCGCCAACTCGGCTCGCGTGCGTTTGCAGCAGATCGCGCCGCAGCCCTACGCGATCGATCGCGCCGCGGCGCTCAAATCGATTTCAAAGTTCCTCGCCACCGTCCACGATGTCGATCTGGTATGGCTGTCCGATGGGACCGATCTCGGTCACGGTGCCGACTTCGTCAAAGCTCTTGCAAAGACGCTCGACAAACGACCGATCACAATCGTTGCGGGCGGTATCCCAGGACCTCATGCTCTCGCAGCGGCCGATAACGCAGCCGGCTCGCTCAGTGTGAAGGTGCTGCGCGCCGATTCCAGCGGCGCTGTGACCGGCTCTGTGCGCGCGCTCGACCTCAAGGGCTTGTCGCTCGGCGAAGCGCCGTTTGCCTTCAAGGCCGGCGCGCTCGAAACCGAAGCACGGTTTGATCTGCCGGTCGAAATCCGCAACGACATCGCGCGGCTCGAAATATCGCGCGAGCACTCGGCGGGCGCCGTGCAACTGCTGGACAAACGATGGCGCCGCCGCACCGTCGGCATCGTCTCCGCCTCGACCGCCGACATGTCGGAGCCGCTGCTGTCGTCGAGCTATTACATTCAGCGTGCGCTGAGCCCGTTCGCCGACATTCGCGTCGCCCAGGGCGAATCGCCGACGGACGCGGTCGCGCATTTCCTCGATCAAAAACTGCCGATCCTGGTGCTGGCCGATGTCGGCACCGTTGCCGCCGACGTGCACGATCGCCTCGCGCATTGGGTCGAAGACGGCGGCGTGCTGGTGCGTTTTGCCGGGCCACGGCTGGCGGCATCGGATGACGATCTCGTGCCGGTAAAACTGCGGCGGGGCGGTCGAATTCTCGGCGGCGCCCTGAGCTGGGACAAACCCCAGCCGCTCGCGGCATTTTCGCGCGATAGTCCGTTCAATGGCATGACCGTTCCCAATGACGTGACGGTCACCCGGCAGGTCTTGGCGGAGCCTGACGCGGCGTTGAACGATAATACCTGGGCAACGCTCGCGGACGGCACTCCGCTCGTGACCGCCGCGCGCCGCGGCAAGGGGTTGATCGTGCTGTTCCACGTCACCGGCGATACGCGCTGGTCGAATTTGCCGCTGTCGGGTGCTTTTGTCGAAATGCTCAAACGCATCGTCGACCTCGCCGGCACGACCAACGTCGCCGCGACCGCCAGTGCGAACGCGAAGACTGCGCACGAAATCGTGCCGCCCAGTCGCGTACTCGACGGATTCGGAAATTTCATAGCGCCACCGCCGACCGCACGGCCGGTGCCGGCGGACTTTTCCGGCAGCGCCACGGCGGATCATCCCCCTGGGTTCTACGGCCCACCGGAGAGTTTCCTGGCCGTCAACACGCTCGCCCCGTCCGATCGGCTGGGGCCGCTGAATTTCGCGCCGCTCGCCAATGCGCGCCATGAAATCTATCGCACCAGCGAGCCTCTCGATTTGCGCGGTCCGATTTTCCTCGCCGCGCTGGCGCTCTTCTTGCTCGATGCAGTGGCCGTCCTATTCCTCGGCGGCGGCATCCAACGGCTGATTCCGCGTCTGTCGCGCAGCACTGCCGTAATACTCGTCATAATCTCGGCCCTATCGCTGACTCTGCCGCATACCCGCGCCGAAGATATGCAGATCGGCAAGGTGCCGCCGGCGGCTCTTGAAACCAGGCTCGCCTACGTGATCACCGGCGATCCTGAAGTGGATGAGATCAGCAAGGCCGGGCTTGCCGGCCTGACGCTCTTCCTCGCTCAGCGCACCGCGCTCGAACCAGGCGATCCGATGGGCTTGGATATCGCGCAGGATGAGCTCGCGTTCTATCCGCTGATCTATTGGCCGATTGCGCCCGGCGCCGCGCGTCCCTCAGAGGACGCGCTTAAGCGGATCGACACGTACATGAAGGACGGCGGCACCGTGCTGTTCGACACGCGCGACGCCGTCGTGGCGCCGCCGGGCCCGGGCGGAGAGACGCGCAGTCCGGGAATGATGGAATTGCGCAAGATTCTGTCCTCGCTCGATATCCCCGTGCTCGAGCCGGTGCCGCGCGATCACGTGCTGACCAAGACCTTCTACTTGCTGCGCGACTTTCCCGGCCGCTTCGATTCGGGACAGCTCTGGGTCGAGGCGCTTCCGGCGGAAAATGACGAAGACGCAGCGTCGCGCCGCCCTGCCCGCGGCGGTGACGGTGTGTCCTCGATCCTGATTACTTCGAACGACCTTGCCGGCGCCTGGGCGACGCGGACCGACGGGCAACCCATGTTGCCGATCGTCGAGGGTGAGCCGCGCCAGCGCGAAATGGCGTTTCGCGCCGGTGTCAACATCGTCATGTACACGCTCACCGGCAATTACAAGGCGGACCAGGTGCATGTCCCGGCGTTGCTCGAACGGTTGGGCCAATAGGAGAAAACGTTGAACCTCGGTGTCGCGTTCGCCCCACTCATCAGCGCGCCGCTCTTATGGGCGACGATTGCTGCAGCCGTCCTGACCTCGCTCCTGCTGCTGCTCTCGCGCAGCCGCGGCGGCGCAGTCCGAACGCTGGCGCTGGCGTTGATCGTACTGGCGCTCTCCAATCCGTCGCTGACCCGCGAGGACCGGGATCCGCTGAGTTCCGTGGCTGTCGTCGTGGTCGACAAGAGCCCAAGCCAGAGTTTCGGCGATCGCACGCGCCAGACCGAGGCAGCGCGCGCCGCGATCGTTGAAAGGCTAAAACACATTCCCGGACTCGACGTGCGCGTGGTCGAGGCAGGCCAAGCGGATGGCGAGACCGACGGCACGCGGCTGTTCACGGCGCTCAGCTCGACCCTTGCCGACGTCCCGTCCGACCGCGTCGCCGGCGTTATCATGATCACCGACGGACGCGTCCACGACGTGCCGGCGAACGCAAGCGCGCTCGGTTTCAATGCGCCACTTCATGCGCTTATCACCGGCAACAAGAACGAACGCGATCGTCGCGTCGCACTGATTGCCGCGCCGCGCTTCGGCATTGTCGGCCAATCGCAGACCATCACCTATCGGGTCGAGGATCAGGGCGCAAACGAGTCGACCGCCACAGTGACGGTACGGCGCGACGGCGATGTGCTTGAAACGCGCGTCGTTCCTGTCGGCACGCCGCAGAACGTCGATATTCCGATTCCCCACGGCGGCCCGAATATCGTCGAGATCGAGGCGTCACCGCTCGCGAACGAGCTGACGCAGGTCAACAACCGCGCAGTGGTCTCAATCGACGGCGTGCGCGACAAGCTCCGCGTGCTGCTCGTCTCCGGCGAGCCCAATCCCGGCGAGCGGGCTTGGCGCAACCTTTTGAAATCCGACCCCTCCGTCGATCTGGTTCACTTCACCATTTTGCGCCCACCGGAAAAGCAGGACGGCACCCCGATCAACGAGCTGTCGTTGATCGCGTTCCCGACACGCGAGCTGTTCCAGCAGAAAATCGGCGACTTCCAGCTCATCATCTTCGACCGTTATGCGCGGCAAGGCGTGCTGCCGATGATCTATTTCGATAACATCGCACGCTACGTGCAGGACGGCGGCGCAGTCCTGGTCGACGCCGGGCCGGACTATGCAAGTCCGACGAGTCTCTGGCACACGCCGCTCGATGCCGTGCTGCCGGCGGAACCGAGCGGCGATGTGACCGAAGAAGCCTTCCGACCAACGCTCACCGATCTCGGCAAGCGCCATCCGGTCACCCGCGGCCTTGAAGGCGCCGACAGCAATCCGCCGCATTGGAGTCAGTGGTTCCGAATCGTCGATACCCGCAGCACGTCCGGCACCACCCTCATGCAAGGCCCGGACGACAGGCCGCTGCTCGTGCTCTCGCACGAAGGTGAAGGCCGCGTGGCGCTGCTGTTATCCGACCAGCTTTGGCTCTGGGCGCGCGGCTTCGAGGGTGGCGGGCCGCAACTCGATCTGCTCCGCCGGCTTTCACACTGGCTGATGAAGGAGCCGGACCTTGAGGAAGAGGCATTACGCCTGGATGTGAGCGGACATAACCTCGTGGTCCGTCGTCAGACCATGGCCGACCAGGTCTCGGACGTGACACTGACCTCACCTTCTGGGCAAACGCGCGTGCTCAAGCTCGAGCCGACCGAGCCGGGCGTATGGGAGAGGAGCGTGACCGCCAACGAGCTCGGACTCTGGCGCGCCACCGACGGCAAGCTTCACGCCCTGGTCAATATCGGCCCCGCCAATCCGCTCGAGTATCAGGAGGTGACGTCGACCACCAAAGTACTGGCGCCGATCGCTGCCGCGACTGGCGGCGATTCACGGCGCCTCGACGACGGCAACGGTCTCAATGTGCCGCGCATTATCCCTGTTCGCTCCGGCGATACCTATCAGGGCGACGACTGGATCGGCCTTAAAATGCGCAACGCCAGTGTGGTGCGCGGAATTGGCGTGATGCCGATCTTTACCGGCCTTCTCGGATTGTTGCTATTGATCGGCAGCCTGGCCGGAACATGGGTAAGGGAGGGACGCTAGCCCTCACGATCGTCCCATTCCGGCCGTAGCGGTCCGGACACGCCTTCGAAGGCGCTGGCAATCAATTCGGCGACCAGAAGCCGCGCCGGATCGACCGGTCCGGGCATGATCGCTTGCCCCGGCAGGATGGGCTTAAAGCCAAATTTACCGTAGTACGGCTCATCGCCGACCAGGATGACCAGCTTGTGACCCTTGGTGCGCGCCTCGTTGAGCGCGCGCTCGATCAGGGCTTGGCCGACGCCGCGTTCGCGAAACGCCGGCTCCACCGTCAGCGGTCCAAGCAGAAGCGCCTTGGTTTCGCCAATACGCACCGGCGAAAGCCGGATCGAGCCCACCAGCAACGTGCCGATGCGCGCCGTGAACGACATGTTGAGACGATGCGCGACCTTTTCCCGCAAACGATAGGCAGCCTTGGCATAGCGCCCGGGACCGAACGTCCGTTCGTGCAAACGCTCGATCGCCGGCGCGTCAGCTTGCGTCTCCGGCAGGACGGTCAGCGAAATGTCGATCATCGCGCGCCGCGTAGCATTCCGATGGCCCGAGGTCCAGCCGAGGTCGGCCCTAAAACCCGGATTGGCTGCCTGACGCCGGCGGCAACAATGATTAAATTGATGCTGAAGATCAGTGGAGATGACGATGGGACTGCTCGTCGACGGCGCCTGGCAAGAGGACGTTTCGCGCACCAAGGAGGGTCGCTTCATCCGCCCGGCGACACGCTTCCACCATTTCGTCACCGCAGACGCAGCGGCCGGCAAAGGCGATTTTCCCGCCGAATCTGGCCGCTATCACCTCTACGTTTCGCTTGCCTGCCCCTGGGCGCATCGCACGCTGATCTTTCGCAAGCTGAAAAGGCTCGAGGAGGTCATCTCGGTTTCGACCACCGAGCCGCTCTACGGCAAAATGGGCTGGGAATTCGGCACTGCCCGCGGCGGCACGGCGGACATCGTGAACGGCAAATCCGCACTCGCCGAAATTTATCTGATCGCCGATCCGCATTATACCGGCCGCGTCTCGGTCCCGGTGTTGTGGGATAAGAAGCAACGCACCATCGTCAACAATGAGTCGTCCGAAATCATCCGCATGCTGAATTCGGCGTTCGATGCGTTCACCGGCAGAAGCACCGATTATTACCCAATCGAGCTGCGCGCCGAAATCGATCGTATCAACGAAATCGTCTACACGAACGTCAATAACGGCGTTTATCGCGCCGGCTTCGCGACCAGCCAAGAAGCTTACGAGGAGGCGGCGCGCGCCATCTTCGCGACGCTCGATCGACTCGAAGAGCGCCTGGCACGTCAGCGCTATCTCGTGGGTTCGCGCCTGACCGAGGCCGACTGGCGATTGTTTACCACGCTTATCCGTTTCGATACGGTCTATTACAGCCACTTCAAGTGCAACGTGCGGCGCATCGCAGATTACGCGAATCTGTGGAATTATCTTCGCGATCTCTATCAGGTGCCGGGCATTGCCGAGACGGTGAGCATCGATCACATCAAGCGGCACTATTACGGCAGTCAACGGCAGGTTAATCCGACCGGCATCGTACCGATCGGACCGCTGATCGATTTTACCGCGCCGCATGATCGCGGCCGATTTTCATAGATTGAAGGCGGGCCGCCCCTTCAAAGCGCGGCCCGTCGGCAGCCACTCATATTCCGCCTCTTAGTAACAGACGTAAATTCTACGCCATCGCCATCCGAACGGCGTCAGCACATGCCGCCACTGATAGCAGCCATAGCCGTAGAACCACGGCCCACCGAATGCGTAGAGACCGCCGTATCCGCCGCGAAAGCCACGGCCGCGGAACGCGAAGCCGCCGGGACCGGGTCCATGCGGGCCGGGACCATGCATGCCAGGCCCGGGGCCATGAATGCCTGGGCCGGGGCCGTGCATGCCCGGGCCGGAGCCCTTCGGTCCAGGAAAAGCCATTGCACCAGTTGTTGCAACGGCCAGGACTGTCGCGGCAGCGACCGCCATAATCATCTTGCGCATGAATTCTCTCCTTCACGCATCGAGTGTCTGAGACAAAAACGTCTTGAGCCCTGCAATGGTTGCGAGCGGCGGCCACGCGATGACCAAGTGACGCGGCTACGGATTTTTTGGGAACCTTGCGCGTTCACCAAATTTCCGCGCCGGTACGCCCGTCGAGCGCTTCCGCGACGCGCTCGCGCGTTGCTCGGGTCGTGCCCGCGGGAAGGGCTTCCGACGAAAAGAAGCCGTGCGCGATGATCTCGCGGTTCGGCTGCGGCGGCGCGGTCTGACGGAACGAGCGCACGATATAGAGCGCGACGTGATCTCGTCGGGACGCGCGGCGATTAAAGTAGATCGCGAAGAGCTGCGGCGGATCGATCAATTCAATGTTGCCTTCCTCGCGCAGTTCGCGCTCCAGTGCTGCGGTGAGTGTTTCGCCGAATTCGACGCCGCCGCCGGGCAGATGCCATCCAGCCACGTAGCTGTGCTTGACGAGGAAGACGCGCCCCTGCGCGTCGAACACCACCGCGCGCACGCCGACCGTAAGGCCTCGCGCAAAACGCCAATAGATGTGCAGCAACCGCCGAACCAGCGGCTCGAAACGGTGGCGAACCAAATCAAAATCCATACCGAGTCCCCATCGATCGAGAGAGCATCCGTTTCGCAGACAGCCAACAACGCCATTGTTGCCGATCAAAACAAGACACGCAGTCGGCATCAAATGGCCTTTTAAATTGTTTAGAATTATTCTAAAATACTTAGACAACCGATTGGGGATGATCACGTGAAGCGATTTGCCGATCTTGGCGAGCGGGAAGTTCTTGCGCTCGCCATCTCCAACGAAGACGAGGACAACCGCATCTACCGTTCCTTCGCGGATGCGCTTCGCGGCTCATACCCAGACACAGCGGGAATGTTCGACCGAATGGCAGCGGAAGAGATCGCTCATCGCGACATGTTGATCGATCTTCATCGCAAAAAATTCGGCGAATTCCTGCCGCTGATCCGCCGGCAGGATGTGAAGGGCTTCGTCGCGCGTCGTTCGATCTGGCTCAATCGGCCGCTTGCGCTGGACGCGGTGCGCAAGTTTGCCGAGGCAATGGAATACGAGACGGCACGCTTTTATCGACGTGCAGCGCAAACGGTGAAGGATGACGCCGTGCGCGAACTGTTGGAGCGCTTGGCTGCGGCCGAGGACAAGCACGAAAAGCTCGCCCAGGACCTCGGCGTCAAGATTGCACCGAGCGCGCGCGCCGCCGAGGAGCGGGCAGCGCGGCGCATGTTCGTGCTGCAATATGTGCAACCCGGGCTTGCCGGGCTCATGGACGGTTCGGTCTCTACCCTCGCACCGCTCTTTGCGGCGGCTTTTGCCACCCACAACACCTGGCCGACATTTCTGGTCGGCTTTGCGGCCTCAGTCGGCGCCGGTATCTCGATGGGTTTTGCGGAAGCCCTGTCCGATGACGGTTCGCTCACCGGCCGCGGAGCTCCCGTGGTGCGCGGCGCAGTCTGCGGCGTGATGACCGCGCTCGGCGGCCTTGGCCATGCACTGCCCTATCTCATTCCGCATTTCTACGTCGCAACCTCGCTTGCCTTCGCCGTGGTCGCAGTGGAACTGATTGCGATCTCATGGATTCGCATGCACTTCATGGATACGCCGTTCCTGCAAGCAGCATTCCAGGTCGTGGTCGGCGGTGCGCTGGTTTTCGCCGCGGGCATTCTCATCGGCAGCTCCTAGAGCATGATCCCGAAGAAGCCTGCCCTCGGACTTGATCCGAGGGTGAAACCGGTTTTCGGATAAAATCGTGCTCGAACAAGTCATTTAGACCTGATCCGATTCAATTGAATGGGATCAAGGTCGAGTGATCCAATTCCAACATTCACATCCCGGTCCGGCAGGCTCTCATGCGAATGTTGGAATCAAAGGACCACTGGCAAATACCAGGGCTAGGCTGCCACAAAATGCTGTTGGCGGGCTGATTCGCGTATCATCATGCTGCGATGTTCGTCCTTGCCCATCTGTCCGACCTGCATCAGGCGTCCCAGCCGAGGCTTCAGGAGCTTGCCAGCAAGCGCGGCCTTGGCTTCATCAATTGGCACCGCAAGCGCAAATATATCCACCGCCCGGAAGTGCTTGAAGTCATCACGCGCGATCTGAAAACTTTTGCGGTCGACCACATCGCGGTCACCGGCGATCTGGTCAATCTGTCGTTGCCTGTCGAATACGCCAGAGCGCGCGCGTGGCTGGAAACACTCGGACGCCCCGGCGACATCACCGTCATCCCCGGCAATCATGACGTCTATGTGCGCGGCGTCGAGCGGTTCTCCACCGAATTGTGGGGCGACTTCATGCACGGCGACGACGGTGTGGTGGGTTTTCCATTTGTGCGGCGACGCGGCAATGTCGCGTTGATCGCGCTCTCGACCGGCCTGCCGACAGCGCCGTTGCTGGCGACAGGCCAACTCGGCGCGCGCCAGCTTTCGCGCTTCGCCGAGGCGCTCGATCAAACCAGCGGATTGTTTCGCGTTGTGCTCATCCATCACCCGCCGACGAGTCCGCTGCGCCGCCATTTGCGGCGCCTGGTCGACGCGCCGGATCTACTCCGCGTGCTTGCCGCCAACGGCGCCGAGCTCCTGCTGCATGGCCACGATCACCGGCGCTCGCTCGTCTGGCTCGACGGGCCGCGGCGAAAAGTCCCGGCGATCGGCGTGGCGTCGGCCTCGGCGCAAGCGCCTCATGGCGACGAGGACCCCGCCGGCTACAACCTGTTCCACATCGATGGCGAGGCAGGGGCGTGGCGCTGCGAGATGATCGCGCGGCAGCGCAGCCTCGATGGCGCCGTCGGCGAGATCGAGCGGCGCCTGCTGACTTAGCGCACGATCCGGAAGAGGCCCGCCCTCAGACTTGATCTGGCGGTGGATAGCGATTTTTCGCAAAGATCACATGCTCCACCAAACGCAGAGCGCCAAATCGATTCAACTTGGAGGAACAGCTCTATTGGAGTGCCGCCACGAAGAGCGCGAGCGCGATTGCCACAAACGCCAGCACAAAGCCGATTGCCACCGCACCCAGCGTGCGCAATCGCCGCCTCCGGCGTTCGCGGAAAGCCTCGCTACCTACGACCCGTGTGATGAGCGCCGGATCCTCGTCGAGCGCCCGCTGCCGCTCGATGAGCCGACGCGCCACATAGGTGGTGACCGCATCGACAATCGCCGGAATGTCGTGCGACTCGGCGAGCACATGACGCCCGATGCGAGTATCATGCAAAAATCGATACGTGCGCTTGTCGCGGCCCATGGCGACATGGGCGACGGGGTCAATCCACAATCGCGGCGTCTCGCCGCGGCTGACGCCACGGTCGAACAGATCGACTTCCCGCGGAATCTGGGCAAACAGCAGATCGAGCGCCTCGTTCAAAAGCTCGAGCCGGGCGACTTCCGCATCACGCAGATCAACGACAACGCTGGTACGCTCCGCCGCCTCGACGCGTGCCTGGCGCATCGCCTTTGACAGCGGCGAAGGCGCTTCCGTCGGCGTTCGTGGCGCGTCAGATTTTCGCTTACGACCCCACATGATCCGTCCGCTCCCCGCATGCGAATAATACACCAAGGGCCGGACGGGCAGAAAGACCTTGGAACTAGACACACCTGCCGCCATCGACCTCCACGATATTGCCGGTAAGGAATTGGGCATCGGCCGAAGCAAGGAACAACGCCGCATTGGCGACGTCCTGCGCCAGCGCCAGCCGGCCAAGCGGAATGGTAGCGATGAACTTCTCGCGCATGCCGGGTACCGGGCCCAAAAAACTCGGCAACAGCGGCGTCTCGGTCGCCACCGGCGCGATAGCGCAGACGCGGATATGGTCGGGCGCAAGCTCGGCGGCGAGCGCCTTGGTCAGCGTGTGCACGGCACCCTTGGTCGCACTATAGGCCGCCACGCCCGGTCGCGGCCGCAATCCGGCGGTCGAACCGATATTGATGATGACGCCGCCGCCGTGCTTGCGAAAATGCGGCACCACCGCCTGGCAGCCGAGAAAGACGCCCTTCACGTTGACCGCAAACGTGCGGTCGTACTCGTCCTCGCCGATCTCCAGCATCGGCTTGTTGACGTGCGTGGTGCCGGCATTGTTGACCAGGATGTCCAGCGCGCCGAAGGCCGACAGCGTGTCGGCGACCGCTGCAGCGATTTCGGCCTTGCGCGAAACGTCGCAGCGCAATGCCACGGCGTTATTGCCGATGGCACGGGCCACGGATTTCGCCGCGTCGAAATCGATGTCGATCAGCGCGACGCGCGCGCCTTCGCGCGCATAAATTTCCCCTATACATTTGCCGATGCCCGATGCGGCGCCGGTCACCAGCGCAGTTCTGTTTTCCAATCGCATATGTTCATCCGCTTTTCTTGTAGCCCGTTCCGCTCACCCTGATGGACGAGCGATACAAGCAAGGTCGGTCGCGGCCGCCTCAGGACGATGAAAAACATGAATTGCCGCTGACTCCATTTCAACATCCCTGCGGGGCCAAGCCATATGGCTTGGCCCAACCAAGCCCGTGCTCTGTGCGTGCGCGCGGTTTATATTCGCAGCCGACCCATCCCGCGTAACCCAGCCGATCGATTGCCTCGAATACGGCAGAATAATTCACTTCGCCCTCGTCAGGCTCGCCACGCGACGGCACCGCCGCAATCTGGACGTGGCCGACCACGGGCAAATATTTCTCGAAACGCTTGATCAGATCGCCGCCGACTATCTGGACATGATAGACATCGAACTGCACGCGGACATTCGGCGCGCCGATTTTTGTGACGATATCGGCGGCGTGCTCGACATGACTGAGGAAATAACCCGGCCGGTCGCGCGGATTAATCGGCTCGATCAACAGCGTGATGTTTTCCTTCGCCGCGGCATCAGCAGCACGGGAGAGATTTTTGATGAAGACGGTCTCCGCCGCCGGCCGCTGCTCGACCGGCACGCAGCCGGTCATACAATGGATCGCGGTGCCACCAATCGCCACGACATAGTCGAGCGCGCGTTTGAACGCAACCTGCCAATCGCGCTCGCGCCCCGGCAGTGCGGCGAGCCCGAACTCGGCACATTGCGGGGTGTTAATACCGAGCTGCGTCAAGCCATGCCGCTCAAGCTCGACCTTCACGGCCGACGGCGCCACGTCATAGGGAAATTGCAGCTCGACCGCCCTGAAGCCGGCAGCAGCGGCGGCGCCGAAGCGCTCGATCGGGGCGCGGTCGGTGAACAGATAGCCGAGATTGGCGGCGAAGCGGGGCATCGCGTTTGCTCGTTACGGTTTAAACCCTAACCTGGATTGCATGTGCAAACCAAATGGCCTCGCGCTGATTTTCGTTAGTCCTTGCCTGCGAGGACAAGGCCAATGCGTTCAAGGCCTATGCGTTCTTCCGCCAGATTTTCGACGAATGTGCCCTGCGCCATGCAACGTGGCGACCGAGCGCCTCTATGTCGATGCCTGTGCCGCCATGCTGGTGCGCCGACCGTGGGACTTCGACGTCCTGGTGAAGGAGAACATGTTCGGCGACATCCTCTCCGATCTCACCGCCCGCCTTGTTGGCGGCCTAGTATGGCGCCATCCGCCGATATCGGCGACGACCATGCCGTGTTCCAGCCCTGCCGCGGCACCGCGCCCGATATCAGGGGCCGCGGCCTCGCCAACCCAACGGCGACGATCCTCTCCGCTGCGATGATGCTCGATTGGCTCGCCGACAAGCCCGTCATTCGCCTGAGGTAAATGCGGCAGGACGGATTGACGCCGCTGTGGATCGGGCGTTCGCGGGCGGGATTCAACCCCCTGATCTCGGCGGCCGGGACGGCACCGCAGCAGTGGCAACGGCGATGCTCGCAGCGCTGGACGCCCCGGCCAACTCCTAAGCCTTGCCCACCGAATATTGGGATGATTCCCATTAACCTGCCCACTAATATGGTGGGCAATTTTATGGTTGACGCCCCCCTGGCACCTTGGTTCGCTCGGTACGTAAGAACCGCGCAATGCGGCGCAGCCGTCGAGAAAGCTTCGGGAAGCCGCGACGCCCATGAATGCGCAACAGCTTCTGCAGGAAATCTCGGATTATTGCCGCAGGAGCGGTCTTGCCGAATCGACCTTCGGACGGCGAGCCGTGAACGACGGCAAGCTCGCCGCACGGCTGCGCAACGGTGGTCGCATCACAACCGACACGCTCGACCGCATCCAGAATTTCATGGCGGCACATCCCGCCCAAAGCCAACGCCCAACCATCATCGAGCGCCCACGCGAGATCCACCCCGTTGCACCGCCGACCCTGCCGGCCCTGCCGGTAAAAGCGGGGGATCCGCAACGCAACTTCCGCTTCTTCGACAACCGACAGAAATATCTCCTGTTCGTCAACACCTGTAGCGAGAAGTGGGAGGTCGCACACCGCGTCTCCGAAGAGCTTGCCCATATCCACCCACGCCCGCCCGCGGTGCGCGTATTCGACGCCGGCGTCGGCGACGGCACCGTGCTGGTGCGCGTGATGCGCGCCATGCACGACCGCTTCGCTCACATGCCCTTCTACACGGTCGGTAAGGAGATCAGCCTCGAGGATGTTCGACTCACGCTGCAAAAAATGTCGGACCGTTTTTTCGAGCATCCGGCAAGCGTTCTGGTGCTGACCAACCTGGCTTATGCCGATGCACCGTGGCTCGCGGTGAAATCGATCAATGCCGCGTCGAGCCTGGTTTGGCACGAGTTGCCGCTCATCGGCAATTCGGCCCACCGTTTCGAGCAACAGATTGTCGATCTTGAGCCCTTCCTGGCGCAGAACTGGAAAGCGGGCGTGAGCCAGCGCACCGGTAATCCGGTCTACGAGCGCCCGGTGGTGCTTGTCATCTATCGCGAAGATCACCGCTTCCTGCTCGACCCGATCATTCCCAAGCCCGGCGGCACGATGGCCAATTACGATCTCGTCATCGCCTCGCAACCCTACCGCGCGCGTGCCTCGCTCGACTTCAAGGCCAAGCGCGTGATCGGGCCGCTGGCGCGCGCGCTCGGACCTAGCGGCCGGCTCATCGCCATTCATTCCCACGGCCACGATCCAGGCATGGAAATCATCCAACGGGTGTGGCCGGACGACAATCCCTTCATCCACGACCGCCACCAAATCCTCAAGGCGGTCAAGCACGAGCTCGGTCCCGCCGGCCGCGACCTCAACTTCAACGCCTATGCGGACAACCGCTCGCTGTTCCGCTACGTCATGCACACGCTGCCTTCGGAAATCTCCGAATCGATCGGCACCTCGACGCTGTTCGCCGCCTGGAATGCCGCCATCTATGTGGCGCAGGTGGAAGACGACCGGCTCGGCGAGGCGGGCGCGGACGGGCGCTATATGGAGGCGACGCGCGCGGTGTTGCGCGAACGCGGTGGCCTTTGGTTTTTTGATGAATCGTATGTGATTTCGCGCAGAAGGGCGTAGCTGTTCCATCCTGCGCCGCGGGAGGAGTATAGTGCCCCCATGCTGTTCGTCGTCCACGCGCTCGACAAGAAAGACATTCTGCCAACGCGCGCCAAGCATTATCGCGCGCATCGCGTCCACCTCGACCGCTCTGACGAGCATGCAGTCGACGTTGTGACTGCCGGCACGCTGGTTGCCGACGATGGCGAGACACCGGTCGGCAGCGTTTTCGTCGTCGATGCGGCTGATCGAGCCGCGGTCGACGCCTTTACGCGTAGCGACCCGTACCACGTCAACGGCGTCTGGGAGCGCGTTGCGATTCACCGCTACAACAAGAAACGCGGCACGCCGATCGCAAGCCGGCGGTGACTTGTCCTGCCCCGCGCAACGCGGAAGGATGTTACGAGCGCGCCTTCTCTCGCAATCCCATGCGTTCGAGCCGGCCGCACACTTCGTCGCAGAAGAACGGCAATTCGTCGATATAGTTCACCAGCGAAATCGCAATGCCGGTGAGGCCGGCCTTGGCGAGATCGGCGAGTTGCGCGGCGACGTGATCGGGATCGCCGATGATGGGCAGCCCGCCCATACCCTGCGCAAACTGGCTGCGTTTGGTCAGGTATTCCTGCATCGGCACCGTCTGCGGCGAGATGTTCTTCAGCGCCAGGATGCCGTCGACGGCCGACCAATCGGCATGCTCGACGATGCAATGATGAAAATAGTCTTCGGCCTGTTTTTGCGTCGGCTTGCAGGTGACGACACCAACCGTATAACAGCCGATCTCGCGGCCTTGCGCCCGCGCCGCAGCCTGCGCTGTACGCACCTTTTGTGCGGTGTCTTCAAGCGATGTGCGCGAGGCTTGCAGAAAAAACGCATCGCAGTTCTTGACCGCGAAAGCCTGGCCGGTCGCCGATGCACCGGCATTCATGATCACCGGCCGCGTGCCGCCATAGGGCTTCGGCTTGCCGCGGATGCCGTTCATGTTGAGATATTTGCCGTGAAACTCGAAGTTCTCGCGATCGGACCAGATCATCTTGATGACGTCGATCCACTCCTGCGCGTAGTCGTAGCGGTCCTCGTGCGCGCGCTGCTCGACGCCGAACATGTCGAACTCGCCCTCGTTCCAGCCGACCACGATATTGAGGCCGAAGCGGCCCTCGCTAATATGATCGGCGGTGACCATTTCCTTCGCCGCCACCACCGGATTGAAAATCGGCGCATGCACAGTGCCGAACA
>JASHQI010000116.1 GCA_030037645.1 Xanthobacteraceae bacterium
TCAGTCCGGAGCACATTAGCGGCCCCGCAAATTCAGGAGAAAGCGGCTCATAATCAATAAGATAGCGGGAGTCCGGGACGATGACGTGGCTGGCGAAACCGCCGTTGGCCCGAATGCCGAGATGGGCGGGATTGTTGGAGCAGAGATTCTCCTCGCCGGCGCGGCAGGCCGCACATGTGCCGCAGCCGATCCATGGATAGACCGCAACACGGCGGCCGATGACTGTACCGTCAGCTTCTTCGCCGATGCGTTCAATGACGCCGGCGATCTCATGTCCCATCGTGAACGGCAACGAGCGGTCCTGTGTA
This sequence comes from Xanthobacteraceae bacterium, assembly GCA_030037645.1. Lineage (GTDB taxonomy): Bacteria > Pseudomonadota > Alphaproteobacteria > Rhizobiales > Xanthobacteraceae > BOG-931. The sequence continues at coordinate 309 of JASHQI010000116.1, forward strand.
ATGTCGATCCGCTTATCGCCGCCGAGGGCAAAATATCCGTCCTGCAGATGCAGGTCCGAATGGCATACGCCGCATCGCTCCACGCGCACCAGAACTTCACGGCCGCGCGGAGTGGGACAATCCACGACCGTCTCGCACAGCGGTTGGCCGTAAGCGACGAGCGATTGACGGTATAATTTTGTCATCGTGTCCCGAAGTTCCTTATTCGCATCATGCCTCGGTATCATGCCCATTATCGCGGCAGAGTGCGAGAGCCCGGGCCAGAGCGACGAATCCTGCGACCGGGATGTCTTCGGCGCGATCTGTTGGACTGATCTCAGCCGCAGCGAGCAAATTCGATACGTCAGTGCCGAGCGAGCGCAGGCTTTGGCGCAACATCTTGCGCCTGTGCCCGAACGCCGCCCGGGTCACGGTCTCAAGCAGCTTGCGATCGCAGGAGGCCGGCTTGGCACGCGGCACAAGACGCACCAGCGAGGACTTGATTTTCGGCGGCGGCACAAACGCCGAAGCGCTGACGTCGAATAGAATGCTGCACTCACACCGCCACTGCGTCAGCACTGAAAGCCGGCCATAACTTTTCGAGCCGGGAGCGGCTACGATGCGCTCTGCGACCTCCCGCTGAAACATGAGAATTGCGCGATCATACCAGGGCGGCCAAGGCTCGATGCTCAGCCACCGCACCAGCAATGCCGTGGCGACGTTGTACGGCAGATTGGCGACAATGCGAGCGCAAGTGCGATCGAGACGCGGGCGTGGATCGAATGTAAGAGCGTCGGCCGCTACGATTTCGAGGCGGTGTGGGTAGCGCTCGGCGATCTCCTCGAGAGCCGCGATGGCTCTCTCGTCGCGTTCGACCGCCAGCACGCGGCTTGCGCCCAGTGTCAGCAGCGCGCGGGTGAGGCCGCCAGGTCCTGGTCCGACCTCGTAGATCGTCGTCCCTGACAGTGGCTCCGCGGCGCGCGCAATCCGCGCGGCTAAGTTAAGGTCGAACAGAAAATTTTGTCCGAGCGATTTCCGTGCAGCGAGCCCGTGGCGGCGAATGATCTCGCGCAGCGGCGGCAGGCCGTCCATTGCCATTGTCACGGCGTGGCGAGCGGAACCGGATTGTCCGCTTCGGCGAGCCGTGTCGCCAGGCGCAGCGCGGCGACAAGACTCTTCGGGTCTGCACGCCCGCTTCCGGCAATGTCGAACGCGGTGCCGTGGTCCGGCGAGGTACGCACAAAGGGAAGGCCGAGCGTGACATTGACCGCGTGATCGAACGCGAGTGTCTTGATCGGAATCAAAGCCTGATCGTGATACATGCAAAGTGCGGCGTCATATGTCGCGCGCGCACGTTCGTGAAACATCGAGTCGGCGGGGATTGGCCCTCTGGCATCGATGCCGTCAGCGATCAGCCGCGCGACAGCCGCAGCGACGATGTTGCGGTCTTCCTCGCCCAGCGCGCCCCCCTCTCCGGCATGGGGATTAAGCCCGGCAACAGCGAGCCGGGGGCGGGCGAGGCCAAACCGTTTGGCAAGATCTTGCGCGACGATGCGGCCGGTCTCGACCACAAGTTCGGTCGAGAGCTGTTCGAACACCTCTTTGAGCGGCAGATGAATCGTGACCGGTACAACGGCGAGCTCCGGCGACCATAACATCATCACCGGACGCAAAGACCGACCGGTGGCTTCGTGCACCAGCTTGGCCAGAAATTCGGTATGGCCGGGCTCGGCGAATCCCGAATTGTAAAGCACGTTCTTGGCCACCGGATTGGTGACGACGGCGGCGGCGGTGCCGGCGATAACGTCGCCGACCGCGCGGCGGATCGAGGCGATAGCGGCCGGTGCGCTCGACCGATCGGGCCGGCCTGGCTCGGCGCTCACCGCGACATCGATACGAACAACGGGCAAGGCGGAAGAGAAGGTAGCCCCGGCCGACTGCGGCGACACGGTGGCGATCGGAACGTCAAGTCCAAGTTGAGCGGCGCGTCGGCCGAGGAAGCTCGGATCGGCAACGAGGTAGAATGCCGGCACGCCGAATTCGCAACGTCGATGCCAGATTTCCAGGGCGAGGTCGGGACCGATTCCGGCGGGCTCGCCGAGCGTCAATGCCAATGGTTGCACAATCTTGCTTCTAGGCCATGATCCGGAAAAGGGGAAGCCGGATTTCCAATAAGACCATGCCGCATCAAGAAAGTTATTTATATTCTATCATCGCCTCGCGTCGCAATTTCGCGAGATAACGCTTCGCTTCTGCACCGAATTTCTGATCGAAAATTTGATCGCGAATTTCCTTCTTTTCCGGTGTGTCGGCCGTGGTCGTCTTTTTGGAGCAAAGCGCGAACATCTGAATCCCCTCCGACGTTTGTTCGGGTGGGGTGAGGTGACCGACATCGGTGTTGTCGAGTATGCTGCGCAATGCGGCAGGCAGATCGGCGGAAAATTTCACGACTTGGTCGCGTACTGCGACTTCGCGAAGGGCGCGAGCAAACGGAATGCCGTCGGTGCAATTCTCAAAACGCGAGCGCAGAGCGTCGGCATCGCGTTTCCGCGCTTCATAGACCGAGTCGGGCGACCCGCTCTGCACCACGAAGACGATGGGCCGCATGACATATTCGTAGCCAACGTCATTTTTATCATCGGGATTGTGAAGGTGGAGTTCCGCCTCGACATCGCTATCGGGGATTTCGAGGCTGGCCTTGAAGCGGCCTCGGACCAGGGCAGCCCAGGCAAGTTGAGCCCGCAACCGCTGCCTGAGCGTATCTGCGCTCGCGCCGCCTTTGACAAGAATTTCCGTCAATTTCGGAGTATCGACGCCCATGTGCTTGGCGATGTCGGAATACGAGCTGTCGACTTCCGAGTCGGGGACGACGATATCGAATCTCTTGGCCTCCCGGATTTCAAGAATCTCGTCGATCAAACCGTCGAGGACCTCTTGGCGCGTCGGCACCTTGTTCGTGCTCATTTGGAGGAATTTGGTGCGGTGCTCAACGTCAAGAGACGTAATCGGCTGGCCATCCACCAGCGCGACCACTTCCTGCGAGTAGGCCAAGGAAGGAATGGTAACGACGGCAAGTACAGCGAGGATGGCCGCAGTGAGAGCACTTCGACGTGAGTGAATCGGTATCTGCAACATCGCCTATCGCTCTCCTTCAGCGGCCACGGTCCCGCCCAAGCTGTTCCGTCGTCCCCAACCCCCTTCCGAGAATCAATCCTACAAACTCAAGGCAGAATTTAGAACTGTTCGCCCACCGGCTGTAAGACGTCGGGGCCGAGCGTGCGCAGACTAAACTGCGCCATGAACGTGTTATTCAAAACCGGCGTTGTCGTTCCATTATACGTGTATCCTGTGAGATAATTTACGCTCAACAGCAAGCAGTCGTCGACATAGCCGATTCCAATGCGCGACTCGTCGAATTCGTGGGCGTAGAGATCGTAGCGGGCGGAACCGAGCAGCACCCAGTTCTCCGTCAGCTTGAACGCGGCGCCCGCGAGAATGCCCTGACGTCGAAACAGAAAGCCCAGAGCCGGCTGAGGCGCATAATCGCCGTACAGCACTTGCAGGTTCCAGCGATCGAAATTGGCGCGGGCTTCCAACTCGAGGCGCTCGACGTTGAAGGTCTGTTCGTCGAAGCGCGCGCGCGCCATCAGTGAGTACACCTGGTTCGGCTGATAGCTGACACTCCCGACGTAGTCGGAAATATTCGTATCGAGGCCGCTGTCCAGGCCGGTATTTGTGATGTCGCCGACGGCGAACGAGTTCAGTCCGAAGATCTGATAGGACTGCCCGAACACGGCGGTGAGCGAACCGGCTCTGTTGACCTGGGCGGTATATTCGATACCGGCATTGATGCGGCCGCCGCCTTCGACGCGGTCCCAGCCGGAAAACTTATCGATGCTGAACAGGTTGCTGGCGTCAAAGACCAGACTTTGGGCATCTTCGTTTGGCCACTTGCCGATTTCGGTTTCGTTCGGACGCAGGATGACTTGAGCGATCGGCTCGATCGTCTGCGTGCCCCAAGGTTCGACATCGATGAAGGGGTACCGGAATTCGGTTCCGGCAGTTGGCATGATGCGGGCGAGATTGCTCTCGCCGGTCGGAAGGTAGTTCGATACGCCCGGCTGATTATCAACATAGACCGATGCGAAGTCGCCGCGCAGCCCGAGGAATGGCGTAATCTCCAGGCCGTAATTGGTGACCATCGTTCGGCGCCAGTCTGCCTCGGCAGAAAAGCGGTTGTAGTCTCCGGGAATGCCACGCAACAGGCAGTTGGCGGGAACGAGCTGGGCGGTGTCGGCGGTAGTGGGAGCAGCACAGACTCCGCTGTTGACGGCGGCTTGGCTGATGGCGTCGAAATCCGCCTCCTGGCGGGTTAGGCTGGTCAGATTAAGTTTGTAGCTCAATTCGCCGCCCATCACCTGCTGCGGAGCGACATTCGAATAATCGATGACGGGATGGACTATCGGAAGCTGACTCTGAACGTCCTCTTCCGAATAGCCGTAATAATACATCGAGCGGATGTCGAAATAGCTGCGGTCGCCGGTGCCGGTCAGGTAAATCTGTGACACGCCCGCGGACGCCACCCCGGTTTGAAACGGATTGTATGCCAGATTGAAAGACCCGAGCTTGTAATCGTTCAAGAACTGGGTGTCGGTCATCAAGATGCCGGTCCAGCCCCACAGCCATTTGTCTGTCAGCGAGAACTGCCCAGCCGTCTGAATTGCGCCGCGGAACGTATTCGCGGTTGGACTGCCGGCGCCGTCGCGATCGGCAAAATAAGTTGGGTCCTGCTGGAAAATTCCGGCGGCTTGAATCGTATAGGAGCCATTTATCAGCCTGTGCCGCCATTGGGCCTGGAGCAACTCACCCTGCCGCGTGGTGAATGTGGGCGTGAAGGTGACGTCGTAATTGGGCGCCAGTGCCCAATAATAGGGGATACCAATTCCAAGCCCGTATTGCGTCGTCTCTGTTAGCGTCGGGAACAGAAAACCACTCTTTCGTTTCACGCTGGGATCGGGAGCCGACATAAACGGAACATAGGCCAGCGGCACGCCAAAGAACTCGACGCGGGCGTCTTCGAAATAGAGCATTTTCTCCGTTTCGGAATGGATGATCCGCGCCGCTTTGACCTGCCACAGCGGCGGCTTTTTCGGATCGTTCTGGCAGGGCAGACAGGCGGTATACACGCCGTTTTCAAGAACCGTATAGACACCATTGGCGCGGTCAGCCCGTGCGGCCGCCATACGCGTCTGTTCCGGCGTCTCCAGACGCAGTGAATCGACAAAGCCATCGCGATAGTTATCGGTGAGATCGATAACCTGGCCATAGGTGATCTTGCCATCTGCCTCGGTCAGTCTGGCATTTCCCTGTGCTCGCAGCCGCTTTGTCTTCTGGTCGTAGATCACTTCGTCGGCTTCGATGGTCGAGCCGCCATAATAGATTTGTACGTTGCCGACCGCGGATACCGTATCGTTTGTGTAGTCGTATCTGATCTCGTCCGCCTGAACGAGCATCGGTGCGTTGGACGGAGTCGGCGGCGCCTTCGGCGGCGGCGGCAGGTGCGGAAAGTGCAGCAAGTTGTTGGTGCCGACCGCCTGAGCGAACGTCCGTTCGGGAGCGCAGCACCAGCACACGACACACACCAGGAGCGCAACGATAGTCGTCGCGTACACGCCGTGGCCACCACGAAACCCGAGGAAAAATGCGCTGCGCGAACTCGCCACTAACCGTCCTCCTGGTACAACAGCGCTACAAATCCAGTCAGACTGCCGACGAACACCGGTATCCACGCTCCCGCCACCGGCGACAAAAATTCCGCTTTGCTCATGTCCTCCGTGATCTTCGACAATATGAACAGCAAGAAGCCGGCGGTGATGCCGCTCAGCACCATCTTCTGAACGCCGCCAAAGCGGAAAAAGCGCAAGCTTACCGCGGCCGCAAGCAAGACCATCGCGGCGAGAAGGAACGGACGCGACAACAGCTCTTGATATTGCAGTCGATAACCGGCGGCAGCGAGTCCGGCCCGATCCGCCTTCTCAATGTACGAGGGAAGTTGCCAGAACGGCACGGTCTCCGGCGTGGCAAAGCTTTCCCGTACTTGCTCGAGTGTCAGATTTGTGGGGAGGAGATAGGTGTCTTTGGCCTGTGGCGGGCTGCCGATGGCGTAGATATGCGCGTCTTGGAGCTTCCAATAACCATGCGCCAGCGTGGCGCTCTGCGCCTCGATCCGTTCCTGGAAATGGTTTGCGCCGTCGAACGTGTATACGCTGACAGATCCGAGCATCGAACCCTGCTCGCGGCTTGACTTCGCATTGATAATCGCCGCCCCGTTATCGCTCTTTTGGCGCACCCAAAAGCCGCTCGTGTTCTCCTGCAAGGCCGACGGAAGCTCGCCCAGCATTTGCGCTTCAAGGAGTTTTGAGCGCTCCTGCAATCTTGCCGAAATGGGGTTGTAGACGGTTGTCGCAAGCGTTCCCAACAGGAGCGCAACGATCACGGCCGGCGCCACGAATTGCCAGGCGGAAAGGCCGGCGGAGCGCGCGATGACGAGTTCGAGCCGGCGCGAGAGCGACAAGTAGCATGACATCGCGCCTACCAGCACCGCGAATGGCATGATGCGCTCGGTGAGTTCGGGAATGCGCAAAAAGGAAATCTTGGCGAGCAGCCAGGGCGTGGCGGTCGGCCAGTCGGCACCGCGGCGCATCAACTCGACATAGTCGGCCATCGCGGCGATCGCGACCACGCTGAGGAACGAGGCGATAACGGCCAACAGAAAGCGCATTCCGAAATAGCGGGAGAGCGTCCCGAGAATCATTGGCCGCTCCTCAACTCGCCGTCGCCTGCGCGATGCGATTGCTCAGCGCGGTCGCAAGCTTTGACACGGCAACGGCAGGCTCTATGGCTCGGCTGCGCGCGATGAGCCACACGCCGACCGCAGTCGTGGCGATAAGCGCGACAAATTGCACCCCCAGAACTGCAGGGACACGCACACCGACAATGACGCTGATGAAGCCAATGACGCGGAGCAGCGAAATCACGCCGATCATGGCGAGCATTGCCAGCGTCCGGTTCTGCCGGGTGGTCTGTGGCGGGCCAAGAAAAGCGTATGTCAGGATGATAAAGGTCAGTGGATAGAGGATATCCGCAATACGATCATACAATTCCGATCGAAATTGTCCCGGTTGTGCGACATAGGTCGGATCGTGAGGATTCGGCCACAAGAGCTCCCAGATATACTTCTCATGTTCGCTGTAAATGCTGTTCTGCGGACCGGCGGTGAACTTCGACAAATCAAAGGCGTAACGGTCGAATGTGACGATGCGAGGATCGCGCTGGCCTGCCGCGAGGCGTTGAATGCTTCCTGACTGCATCACAAGAAATGAGCCGTTTGGGTTCTTCTCGATCTCGCCCCGTTCGGCAAGGTAAGTGGTATGTTCGTTGGGATCGCGCCGATCGTCGACGAATATGCCGGTCAGCAGACCATCCGGCCGCCGGTCGGCAATGTGAAAAGTCAGATTGCCCCCGATAGTCGTGAAGTGGCCTGGCTGTACGATATTGGTAAGGATATCGGCGCGCACCTGCGTCGCCCAGTCGCGAAGTTCGCGCAAACTTCGCGGCGAAATGTAGATGGCGAGCGCGGCCACCAGTAACGATACCAGTAATGCCGCGGCCAAAAACGGCTTCAGCAGCCGCCACGGCGAAATTCCGGCTGCATTCATCACGATGATTTCTGAATCGGCGCTGAGTTTATTGAGAACGTGCCCAGCGGCGATGACGAGCGCGAACGGCGCGAGCATCATGACGAGCATCGGGATGGCCAGTCCGGTAATGCCGATGAACACCAATAGCGTCTGCCGCTCGCTGGTGATCAGGTCGAAGTTGTGCATCGCCTGCGTGAACCAGATCAGGATGGTCAGGGTCACAAGCGTGATCACAAACGCACCGATCGTGGTGCGAAACATGTAACGGCCGATCGACCCCATCGGATTCAACATCCCCCGCTGACCGCGCACCCGATGGCCGCGTCGGCCCCCAGCCGCTGCATCGCCCCGCGAGTGGGTCCCCCAGTGCAAGTCCTTTCATGCTTTCACAAAATGGCCTCGCCAAGGCAAACCCATTGAACATGGATACCAAAGCGTTAATCGACCAGGCGCGTCGCGGCTCGACCATCGCGGATTGCCATAATCGCGCTTTGCATGATCGAACCGGACGGTTCATATGTCGACGTGACCCCTGACCCGGCTGGGAAGGACCCCGCCTATGCCCGACCCTTTTGCGTTCGGTTTCACCCCATTTGCGCGTTTACGCGGCGTTCTCATTGTGTTCTGCGCGGAAAATCTAAGATTTGGCGCCGCGACCCAGCGTGTCCTTTCATCGATGGGGGATCTGGTGCGCCGTGCCGGGGCGGCCGACCGCTTTACCGGCAAGAACGGCTCTACGCTCGACATCGTTGCACCGTCCGGTCTCAGCCTGCCGCGGCTGGTCGTGGTCGGAACCGGCAAGGAGAGCGACCTTAAGCCTCAGGATTTTGTCAAACTTGGCGGGATCGCCATGGGCAAGGTGCCGGCCGCCGCTGCGGAGGCAACGATTTTTGCCGAATTCGCGTCGGGTGCATTGAAGAGCGATCAGATTGCCGGCTTGATGCTTGGAGCGCGGCTGCGCGCCTATACGTTCGATCGCTATAAGACCAAGCGCAAGGAGGGCGAGGAGCGGCCGAAGAAAGTCGAAGTGAATTTTGCCTGTGCGAATTCGTCTGCGGCCGAAAAGGCATGGCTGCGCCAGGCCGCCATCGCCGACGGCGTCGTCCTGGCGCGCGACCTCATCAACGAACCTGCGAACGTCCTCTATCCGGGCGAATTTGCGCGGCGTGCGTCGAGCCTGGGAAAGCTCGGTGTGAATGTGGAGGTGCTCGACGTCGCGGCGATGCGAAAGCTCGGCATGGGCGCACTCCTCGGCGTCGGACAGGGATCGGTTCACGAATCGAAGCTTGTCATCATGCGCTGGAATGGCGGCAAGCGCGGGAGCAATCCGATTGCCTTCATCGGCAAGGGCGTATGCTTCGATACTGGAGGAATTTCGATCAAGCCGGCGCAGGGAATGGAGGACATGAAGGGCGACATGGCGGGAGCCGCCTGCGTCGTCGGTCTCATGCATGCGCTGGCCGCGCGCAAAGCCAAGATCAACGCCATCGGTGCGATTGGGCTTGTGGAAAATATGCCCGACGGCAAGGCGCAGCGGCCGGGCGATATCGTCAAGACGATGTCGGGTCAGACCATTGAGATCATCAACACCGACGCCGAGGGCCGTCTCGTCCTTGCCGACGTGCTGCACTACGTCAACAAAAAGTTCAAACCGAAATTCATGATCAATCTGGCGACGCTGACCGGCGCCATCATCGTCGCGCTTGGGCAGGAATATGCCGGCATGTTCTCCAACGACGATAAGCTGGTCGAGCGGCTGACCAAGGCAGGACAGGCGACCGGTGAGCGCGTGTGGCGCATGCCGCTGGGGCCTGAATATGACAAGATGATCGATTCCAAATTCGCCGACATGAAGAATACCGGCGGCCGCTGGGCCGGATCGATTACTGCGGCGCAATTGTTGCAGCGCTTCGTCGGCAAGACTCCGTGGGTCCATCTCGACATCGCCGGTACCGCGCTCGGCTCGCCGCAGACCGATATCAACAAAAGCTGGAGTTCCGGGTGGGGCGTGCGCCTGCTCGAACGCCTGGTCGAGGATTATTACGAGCGTTGATCGGTTGCCCGGAGGCTTCGAGGCCGACGCGGGATTGCTATGATCCGGCTTAAAATTTCCACTCCACCCCGCGCTTGCGGCCCTGAAATACGCTGAGAAAAAGTTCGTCGAGCGGCATTCTTCTCGTGATCAGGCCTTGCTCGTGCGCGTAGCCCACCAACGTATCAAGCGTCTTGCGATTCTGTTCACCCAGTCCGTATTGCCACGGATCGTCGCCGAATATGCGCTCTTGTTCTTCCCACACGTCGCGATAGAAGACGAGCGGAACGATGCGCGGGTTTTCCAGTTGCGCCAACGCGACTGCCTTCGCCTCATTGAGCGCCTGGTACATGTTGACGGCGACCCATGGGTATTTTTCGCAAATCTCGCGCTTGATCCCGAGCACATGCATGATCGGGAAAATGCCGGTCTTGTTGTAGTAGGCGATCTCCTCGTTGCGGTAGTCGGGAAATAAACGGGCGACGCGCGGGTCCTTGTCGCGCAACGGTCGGATCAGGTCGGGATGCAACACAGCGTCGAGCTCGCCCTCGGCAAGCATCGTCTCGACCGATTGGTCGTTGTTCAGCCGCGTCAGCGCCAAGCCCGGCGGCGCCTGGAACTCGACGCTCTCGTCGAGTTCGCAGACCCATTCGATGGAGCGGTGCGGAACGCCGTATTCGTGCTCGAGGATGCCGCGCATCCACACGATGGCGGTCGCCTGGTATTGCTTGACGCCGATGCGGCGGCCCGCGAGATCTTTCGGCTGCCGTATGCCCTTGCTCGTATTGATGAAGATAAAACCATGCCGGAAGCGGCGGTGGAGGAAGACCGGCAGCGCGTCAAGGGCAAATCGCTGGTCGCGCGCGATCAGGTATGACGAGCATGACACTTCGGCGAGATCGAACTCCTTGCCGCGCAGAAATCGCCAGTGCCGCGTGGTCGAATCCATGCGGGTAAGCACCGTGAGGTCGATTCCATCCGGCTGGACGCGACCATCCTTCAGTGGGCCGACGATCGCGTAATCACCGCAGGCCAGCGTCAGCGGAATTTTGTGTACCATTGCTCTTCCCAGCTTCTTTTCTTCGGATTTCTTCCGAGCTTCTTCTTTTCGGATTGCAGACTTTCTGCGCTGCTGTAGCATCGCTCAGAATGACTCGGGTAGACTCTCGTCATGACCGAGATTCTCTTCTACCATTTGAAAGGGCAGACGCTGGAACAGGTCTTGCCGGCGCTGCTTCACAAATCTCTCGAACGCGGCTGGCGCGTGGTGGTGCAGGCGGCGTCGGAAGAACGCATCGAGGTGCTCGATGCGCATTTGTGGACGTGGCGCGACGACGCTTTTTTGCCTCATGGAACTTGGCGCGACGGCGAGGCTGCGGAGCAGCCTATCTTGCTGACCATCAACGAGAAAAATCCGAATGGCGCCGTCGCACGGTTCCTTGTCGAGGGCGCAAACATGCCCGTCGACGCCGCCTCTTATGAGCGTGTCGTCGTGCTGTTCGACGACGAGGATCCTGACGCCGTCGAGACGGCGCGTGCGCGCTGGGGCGAGGCTAAGGCCGCCGGTTTCGACGTGACCTATTGGCAGCCCGATGAAAGGGGTCGCTGGCGGCGCCAAAGCTGACGGCAATCGGTTCAATCGTCAGTCGAGTAGACAAGGCTATTGCATTGAATCAAAATAATTTTTCAACCTTCACCATAAGCGTTAAGATGACGCCCAAAACTGGCCTCTGAGACGCCAATATCTTTTGCTCCGTCGTCTGATTGGATGCTATAGTTGTTCCATGAATAAACGTTCAGTGAAGAAGAGTAGTAGTAGTCCCGCTAAGGCGAGCCGGAATACAGCAGTTCGCAAGTCAGCGGTTCGCAAGGCTCCCCCGCGACAGGCGGCGAGAAAGCCGGAGCCGAGCATCATGAGCATCCCCGCTGTCAGCGTCGTGCAAGTGGTGCCACGAGGGCCGGCTTTTCACGCGCATAAATTTCGCGTTGGCCAAACCGTATCCTACACGTCGAGCCCCATTAGCCGTCCGGGCGCGAGCGGAAGCTATAAAGTCGTCAGGTTGTTGCCATCTGACGGTGAAGACTACCAGTATCGGATCAAAAATCCCGGCGAAGCGTTTGAGCGGGTAGCCAAAGAAAGCCAGCTCGAACTCGACCACTGATTCGTCGGCGCAAATCGTGTCGAAAGTCGGCGACGTTCGCTCGTAGGGCCGGTTGACGCGCCGCAGGGGTCGAGGACTGGCTTCCGCGGCGCCGCTACGCCATACTTCTGACGCGGGATGGCGTGATCGTCCGTCGGTTGGGATGGGTCGATGGTGGGCGTTGATCCGGAGATCGGGAGTTCGGTGCTGCGGTTGTGGCTGGCGGCTGGCTCTGCAGCGTTGCTCGTCGCCGCGGCTGTTCTGTTGCTTGTTATGCGGCAAAAGCCGCCGCCCGGCACCGTGCTGCGTTTGGGTGCAACCATTCTTGGCACGATCCTTGTCACGTCGATGGCCTGGGCATTGATCGATTACGGCCGTGGCCGCGATTATGGCGCCGACCGTCTCGCTCTCGAAACACGCGCGGAGGACCTCAGTGCTCGCGCACTCGCGCCCGGTTCTGCGCTGGCATGTCTCGACGGCTTGGCAGGCGAGACTGTCGAGGCCGCATGCGAAAAGGCGCTGTTTCGGTCTCCGGCCACCGTGGCCGCTGCTATTTCTTACGATGCGGCGCGGCTGGCACTGCTGTCGGACATGGCTGCCTACGTCAAAGGCGGCGGCACCGACATCGACAACACGTTGCTACCGCTGCGTCGCGCGCTCGAAGCCGACCGCTTCGGATTTCTCGCCCAGGTGCTTGCAGTGCGGGATGGCTGCACGAGCAAAGACTGCAAGGCGTTCGAACTGCTCGATGATCCAAGCCGTGTCCGCGCCAATTTGAGCGGCGATGCTCTTAATCATTATATCGAGCGCTATCAGACCGCCTGGGCGCAGACGCCCGAAGGCCCCTTGGCGCAAGCGGCTCATTCCGAGCCGACTGCGGCGGCCGACGACGCGACCCCGGCCGGCAAGCGCAAGGTTCTGGTCAACATCGATTTCCCGTCCGCGGCGTCAATACCGCCAATCAGCATTATGAATCCTGAGCCGCCTCTGCCCGCGAGCGCATCCAGGTTGCGAAAGCAGGGAGCAGGTGCGCAAAGAGCATCTCGCGCCGACGGATCGGCACAGCAACAAGATCCGGTTTGGACGCCGGCTCCTTCCGCGCCGCCGACTGGCGCAACCGCCGCCGCGCCCGCCGCAAACGTTACGGCGGGGGCGGGAGCGCCGGTACAGCTCACTCCGCTTCCGTCGCGGCAATGACCTGAGCGGTCTTACGCGCGGCGGACCGCCGGCGAGTAAGGTGTGCGATTGCCGGCGCCGTCTTGTCATCAAAACCGGGCTCTCGTTTCCTGTCTCGCAAAATGCTTTTTGCAATTAAGTCTCGACGTCTGGATCAAGTCGCGGGCGGGCTTTTCTCGAGATTATGATCTAGGATTTTGGTTGAGCATGATCTTTTCGGAAAACCGGTATCTATTTTTCCTGATCATGCTCGAGGATTCGGCCGCATGTTTCGCTCCGTTCTGATCGCCAATCGCGGCGAAATCGCATGTCGCATCGCGCGCACGGCAAAGCAGCTCGGGCTGCGCACCATTGCGGTTTACTCAGCCGCTGACGCCGATGCTCTGCACGTGCGTGTCTGTGACGAGGCCCATCCGATCGGTCCTGCGGAACCTCAAGAAAGCTATCTTTCGATCGACCGGTTGATCGAAGTCGCGAAAACGACCGCAGCGGATTGCGTTCATCCCGGCTACGGATTTTTGTCCGAGAACGCGGACTTCGCTGAAAGGTGCGAACAAGCCGGCATTGCCTTCATCGGCCCGCCTGCCGAAGCGATCCGAGCCATGGGCCTCAAGGATCGCGCCAAAGCATTGATGGAGCGGGCGGGCGTCCCGGTCGTGCCCGGCTATCATGGCGACCGGCAGGACGCCACGTTCCTCAAGCGGAAGGCTTACGAGATCGGCTACCCGGTTCTGATCAAGCCCGCCGCGGGTGGCGGTGGGCGGGGTCTGCGTCGCGTCGACAAGCATGCGGATTTCGAGGCGGCGCTCGAGGCCGCAATCCGTGAAGGCGAGGCGGCGTTTGGCGTGAGCCGGGTCCTGATCGAGAAATTCGTCGTTGCGCCACGCCATATCGAATTTCAAGTTTTTGCCGATCGGCACAGCGGCATTATTCACCTTGGCGAGCGCGATTGCTCGCTGCAGCGCCGCCACCAGAAAGTGATCGAGGAAGCGCCCGCGCCCGGCATGACATCGCAGTTGCGGGCGCAGATCGGCGCCGCCGCAGTCAAGGCGGCCAGCGCGGTCGGATATGTCGGAGCCGGAACGGTCGAGTTCCTCGCCGACTGGTCGAGCGGATTGAGGGCGGACGCGTTTTGGTTCATCGAAATGAATACGCGCCTGCAAGTCGAGCATCCGGTGACGGAAGCGGTCACCGGTCTCGATCTGGTCGAATGGCAGTTCCGCATCGCCGCGGGCGAAAGGCTGCCGCTCCAACAGTCCCAGCTCCACATCGATGGCAGCGCCATCGAGGCGCGCCTCTACGCCGAGGATCCCGAAAACGGTTTCTTGCCGTCGACCGGCACCATCGTGGCCCTGGAATTGCCGGACAATATCCGCGTCGAATGCGGTGTCGAAGCCGGAGACAGGACCACGCCGTATTACGATGCGATGATCGCCAAAATTATTGCCCATGAGCCGACACGCGAGGCGGCGCTGGAGAGGCTAGCGCAGGCGCTCGATCGCACCGTGGTCGTCGGTCCGCGAAATAATGTGGCTTTTCTCGCCGGCCTGTGCCGGACCAGCGAATTCCGTCAAGGCAGGGTCGATACCGGCTTCATCGACCGCATGCTGGCAGCGGGCGGAGGTGGACCGAGCAGAGCGGATCGCGCCGCTGCGGCATTGGGCATTGCCCATTTGCTGGCCCGTAATCCGATCGATCAGGTTGCCGGTGACGATTCGCCGCGATCCGAAGGGGAGTCCGAAATGCCGTCGCCATGGGCGACGCGCGACGGCTTTCAGCTCGGCGGCATGCGTTCCCTCGCTGTCCCGATCGTGATTGACGGTGAAAATGGGATGGCAACGATCAGTTACGGGATAAGCGGCATGCGCGTCACTGTCGACGGCACTGCGCCGGCGACCGACGCGAGGGTGTTCGAAGTGGCCGAGGAAGCATATGTCGTGCGCCACGGCCGTCAGACACGCGTTCGCCTCAAGGATTTTTCCGCGCCGGCAAGCGAAGCCGGCGTCGCAGACGGTGTCCTCAAGGCGCCCATGCACGGCAGGGTGCTGGAAATTCTCGCCGGCTCAGGCGATCGCGTGGCTCGTGGCCAACGTCTCGCCGTAATCGAAGCAATGAAGATGGAGCACACGCTTCGCGCGCCATTCGACGGCCTCGTGTCGCGCATCTCGGTGGATACAGGAGCGCAAGTTGTGGAAGGCGCGGAAATCATGGTGATCGAACACGTGGGCGACGCGTAAGATAGGATCATGCCCCTTCACCTTATCAAGCTGTGCGTCGGCTGCGACTCGATCCGCGACCTCGAGGACTGGATCAAGCAAAAGCTGAAAGACAAGCGAAGACGCGGCGAAAAGCCGGAACACGTTCACCGCACCCGCATGGTGCCCAAGCGCGCCGCGGAACTACTCGATGGCGGCTCGCTCTATTGGGTGATCCGCGGCGAGATCGCCTGCCGCCAGCGCATCCGCGATGTCAGGCCGTTCCGGGACAAAGACGGCACTGGGCGATGCGCGCTGGCGCTCGATCCCAAAGTCGTTCCGGTCGCGGCCCGTCCTTTTCGCGCGTTCCAGGGCTGGCGCTATCTTGCCGCCGATGATGCGCCGCGCGACCTCGAGAAGGCGGTCCCCGGCGCCACCGCGATGCCGGAGAAGTTGCGGCGTGAGTTGCGCGAGCTCGGTCTCATGTAGCGGCCGCTGCATGGCGCCGTCCCGTGGGATCACGTAAAATCCGGGTCAGCGGATTAGCCGCCTTTGAGCATGATCCGGAAAAGCGGAGGCCGGCTTTCCGAAAAGATCATGCTCAAACGACGAAGGCCTTTGCGGAGCGAGAGCATGATTATCGAAAACGAAAAGGACGTCACCAAGGCGGTGCTTGCCGCCTATTCGCACGCCAAAAATCCGCGTGTGCGAGAAATCCTGGTCGCGCTGATCCACCACCTTCATGCGTTTGCCCGCGAGGTGAGGCTGACCGAGCAGGAGTTCCACACCGCGATGGGTTACCTTGTGGCGATCGGCCAGAACTCGAATGAGAACCATAACGAGGCCGTGCTGATGGCGGGCTCGCTCGGTCTGTCGCCTCTGATCTGTCTGCTCAACAACGGCGACAACGGCCAGACCGAGACCGACGCCAACACGCTCGGTCCGTTCTGGCGGATGCATTCGCCGGCGACGCCGAACGGCGGCACGATCGTGCGATCGCCGACGCCCGGTCCGGCTCTGTTCGTGGATGCCACGTTCCGGGACACCGGCGGCAGGCCGGTCGCGGGCGCCGAAGTCGATATCTGGCAGTCCTCGCCCGAAGGGTTTTACGAGAACCAGGATCCCGTTCAGGCCGACATGAACCTGCGCGGCAAGTTCACCACCGACAAGGACGGCCGCATCAGCTTTCGCAGCGTCAAACCGGCCGGCTATCCGATCCCGATCGACGGGCCGGTCGGAGAGTTGCTGCGCGCCGCTGGCCGGCACAACATGCGGCCGGCGCATCTTCACTTCCTGGTTTACAAGCCGGGCTTCAAGACACTGATCTCGCAGCTTTACGATCCGGAAGACCCGCATCTGGAGACCGATGCGCAGTTCGGCGTCACGCGGCATCTCATCGGCAAATACGTCAAGCACGGCGCCGCCGAGCCAACTCCGGCGGCCGAAGCGGGCGCGCCGTGGTATTCGCTGACGCACGATTTCGTCATGGAGGGTGGCACCGCGAGCCTGCCAAAGCCGCCGATCCGCGGCAAGGCGCGGGGCGAGCGGCCGCATATTCCGCATCTCGAGGCGGTGTAAGGTCTATTCATCCCGCAGCGAAGCGCGGCGGGTCAGAATATTGGAGCGGAGGGAGCCGACCATGCATCGCAGAACGCTGCTCAAAGGCGTCGCCGCGTCCGCCGCGACCGGCCTGTTCGCCCGCCGTGCCGCCGCCGACAGCCCGCTGAAAGTGGGCATCAGCATGCCGCTGACCGGAGCCAACTTCGCCGCGGTCGGCCGGCAGATCTCGGCGGCGATCAAGCTTTACATGCAGCAACATGGCGACACCGTCGCCGGACGCAAGATCGAGCTCACGGTGCGCGACGACGGCGGCGTTGCCGACACCGCGCACCGCATCGTCCAGGACATGATCGTCAATGACCAGGTGGATATCGTCGGCATCGGCATTACGCCGACTTCGTTGGCGATCGCTCCGCTCGTGACCGAGGCCAAGAAGATGACCTTGTGCCTGAGTTCCGGCGCCTCGATCACGACGACGAAGTCGCCCTACTTTGTGCGCGCCGGCTTCATCCTCAGTCCGCAGGCCTGGATCATGGCCGAATGGGCGGCCAAGAATGGCAGTAAGCGCGTTGTCACGCTGGTCAACGAATGGGCGCCCGGGATCGAGGCGGAAACGGCGTTCAAGACCCGATTCACGCAAGTCGGCGGTCAGATTATCGACACGATCCGGATCCCGCTCGCCAACCCGGATTTTGCGCCGTTCCTGCAACGGATCGGCGACCTCAAGCCCGATACGGCGTTCATCTACTTCCCGGGCACACAAGCGCCCATCTTTGCCAAGCAATTCGCCGAGCGCGGCCTGGCCAAATCAGGCATAAAAATCATCGGGCCGGGCGACCTGACCGACGATGACGATCTCAACGACATGGGCGATCAGATGCTCGGCATGATCACCGCTGGGCCGTATTCCGCATCGCATAATTCCCCGCTCAACAAGACCTATGTCGCGGCGATCGAGAAGGCCGATCATTTCCGCCCGGATTTCGTCTCGCTCGGCGGCTATGACGGCATGCATCTGATCTATGAAGCGCTGAAGAAGACGAACGGCAACAGCGACGGCGACGCCTTGGTCGCGGCGATGAAGGGCATGGCCTGGGAGAGCCCGCGCGGCCCGATCTCGATCGATCCGAACACCCGCGACATCGTCAGTAACATCTATATCCGCCGGGTTGAGAAGATTAAGGGGCAACTTTGGAATACGGAGTTCGAGACCTTCGCCGCGGTGAAGGACCCGATGAAGAGCGGCTGAAGGAAAGAG
>JASHQI010000117.1 GCA_030037645.1 Xanthobacteraceae bacterium
TTGGTGCCGATCACCTTGTCGCCATAGGCGACGTTGGTGCGCGGACCCAAAAACAGCGAGCCGTAATTTTTCATGTTGTGCAGAAAATAATCCGGATCGCGCGTCATCACTTGGACGTGCTCGGAAGCGACACGGTCGGCCTCGGCCACCATCTCCTCGTAGGAGTCGCAGACGATGACCTCGCCGAAATCCGCCCACGCCTTGCCGGCGAGATCGGCGCTGGGGAGGATTTTGAGAAGCCGCTCCACCTCGGCCATGGTCTCGCGCGCGAGTTTTTCCGAATTGGTGATGAGGATGGCGGGTGACGTCGGCCCATGCTCGGCCTGGCCAAGCAGATCGGTCGCGCACATTTCGCCGTCGACGGTTTCGTCGGCGATGATCAGCGTCTCGGTCGGCCCGGCAAGCAGATCGATGCCGACGCGGCCGAACAATTGCCGCTTGGCTTCGGCCACGTAGGCGTTGCCCGGCCCGACCAGCATATCCACGGCAGCGATTGTTTCGGTGCCGAGCGCCATGGCGGCGACCGCCTGCACGCCGCCGAGCACAAAAATCTCGTCGGCGCCGCCGAAATGCATCGCCGCCACGATCGCCGGATGCGGCCCGCCCTGATACGGCGGCGCGCAAGCGATGATTTTCTTCACGCCGGCGACGCGCGCGGTGACGATCGACATATGCGCCGACGCCACCATCGGATAACGCCCGCCGGGCACGTAGCAACCGATCGAATTGACCGGAATATGCGTGTGGCCGAGCACGACTCCCGGCATGGTCTCCACTTCGAGATCGCGCATCGTGTCCTTCTGCGCTTTCGCGAAATTGCGCACCTGCGCCTGCGCGAATTTGAGATCGTCGAGATCGCGCTTGCGCACCTGGCCGATGGCGCGTTCGATTTCGGCCGGGGTGAGCTTGAACGAGGCCGGCGACCAGTTGTCGAATTTTTGCGACAGTTCGCGCACCGCCGCGTCCTTGCGCCCCTCGACGTCGGCCAAGATTTGCTCCACCGTCTCGCGCACCTTGGCGTCGGCCGCCTTGATCGCGCTCGCGTCCATTCCGCGCTTGAGGTGACGGGGCATGGGGAACTCCTTGTTACTTCGCCTCTCCCCGCGCGCGGGGAGAGGTCGGATTGCGCAGCAATCCGGGTGAGGGGGCGTCTCCGCTGTTCTAAGACTAGCGGCTTCGCCCCCTCACCCCAACCCTCTCCCCGCAAGCGGGGAGAGGGAGCTACTTAATAGCTTGCGGATTGAGCGGCGAGCCGGTCGCGCCGGTGATGACGAGCGGCGGGCCACAGAAGAAGAATTCGTAGACGCCGTCTTCCTCGCAATCCTGCGCCAATTCCTTGAGATAGAAAATCTCGCCCATGCAAAGTCCCATGGCCGGGATGACCACCCAGTGCCACGGCTGATTCGCCTCCGCGGTCTCGTTGGGCCGCACCTCGACTCCCCACGTATCGGTGCAGATTGCCGCGATCTGTTTGTCCTGGCACCAATAGCAGTTCTCGAATTTGACGCCCGGCGCGTCGCCGCCGGCATAGCCGCCCCATTTGCCTTCGCTGAGGCAGCGCTCCATCTGCCCGGTGCGGATGATGACGAAGTCGCCGCGGCCGACGGCGACGTTCTGATTCTTGGCGCACTTGTCGAGCTCGTCGTTGGAGATGCTTTCGCCGTCGGCCATCCACTGCACGCCACGAAATCGCGCAATGTCGAGCAGCACGCCGCGACCGACCATCTTGTTCTTCGAATGCTCGATGCCGAGCACGTTGAGACCCTTGGCGTCGATGAGCTTGGCGTCATAGCCGTTATAGGCCTTGTCTTCGTAGAAGATATGGCCCAGCGCGTCCCAATGCGTCGCGCCCTGCACGCACAGAATAAGAGTGTCGTCGGCGTAACGGATCTTGTTCCAGTCCTGTCGCTCGGCAATGGCGTCGGTGCCGGTCGCCAGCATCTGATGGATCGGATTGAAACGACCGCCGAACAAGCCGGTCTGCGGGCCGTTGGCATCGAGTGGAATGCCGAGCGCGAAAACCTTGCCGCTGCGGATCAGGCGCGCCGCCTTGACGATATCCTCCGGCGTGACGTGGTTGAGCGTGCCGACCTGGTCGTCCTTGCCCCACCGGCCCCAATTCTTGAGCTTCTGGGTCGCCTCGGCGATTGCCTTCTTGCCCACCTTGATGTCCATCGACACCTCCTCATGCCGGCGGTTGATTCCGCCGGACGCCGGAACGCGCAATATTGGCCTGGGCCGCCGAGTTCGTCCATGCCGTCAACAGAACCGCGGCAAATTGCAAATTGCATCAACCGCAGGATTAGTCTGGAATAAGGCCGGTGTTGTCCGGTTTTGTGGCGATGCCGCACTATCGTGCTCAAGCCCCGCGCCGGTGATTTCGGATCGCACCACGCGGCATCAATCGACACGATCAAGTTCTGACACTCATCGTCAAGTTCAGGAGCCGAGAATGAAACGCAAACTGCCGCATTTGTTCGCCGCGATCGCAATGAGCGTCGTGACGGCCGGCGCCGCCCTGCCGGCGCGCGCCGCGAACGTCATCGACGATTGGGCGAACATCAAGGCGCCGCCGCCGCCCGCCCTGCAATCCGTCACCGTCGACCCGAAGACGACGGCGCTGCTGGTGCTCGATTTCACGCATCAAATTTGCAACGAGAAGGGCAAACCTCGCTGCGTGGCTTCGCTCCCCGCCATGAAGAAGCTGCTGGCAAAGGCGCGAGACAACCATGTGATGGTGGTCTTCAGCACGGCGGGCAATATGACGCCCAAGGACATCTGGGCAGACGTTGCGCCGATGCCCGGGGAGCCGGTCGTCAACTCCCACGCCAACAAATTCCAAAACACCGACCTGGAGAAAATCCTCAAGGACAAGGGGATCAAGACGGTCATCGTCACCGGCGTCAACGCCAACGGCGCAGTTCTGTACACAGCGAGCGAGGCCGCGTTCCTCGGCTTCAAGGTCATCGATCCGATCGACGGATCATCGGCCGAGAACGAATATATCGAGCAGTACGTCGTCTACAATTTCGCGCATGCGCCGCTCGTCTCCAGCATGGTCACGCTGACCACCTCCGACATGATCAAATTCTGATCGTGCGGACGCCGATACGAACGGAGCGATGGCCGGGTTCCTCCCGGCCATTCGCTTCTGCGGTTCGGATGTGAAAGATTAGGCTCCGAGGGGGCTCGATCATGAAACTCGTGAGCTTCAGCGCCGACGGCAAGGACTATTTCGGCGCGGTGAGCGGCGACGGCATCATCACGCTGAACGACCGCATTGGACAGCCAAACCTGCGCGCCGCGCTTGCGACCGGCGCCATGGAGACGATGCGTAAAGCGGCGCGCGAGGCAAAACCCGACCGCAAACTTGCCGACATCAAATTCCGCGCCGTCATCCCGCAGCCGAACAAGATTCTCTGTGCCGGCGTCAATTATCGCGCGCACGCGGCCGAGGTGGGGCGCGAATTGCCGAAACAGCCGAGCCTGTTCGTGCGCTTTTCCGATACGCTCGTCGGCCACGACGGCGAGATGGTCCGGCCGAACGTCTCCGACAATTTCGATTACGAAGGCGAACTCGCGCTCGTCATCGGCAGGGGCGGCCGCCACATCGCGCCCGAGCGCGCGCTCGACCATGTCGCCGGCTATACGATCTTCGTCGACGGCTCGGTGCGCGATTACCAGAAATTCTCCGTCACCTCGGGCAAGAATTTTCCCGCAACCGGCCCGCTTGGGCCGTGGCTCGTCACCACTGATGAGATTCCCGATCCGGGCAAGCTCACGCTGACGACGTGGCTCAACGGTCAACAGGTGCAGCACGCGCCGACCTCGCAATTGATCTATTCGATCCCGCAGATCATCGCCTTCTGCTCCGACTTCACCGCGCTGTCGGCGGGCGACGTCATCGCCACCGGCACGCCCGAAGGCGTCGGCCACGGCCGCAAGCCGCCGCTGTGGATGAAGGCGGGCGACACGCTCGAAGTCGAAATCACCGGCATCGGCTCGCTCCGCGCACACATCGTGGACGAGCCAAACTGATCTCCACCCCCTTCTTGCTGTGTGAAAAATTACACATACTCTTCGACACTTCTTCGGTCGGATAATCCGGCATGCCGCACGTCCGCGCGGGTGCAGCAGGTTCCGTAACCGAAAGACGAGTTATCGGATAGCGAAGCGGTAATCAAAGCCGGTGCGCACGATATCGTCGGTCACGTGACTGCTGACGCTGCCGGTGCCGGCGGCGGCCGGGCCGCACACCATCGCGCTGCCGAAGCAGCCAGGCAGTGTCGCGAAGCTCATATTGACGTTGCCGAGATCGATGTGGAGATACTCCAGCCTCCAGCTCCAATTACCGACGATGGCGCCTTCGACGCCGGCGCCCGCCGCCCAGCCGGCCTTGGTGGTGCCGGTGCTCCAATTCGCGACCGGGCATACGTTGCCGGTACAGGCGGGCGCCCCGAGCGCCACAACGGGCGCTACTCCGCCAATTCCCGGCGAACTCGCCGTGCCATTCGTGGTCACATGGCCGTAGGCAAGGCCGCCGGTCGCATAGACGAGCCAGCGATCGGCCACCACATAGCCGGCGCGGGCGCGCACCGTGCCGAACCAGTTCAGCGCTTCGGTGTACGATGTTGTGATGGTTCCGTTGGGGATGCCGCCCCCTATCGAGAACGGAGCGCCAAAGGTGTCGCCGCCGCGCTGGCCCGAACCGTCGAAGTCGGCCTCGAGGCCCGCCACATACGTTCCGATCTGCCAATTGTAGCCGACCTGTGCGCCGCCGAGCACGCCGTTGAGGCGGGCGGAGTCGCTGCCCACGGCGCACAGCGCGGTGCCCGCGGGTCGGCACGTTCCGGTGGCCGCAGTCAGGCCTGTCGCAAAAAAATTCCAATTGTTGTTTGCCGATCCCCAGCCATAGCCGAGGTTCCCCCCGACGTAGAATCCGGTCCAGTTATAGGGCTCGATCGGAGGAACAATGGGCGCTTTGACGATAAGATCTGCGGCCGCGACGGGCGTTGCAGATAACACAACGACCGCGGCTACTGCGAAGAAGCGTCCCATCCCGCAATCTCCTCTTCCCAATTCGACCATTTATCGAGCGTTGGGCGCCGGAGTCCGTGACATATTGGTCACAGGCCAAATTAATTGGCCGCACTTGTCCTGAGCTAACGCGTGGCCGGCGGCAAGTTGTGCGGAGGATGCGATGTGAGCCCAGGGGGCACGGAAGCACCCCCTATGCAGCCAGCCCGAACAGCTTCACCGCATTACGCCAGCAGATTTTCTCACGGTCTTCGTTCGAGAGCGGGATGGAAGCGAGCACCTTGATGGTGTCGCGGATGTAGCCGGGACCTTTCTCCTTGTCGAACGGGCAATCGGAAGCAAACAGCACATGATCGGCGCCGAAGAATTCGAGGCCGCAGACGGTCGCCGCGCGCGCGCCTTCGACGGCGGTGTCGCCATAAAAATCCTTGAAGTAATCGAACGGCCGCTTCTTCAGCGATTTGCGCAAACTCTCATAATCCTCATCCGACGTGCGCACGCCCATCTGATCGAACGAGTGGGCAACGCGGCCTTCCAGGTAGGGAATGACCCCGCCCAAATGGTGCGCGATGACTTTCAGGTCCGGGTATTTGTCCATGATCTTGGAAAAGATGAGCCGCGCCAGCGTCACGCCGGTCTCGTAGGGCCAGCCGAGCACGCTGCAGATTTCGTATTTGGAGACTTTTTCCGTCGGAAAATCCGGCATGTCGCGGGTGCGCGCGGGATGCAGCAGGATCGGCCTGCCGGATTTGGCGATCACGTCGAAGAGCGGCAGGAATTGCGGCGCATCGAGCGGCATCCCGTTGGCATTGGTAGGAAGCTGCACGGCGTTGGCGCCGTTTTTCAAGGCTCGCTCGGCCTCTTTCGCCGCGGCTTCCGGCGCGTTCAGCGGCAAGAGCGCCGACCAGCCGACAAAATGCTTTGGGTGTTTCTGCGCGATTTCGCCGAGTCCGTCATTGGCAATCACCGCCATCTCGGGCGACTTGTCAGGCCCCCACAGCCGCTCCATCGGCGGCAGGCCGTGCGAGAGCACTTGCGAATAATATTCGAACGATTCGACGAGGCGGAGCCGCAGATCGAGATCGGACAAAGCCGGAATGCCGCGCACGCGCTTGCCGAGGTCTTTTGCTCCCGCCGGTGTTGCCAAAAGCGCCTCGTAGTAGCGCTTGGGAAAAAAATGATTGAAGGCATCAATAGTGCGCATGCGTCTTCCTTTGCGTTTACTCTTCCCCTTGCGGGAGCGAGCACAGATGAATTTTCAGTCCGTGCCTTCACGAGAAATAATTGAAGGCGTCGATCGTGCGCATGTATCCCGATTCATTCTCCGCGCGCCGAGATTTCCCAACCTCAGCAGGCCCCACAAGCGCGGGAGGCCCAGTATAAATAAAGAGCAACGATTGGCGTCGCGCCATAGATCCATGTGATACAGGCGATGCTCACGAGCAGATACGCGATCCAGAACCAACGATGGGCGCCGAAGATTCCCCATATCGCGATAGCCAGGTTGAGGACGAAGCCGAGCACAGCCGTGATGCGGTAGCCCGCCACGCGGACCGCATCCGATCCGAGATTGTCGAACGGCCGCGACGTGAAGATGGCGATGATTGCAACACTGAGCACAAGGACCGCGACAATCAAATGAAACGTCCGCGCCGGCGCCAGTTTCATGATTGCGCCGCTCCGCGTAGCGCTGAGGCCGTCCGCCCGACCGAGGATTCAAGCCACGATGCAATCGCAAAGGCATCCGCATCGCGATCGAAATAGCCGACCACCTGCAGGCCGAGCGGCATGTGGTCGACTTCGAATAACGGCAGCGACAGCGCCGGCACGCCGAGCAGCGAAGCCGGCACGGCGAATTCCGGATTGCCGGTCGAGGCAAGACCCTGCGGCGCAGCCCCGGGCGCGGAAAGCGTGATGGCGGCGTCGCAGATGGACGCCAGCTCGGCATGGACGGCGCGGATCCGCGCCCGCTCCCTGAGATCGGTGCGATGCTGATCGAGCGTCAAATCTTCGTATTTTTCCGCACGCTCCAGCAACGTTCTGCTCAAGCTGCCGGAGTCGCGGTCGCGCATCGAGCGCAAAAACCAACGCGCTTCCCAACCATTGCAGCGATGCGACAGCTCCGCCGCATTGACCAGTTCGGCTTCCAGCGCGGCGACGTTATTGTCGGTGTGACGCGTGCGGACCTCAACGCCGGTGGATTTCAGCCGCGCTACGCATTCTTCAAAGCGCTGCTTGGCGCCAACGCGAACCGCATCCCAGCCGCCGGTTTCGAGCACGGCAAGAGAACGCGGCTTTCGCGGCAGCGGCAGTTCGTCCGGCCCTTGCAGCCCGGGCGTGCCGGCATCGCCACCGACACGGGCGACGATCTCGTGCGCGACCTGCCACAGGTCCGCGAGCGATGCCCCGAGGATGCCGGTGCAACTTTGGCTCTGATAATCGTGACTGCCCTCGCGGTTGAGCGCGTTCACGCTCGGCTTGAAGCCAAAGCAGCCGCAATAGCTCGCAGGCCGAATGGTCGAGCCGATGACCTGAGTGCCCAACGCCGCGCTGACGATCCCGACTGCGACCGATGCCGCCGACCCGCTGCTCGACCCGCCCGGCGTATGCTCGAGGTTCCACGGATTGCGCGTGCCGCGCGGCTCGGATGCCGCGAATTCGGTCGTCACCGTCTTGCCGACAATGACGGCACCGGCGTCGCGCAGCGCACGCACGCTGGCGGCATCTTTTGCCGAACGCCACCCGGAAAACAGCGGCGAACCCATCTCGGTCGGCATATCGACGGTCTCGATGATGTCCTTGATGCCAACGGGCATGCCGTCGATCCGCGACCGCGGCTTTCCGGCGCGCCAGCGCTCCGTGGATCGCTCCGCTGCCGCACGCGCCGCCGGCAGATTGGTGCAGACAAAGGCGCCGATCCGCGGCTCCCACGTGTCGTAGAGCTCCAGCGATTGTTCGAGGAACTGCCGCGGCGTCCGCGTGCCGGAAGCGAAATTTTTCGTTGCGGCGAGATACGAGCGCAGCGCGGGCTTTGTATGGTTGGTCATGAGCTACTCATCAAATTCGTCATTGCGAGCGAAGCGAAGCAATCCAGAGCGGCGTGCACGGCGTCAAGGCCGTTCTGGATTGCTTCGTCGCTGCGCTCCTCGCAATGACGAGGCTATTTCCTGCTCTCGTCGTAATAATGAATCTCGTACAACACGCAGCCGCGGTCGGACTTGAACGGGCCGTGAGAGACGCCGGGCGGCCGGCACGCATAGGTCGGCGCCTCGAACGCTTCGCCGCCCCTGCCCTTGTCGTCGTTGCCGACGATCAAGTCGCCCGAGACGAGGTACACCTCCTCCCAGTGGTCATGCACGAATGGCGCGGTGGTGTACACGCCGGGCTTAAAGCGCAGAAGCCGCGTGCGGCTGCCCATCTTGCGCGTCTCGTCGAGATCGCTCGCCAGGATTTTCTGCTGGATGCCCGCCGGATAGCCCGGCGGCGTCGCCCAGCCCTGACTCATGTCGACCTTGTGGAATTCGAGATGCGGCTTGTTCATCGGCATGATGTCTCTTCCTCTCAATTCATCCGAGCACCGGCAAGCGGCGCACCCGGTAGCGATGGACAATCTTGCGCTTAAGCTCCGGATCCTCGAGCTCGAACTCGAAAACATCCGACGGCCGAACGCCGCCGCGGGCGGCCAGCGTGCCGCAGAACATCAACGTGCCGTCTTTGAGTCCGGCCTTACCGGCAAATTCCTTGATCAACGCCAATGGGTCCAGCATCGCGGTCACCGCGCCTTCCTGATAAAGCGCGCGCTTACCTTTGTCGGCGATGTAGGAGCGGAGCATCAGGCGCTCCCAATGCGGTGCGACTTCCACGATCGGCCAGAACGCCGCCGCCATGGGCTTGTCGCACATCTGCTTTGACACCGACACGCCGTATTTCTCCACTTCGCGATCGGTATGGTCGGAGCCGGCGCCAACCCACAAGCGGCCGGCATGCTGCAGCAGGATGAATTCAGCCTCGCCGCTCGATGCATCGCCGAGCGCCTCGATCTCATCGTCGATCGTCAGCCGCGCCGCCGATGCGCGATAGAAGATCGGCGTCGTTGCCGGCCGCTTGACACCGAGAGCTTCGAGCTCGGCGATGTGCTTCTCGACAGCGGCGCGATCCCGCCCGGTCCAGCCGGCGATCACGAGCTGATCGACCTGGACATTGCGCCGCTCAATTGCGCCATCGCCATGAAGAAGAAGCGGCAGGACACGCGCCGACACGAGACCTCCCCGCCGGAACTTGCGCCGATATACGGAGTCAAACCGGACGAAGGACCGCCCGTTGCAATGACTTCTAGCGCATTGTACATGGGGTGAAAGCCTATGCAATCAAGCGACAGCTAACCTCACGACGGGCCTGCCGCAGGTTTCAAACGCAGCAAGGTCGCGTACCCGCTCGTCGCCACAAAGAGGATGTCTCCATGCACGAAATCGCCGGTCAAACTCACTGGCACGAGCCCGCAGGCTTCAAGCGCGCGGGGTTTGGCAAATTCAACCGCCCGAAGTCCGCCTACGATCTCTTCATGGAGTCCGAGGACATTCCGATCTACCGCGACATCGGCGTGAGCAAGGTGCAGAACCTGCCGCTGCAACCGTGGAAGCGGATGGGAGGCCGCGGCACCTACATTCAGCTCCACGGCACCGAAGGCAAATGGGGCTGCTACGTCGTCGA
>JASHQI010000118.1 GCA_030037645.1 Xanthobacteraceae bacterium
ATTCACGGCGCGCCGATGCGCGAGGAGATCGTCTATCTGATGATGGCGGTGAGCCGCGACGCCGCGCACCAGATCGAGAACAAGAAAGCGCATGTCTTCGAGCGACGGCTGTGGAGCACGCTCAACGGCAAGACGGCGGTCATCGTCGGCGTCGGTGTCGTCGGCATCGCCATCGGCGAGCTTTTACACGCGCTCGGCATGCACGTTATCGGCGTTACGCGCACGCCGCGCGCCATCCGCGGGTTTGACGAGATCATGCCGACGAATCGGCTGCGCGACGCGGCCGGCCGGGCCGACTATCTGATCAACGTTTTGCCCGCCGACGCACAAAACCTCAGCCTGTTCGATGCGAGCGTGTTCGCCGCCATGAAGCCGACCGCCTACTACATCAACGGCGGGCGCGGCCAGACCGTTGACGAAACCGCGCTGATCGCGGCGTTGCGCGAGCACCGCATCGCCGGCGCCGGCCTTGACGTGTTCCAAGAAGCTCCATTGCCGGCCGACAGCCCGTTCTGGGATTTGCCCAACGTCTTCATCACGCCGAACGTCGGCGGCTACATCGTCGAGTACGAGGAGCTCATCATGCCGCTCGTGATCGACAACATGCGGCTGTTCCTCGCCGGCCGGCAGAGCGAAATGCATAATATCGTGGCGCGATGACAGACAACCCGTCGTCACCGTGATTCGGCGCGACGATGTATTTTCGGCCACTTCGAGGTTTACCGGATGCCCGCATCCGCGGGCATGACAGGAGCGATATGATGAGTGCAGGCAAAATCGACGTTCGGCCGCAATGGTGGGACAACATCTTTGCCCCAAGCTCTTGCCTGGTGATCATCACCACGGTCGACAAAGCGGGCCGGGTCAACGCAGCGTCCTACGGCACCTGCACCCGGGTCTGTCACGATCCCATGTACATCAGCTTCACTTGTGGCACCAGCAAGGATACCTACGCGAACGTGCTGGCGACCGGCGAGTTTGTCGTGAACGTGGTGCCTTTCGAGCAAAAAATGCTCGACAAAGTGCTGATCTGCGGCCTGCCGTTCAAAGCCGGCGTCAATGAACTGGACAAAGCCGGCCTTACCGCCATCCCCTCGCGCAAACTCAAGTCGCCGCGTGTCGCCGAGTGCCGCAGCCATTTCGAATGCAGGGTCGAATGGACACACCCGTGGGTCCACCGCCTGATGGTCTGCGGCAAGGTCGAGGCCGTGAGCATCGACGCCGATTGTATCACCGGCGACGGCTTCATCGTCTGGGACAAGGTAAAACCGGCACACTATTGCGGCATGCGCTACGCCGACCGCTTCGTTCCGGCCTACAACAATCCGACGCGCGGCGTCTGGCGCTACGATGGGCACGACGATGAATTCCGCGACGGAGAGAACTGGCGTGCCGCCTATCACAGCGTCGATTGACGACTAGGCCAGGACCTCGAAGTGAAGGCGTCGTGATCCGAGCGCACACCCTCTGGAGCCCGCCGAACCGGTCAGCTGTAAAGCCCGGATCAGCCCCAGCCGTGCTCGGTTACGTCGAACACAATGCCGTTGATGTCCTTGAATTTCTTCTCGGCGTCGACGCCTGGATAGTTCGGCAGTTTCATGAAAAACTCGCCGCCGTGCTTTTTGATCTTCTGCTCGGTCGCATTCTCATCGTCGACGATGAATCCGAAGTGATGCAATCCCGCCCATTCCGGGCCGCCCTTGCCGCCATTGGTTCCTTCCGGGAAATGAAGCAGCGTGAGGTTCATCACGCCGTCCGAGAGGGAGATCGCATTGCCGATTGGCGCCTCCACTTTCTTTAGGCGCTTGAGGCCGAACACGCCTTCGTAAAAGGCCGCGGCCTTTTCGAGATCGGGAACCTGAATAGCAATATGTCTGAGCTTGGCCATCGCTCTCTCCAAAGGATTAGACGGCGATAAGACAACAGGCCTCGGTATGAGTCCAGGCGCGGACCAGGTCATGACCACGGCTGGGCGCCGGCGAAAGGGAACCGCCGGTCCGGCGTGGAGCGCCGAGCGGAGGCGGTTTCAATCACGGTGAAAGTGTTGCAAAATCGCCCGCTGTGACCGTCCGCGCCCAGCAAGGGGACATGCCCCGCGCGGAAGGGTCCGACGCGCTCGGCGCGCAATAAGGAGGACGCCATGGCACTCGCCCGGGTTAAATTTCCGGTCATCCTGTTCGGTGCGGCGCAACTCCTGAAGATGTCAGCCAGGCGGCATCCGGAATTCAGAGCCCGGGTGAAGGAACGCAATCTGGTCGCACAGATCATGACGCGCGACGAGGAGATCGGCCGCTGGTACGCATTTGACAACGGCAAGATCAGATCGCGCTCCGGGCTGCACCAGAAGCCCGACATCAAACTGATGTTCAAAAACGCCGAGATCGGCGCCTCGCTTTTGATGCCCCCGATCAACTGGCTCGATCAGATCAATGCGCAAAAGGATTTCGTCCTTACCGTCGATGGGCCCGAAGAGCTGACCAACTGGTTCGCGCAGACGTTGATGATGAGCCAGTCTGCCGGCCTTCAATACGGCACCAGGCTTCGCAACGGCATGATGCGCTATTGCAACATGACCAATGGCGGCCCGGTCTTCGTCCACGTCAACGGCGGCAAGATCGTGCGCATGACGCCGATCGACCTGACCGAGGAGGACGGGCCGTCGTGGACCATCGAAGCCAAGGGCCAAAAACTCACGCCGCCGCGCAAGACGACGCTGGCGCCGCACGGCCAGAATGCCAAGTCGATGATCTATTCGCCCGATCGTCTGCTCTACCCGATGAAGCGCGTCGACTTTGATCCAAACGGCGAGCGCAACCCGCAAAATCGCGGCAAGTCCGGCTACGTCCGTATTTCCTGGGACGAAGCGATCAAAATCGTCACCGACGAGATCAAGCGCCAGAAACGCGAATACGGCCCCGGCGCCATCACGTTCTCGCATGGCTCTCATCACACCTGGGGCAATATCGGCTACTACCTCTCGGCGCTGTTCCGATTCGCCAACGCGGTCGGCATGACGCGCATCCACCACAATCCCGATTCGTGGGAAGGCTGGTATTGGGGCGCGGTGCATCATTGGGGCCACACGCTGCGCGTCGGCCAGTCGGAAACCTACGGCACCGTCGAAGACTGCCTGCAGAACTGCGACATGGTGGTGTCGTGGGCGGCCGACCCGGAATCGACCTCAGGCTCCTATGGTGCGCAGGAAGGCACTACGCGCCGGCAATGGCTCAAGGATCCGAAGCTCGGCATCAAAGTCGTCCACGTCGACCCCTATTACAATTCCTCCGCACAATTCCTGCCTGGCAAATGGTTCGCGCCGAAACCGACCACTTCGGTCGCGATGGCGATGGCGATCGCCTATGTCTGGATCAAGGAAGAGCTTTACGACAAAGACTATGTGAACACCCACACCGTCGGCTTCGACAAGTGGAAGGCCTATCTGCTCGGCGACGATGACGGCATCGCCAAGACGCCCGAGTGGCAGGAGAAGGAAACCGGCGTGCCGGCCAAGGACGTGCGCGCGCTGGCCCGCGAATGGGGCAAGAAGCGCGTTTATCTTGCGCCCGGCGGCTGGGGCAACGGCCATGGCGGCGCCTGCCGCAACCAGACCGGCGTGCAATGGGCGCGCGTGATGGTTTGCCTCGCCGCGATGCAAGGGCTCGGCAAGCCCGGCGTCAACATGGGCAACCTGCAATGGGGCACGCCGCTCGATTTCAATTTCTATTTCCCCGGCTATGCCGACGGCGGCATGTCCGGCGATCTGGAAAACACGGCCATGCCGGTCGAGCTGTATCAGCGCATGCCGCAGCTACCGACCATGAACTCCAATGGCCAGCGCATCCCGCGCATTTTCGTGCCCGAAGCGATCATCAACGGAAAGGCCGAAGGCTATCCGTGGGTCGGCAAATCGATCGAGCACCAGTTTGCGCGCTTCGCCTATCCGGCGCCGGGCCATTCGCCGGTGCACATGCTGTACAAATACGGCGGCTCGATCCTCTCGACGATGAACAACACCAACCGCTGGGTGCGGATGTATCAAACGCCGAACCTGGAATTCGTCGTCAACCAGTCGATCTGGTTCGAGGGCGAGGCCAAGTTCGCCGACGTGATCCTGCCCGCATGCACCAATTTCGAGCGCACCGACATCAGCGAATGGGCGGGACTCGGCGGCTACGGCCACCACGGCCAGCAGCAGCTCAATCATCGCATCATCGTGTTCCAGGCGCCGGCGATCAAGCCGCTCGGCGAATCGAAATCCGATTTCTGGATCTTCAACGAGCTGTGCAAGCCGCTCGGCCTTGCCAACTATTTCTCGGAGGGCGTCAACGAGATCGACTGGGTCAAGCGCGTCTTCCTCGCCTCCGACCTGCCGAAATACATCTCGTGGAAGAAATTCCTCAAGCGCGGCTATTTCGTGGTGCCGGCCGAGAAGGAGAAATTGCGCGCGCCGGTGTCGTTTCGCTGGTTCTTCGAGAACCGCAAGAAGGACGTGCCGGAGGCGCATCCGCTGCCATCCGACTACACCGAGGAATTTTTGCGCGGCCTGCAGACCCAATCGGGCAAGCTCGAGTTCGAGTGCAATTCGCTCAAGCGCTACAACGACCCCGAGCGGCCGCCGATCGTCAAATACGAGCCGTCGTGGGAGGGCGCGCATTCGGGCGAGCTGTTCGAGCGCTACCCGCTGCAGCTCCTGACGCCGCATTGCAAGTATTCGTTCCACACTCAGGGCGACGGGAAGGACTCCTTCCTGCTCAATATCGAGGACCACCGCGTCAAGGTCGACGGCTATTACTACTGGATCGTGCGGCTGAATGCGGAGGACGCCAGGGAGCGCGGCATCGGCAAGCATGACCTGGTCAAAGTCTTCAACGACCGCGGCGCGGTGATCTGTGCGGCGCTGCCGACGCAGCGGCTGCCGCGCGGCGTCGCGCACGGCTACGAATCGTCCGCCGTCTATGATCCGATGGGGGAGCCCGGAAAGTCGGTGGACCGCGGCGGCTGCCTCAACCTGCTGACGCCCGAGCGCACGCAAACCAAGACCACTCACTCGCTCGCCGGCTCGAATTCGCTGGTGCAGATCGAGCTTTGGGATGGTCGCATTGAGCATCTGTCCGCTGCGTTCGCGGCGATGGAAAAGGACGCAAAGCGGGACTTGGAGATCAAGCGCACGCTGAAGGAGGCGCACTTGGTGCCGGCGAAATAGTTCATCCTCTCCCCCAGAGAGCGGGGGCGGATGAGGAGTAAATAAAAAATGCAAAAATGGAATCTGATCATCGACGTGGCCGAGTGCACCAATTGCAATCTGTGCACGCTCGCCGCAATGGATGAATATGTCGGCAACGAATGGCCCGGCTATTCGGCGCCGATGCCCAAGCATGGGCACAAGTGGATCAACATTTTGCAGAAAGAGCGCGGGCAGATGCCGATGATCGACATCGCCTATGTTCCGACCATGTGCAACCACTGCGACGACGCCCCCTGCATGAAGGCCGACAGCACGGGCGCCATCAAGAAGCGCGACGACGGCATCGTGCTCATCGATCCGGTCAAGGCCAAAGGCCAGAAGCATCTGGTCGAGGCATGTCCCTACGGCCACATCTGGTGGAACGAGGAGCTGCAATTGCCGCAGGCGTGGACGTTCGATGCCCATCTCATCGATCAGGGCTGGCAGCAGACCCGCGGCCAGCAATCCTGCCCGACCGGTGCCATGCGCGCGATCAAGATCGAGGACGATGAAATGGCGCGTTTGGCGCGCGAGCAAAGCCTCGAAGTGATGAAGCCCGAGCTCGGCTCAAAGCCGCGGGTCTACTATCGCAATCTTTGGCGCTATAGCAAATGCTTCATCGGCGGCTCGGTCGCCGAGGAGAAGAACGGCATCGTCGATTGCGTCGAGGGCGCCAGCGTGCAGCTCGTCAAGGATGGTGCCTCGATCGCGGTGACGACGACCGACAATTACGGCGATTTCAAATTCGACAAGCTCAACGAGGATTCCGGCCGTTATACGTTGCAGATTTTCGCCAGCGGTCGATCGAAGACGCTGGAAGCGAGCCTCGGCACCAGCGTCAATCTCGGCGAGATCAGGCTATAGGGCGCGCTGCGGGGAGCACGGAGTCGAAGGGGGAATTCATGCGCCGATCCATCTGCGCCTTGCTCATCGGCCTTGTGCCGGTCATTGCCTATGGCGCCGAGCGTCCGAACTGGGCTTTTCCGGTGACCGATAAGGTGCAGCCGGCCGTGCCGCAAGATGATCAGCCGAGAACGGCGCCGGGCAGCGACAAGTCCTACACCCAGAAACAGATCGACGATCTGTTCAATCCGCCGGATTGGTATCCCAACATGCATCCGCCGATGCCGCAGGTTGTCGCGCACGGCAACGGCACGACCGTGCGCGCCTGCGCGTCCTGCCATTTGCCGACCGGCACCGGGCATGACGAGTCCGCCTATCTGGCCGCTCTTCCGGTAAGCTATTTCATCCGCCAGATGGCCGATTTCAAAAGCGGCGACAGGAAGGGCTCCGGCACGATGACGACGATCGGCAAAGCCATCACCGACGACGAGACCCATGCCGCCGCTGCGTATTTCGCTTCGCTCAAGCCGAGGCCGTGGATCCGGGTGGTGGAGACCGACACGGTGCCGAAAACTTATGTCGGGCCCGGCAACAAACGCCTGCGGCTGCCGGGCGGCGGTACCGAGCCGATCGGGCAGCGGATCGTCGAAATTCCCGAAAACGAGCGCGTCGTTCTCAACCGCGATCCAAGGATCGGCTTCATCGCCTACGTGCCCAAAGGCAGCATCGCCAAAGGCGAAGCGCTGGTCACAACCGGCGACAGCGGCAAGACCTTGCCGTGCACGGTTTGCCACGGCCAGACGCTGAAGGGATTAGCCGACGTGCCGCCAATTGCGGGACGGCAAGCCAACTACATCGTCCGTCAACTGTTCGACTTTCAGGATGGCACGCGCGCCGGCCCGTCGGCAACTCTGATGCAGCCGGTCGTGGCAAACCTGAGCGACGACGACATGCTGGCAATTGCGGCCTATACCGCATCGCTCCAGCCGTAACGCGTTGCTCGTATCGCTTATTCCGGCGGCGTGCCGTTGGCGGACAAAACCTCGCCGGCGAGATAGAGCGAGCCGGTGATGAGAACGCGCGGCGCCGGCTGAAGATCGAGCTTGCCGGCAATCAGCAACGCGTTTTCGATCGTATCGCGCGACATTGCGGGAATGCCGATGCCGCTCGCGATATCCGCGAGCTCTGTCGCAGGCACGGCTTTGTCGTGATGGACCGGCACGGCGATGATCCGCCGCGCCAAGCCCGAAAAGTTGCGCAAAAATCCTTCGCTATCCTTGGTCGACAGCATCCCGACGACGAGCACGAGCGGCCGCGATACGCGTTCCTCGAGATCGGCGAGCGCCCCGGCAACAGCGCGGCCGCCATCGGCGTTATGGCCGCCGTCGAGCCAAAGCTCGCTCTCCGGCGGCAACAGAGCGGCAAGCCGGCCGTGTGACAGCCGCTGCATACGCGCCGGCCAATCGACGCGGATCATGCCCGCCTCGAACGAAGCGCTCGGCAATTTCAGGCCGGCGGAGCGCAATGCGGCGATCGCCGTACCGGCATTTTCGAATTGATGACGTCCGTAAAGTTTCGGCGCCGGCAGATCGAGGAGCCCGTCGCCATCCTGATAGACGAGCCGGCCGCGCTCCTCGGTCGCGGTCCAGTCCTCGCCCGCAACATGGAGCGGCGCCCGCACCCGTTGAGCCTGTCGCTCAATGACCGCCAGCGCCTCGCCGGACTGAGCCGATACGACCGCCGGAACGTCGCGCTTGAGGATGCCGGCCTTTTCGGCGGCGATCTGCTCGATCGTGTCGCCGAGAAATTCTCGATGATCGATGGACACGCGTGTAATCACGCTCGCCAGCGGGCGCTCGATTACGTTGGTGGCGTCGAGTCGACCGCCGAGACCGACTTCCAGCAGCAGAACATCCGCCGGATTGCGCGAGAACAAGACAAACGCGGCAGCGGTCTCGATTTCGAATACCGTAATCGGAGCGCCGGCGTTTTTCGCCTCGCATTCGGCAAGCGCGTCGGCAAGCTGTTCGTCATCGACGAACTTGCCGCCGCCGGCGCGCCCGATGCGGAAACGCTCGTTGAGGCGCACCAGATTGGGCGAGGTATAGACATGCACGCGCTTGCCCGCAGCTTCGAGGATCGCGCGCGCGAATGCGACAGTCGAACCCTTACCGTTGGTGCCGGCGACATGAATCACCGGCGGCAAGCGTTGTTCCGGGTGGCACAGCGCGGCGAGTATGCTCTCGATGCGACGCAGCGACAGATCGATGCGCTTGGGATGCAACGTCAGCAGGCGCGTATGGATGGCGCCGATCGTCATCGCGTCGGATCTTCGAGTGCTCACGCCGTTGCCGGCGTCGGCACGGGGGCCGGCAGGCGGGAATGCGATGGGCCCGCGGGCGCCTTGGTCAAGAGCCGGCACAGCCGCGCGATCGTCGCGCGCATATCGAGACGGTGCACCACCATGTCGACCATGCCATGGTCGCG
>JASHQI010000012.1 GCA_030037645.1 Xanthobacteraceae bacterium
CCGTAGCCAGCAGTTGGCGCACGCCCTCTGTGCGCAGTCGATCAAGTTTGTCGATTGCGCGCAAAACGGTCAGCCGACGTGATTCGTTTTGGGTTCCGCCAAGTCCAATAGCCTCTAGGAGTCCATCGAGTATTTTTCGGTTATTCACCTTCACTACATAACATCCGCGCGGAATGCCGAGCGCTTCCATCGTGTCCGCGGCCATCATGCACATTTCGGCGTCGGCGGCGGGAGACGACGAACCGACCGTGTCGGCGTCGAACTGCATGAACTGCCGGAAGCGCCCAGGGCCCGGCTTCTCGTTGCGGAACACCCAGCCATAGCGATACGAGCGATAGGGCTTCGGCAGCGTGTCGAAATTCTCCGCGACGTAGCGGGCGAGCGGCGCGGTGAGATCGTAGCGCAGCGACAGCCATTGCTCGTCGTCGTCGAGGAACGAGAACACACCTTCGTTCGGCCGCTCCTGGTCGGGCAGGAATTTCCCGAGCGCGTCGGTATATTCGATTGCCGGCGTCTCCACCGCCTCGAAGCCGTAAAGCTCATAGACGGCGCGGATCTTCTCGATCATCGCCCGGGTCGCCGCGATTTCGGCTGGACTACGGTCGGCAAGCCCGCGCGGTAACCGTGCCTTAAGCTTGTTCGACGGCTCGGACTTTGCGCTTTTGTCGGGCTTCTGGGCCATCGGCCGGCCTTGCCGCATCGTTGGTGGCGGATGGCGCGGTTGGTACCAGCGACAGCGCGGGGCGGCAAGCAACGCCGGCATGATTTTGGCTGCGCGCCGGCTTTTGCGACCGATGTAAGGCGCGGCGCGCGGTCTGAATTTCCTCGGCCAGCGCCCGGAATTGCTGTCGCACGATCTGCCGTAACGTCTCGCATTCGCGCTGGAATGCGACGAGGTCCGGCCAGTGGGCCGCCGTCATTGCCGGCCGATCGGGCGTCTTCGCCCCCGGCATCGGCCGCCGCCATTCGCCATCGCGCCAGTGGAATACCGGAACATAAGTGCCGCGCGGCAGCTCGATGACCAGCGGGTCGTTACGGCCCTCGCCGGCGTAATAGCGCGCCAGTGCCCGCCGTAGCCGGCCGGCCTCGACCCGAACGATCGGGTCGGCCTGCGGATCGAAGCTCGGCTCGCGGCCGAGCGCTTCGACGGCAATGGTGTAGGCCTTGATGCTGCGACCACGGCCTGCCAGCGTGGCTTCGACGACGAAGCTCAGAAAGTGCGTCAAGCGCAACGCGTCGCGAAACGCGGCGCTGCGAAGGATGCAGCCGAGCTGGCGGCGGATATCGGGCGCATGCGGTCCTTGGCCCGCAGTTGGCGTGGCGCGCAGCTCCGGCGAGATAAGATCGGAAGTTCGCTCGTCCATGCGCTGCTTGCGATGATGACGCACCGGATTTCCCGTGACGAAATGGCACGACGCAATTCGACAGCTCACCAAATCGAATCAGAGACGACGCCGGGTTTTCTCATACACTTATGAGTTGTGCAATAGAAAATTACTACCAGTAGCCACTCACTGCGCCGTAAGTGGAAGTGCGAATTGCCCGGCGATCCGGCATTCCGTATGACGCGTTCGCCGAATTGGTAAGAACGCGTGTTCAGTTGGAATTCCGGTGCCCAGGGTGTTGGTGCGTTTTGCTAGAGACGAAACCGCCGCGACCGCGATCGAGTATGCCGTGCTCATTGCGACGGTTTCGGCCGGGCTCTCCGCGCTCTTGCACAATCTCGGCGGAGCGCTGGACGGCACATTCGCAAAAGTGGCGGGATCGCTGCAGCCGCACCAAGCCATCGTGATCGATGATGGGCAGTAGCGGCGCCTCCCGAATGCCAGCGCAGCACGAGCGCCGATAAGCAGAAATGAGTTGACGCACTATTGCGTGAGATCGGCGGTCGCAGCCGTGAAGTCGCCGGCGACGCGGTCGGCCATGACGGCGTCAGGCAAGAAGCGGCCGAGGTTCTCACGGAGCCCTGTACGCCAGGCCGGATACAATGAATAAAGACGATCGACGGCGGCGCGAGCCGTCGTATGGTCGCCGGCAATCACCAGCGCTGTTGTCTGCACAATGAGTCGAAAACGCGGGCTGGCCAAACAGGTTCCCCTGCTATAGGCCGGTAGTTATCACCCGGGACAGTCGTGTCATGTCGAACACATCAGATCATGCGCCGGCGCGGCAGCCCAACGATCTCGAATCCTATTGGCTGCCGTTCACGCCGAATCGCGCGTTCAAGCGCACGCCGCGGCTGATCGCGAGCGCCAAGGACATGCACTATTTCACGCCGGACGGTCGCGCCGTGCTCGACGGCGCCGCCGGCTTGTGGTGCACCAATGCCGGTCACAACCGCGACCCGATCGTGGCCGCGATCCAGCGCCA
The DNA here is from genome assembly GCA_030037645.1 of Xanthobacteraceae bacterium. Taxonomy (GTDB): domain Bacteria; phylum Pseudomonadota; class Alphaproteobacteria; order Rhizobiales; family Xanthobacteraceae; genus BOG-931. The sequence continues at coordinate 2,371 of JASHQI010000012.1, forward strand.
GGCCAAGACGCTCGATTACGCGCCGGCCTTCCAGTTCTCCCACAGCCAAGCGTTTGAACTGGCCAGCCGAGTCGCGGCGCTGGCGCCGGGGGACCTTAATCGGGTGTTCTTCTGCAATTCCGGATCGGAAGCAGTCGATACTGCGCTTAAGATTGCGCTCGCTTATCATCATGTGCGAGGCGAGGGCGCACGCACCCGCCTGATCGGCCGCGAACGCGGTTACCATGGTGTTGGCTTCGGCGGCATTTCGGTCGGCGGCATCGTCAACAATCGCAAATTCTTCGGGTCATTGTTGACCGGCGTCGATCACCTGCCGGCAACCTACAGCCGCGAGCATCAGGCGTTCACCAAGGGCGAGCCGGCGTGGGGCGGCCACCTCGCCGACGATCTTGAGCGCATCGTCGCGTTGCACGATGCCTCGACCATCGCCGCGGTGATCGTCGAGCCGATGGCCGGCTCGACCGGCGTGCTGCCGGCGCCCAAGGGTTACCTTGAAAAATTGCGCGCGATCTGCGACCGCCACGGCATTTTGCTGATCTACGACGAGGTCATCACCGGCTTCGGCCGGCTCGGCCACGCTTTTGCGGCAGAGCGCTACGGCGTGACGCCCGACATGATCACGTTTGCCAAGGGCATCACCTCGGGCAGCGTGCCGATGGGCGGGGTGATCGTGCGCCAGGGCCTGTACGACGCTTTCATGCGCGGTCCCGAGCACGTCATCGAACTGTTCCACGGCTATACATATTCGGCGCATCCGCTCGCCTGCGCGGCCGGCCTCGCCACGCTCGATGTTTATCGCGACGAAAATCTGTTTGGCCGCGCCAAAGCATTGGAAGCGGCGTTTGCCGATGCCGCGATGACCCTCCGGGCTCTGCCTGGCGTGCTCGACATCCGCACCGTCGGGCTTGCAGCAGGCATCGACCTCGCTTCGCGCCCAGGCGCCTTCGGCAAGCGCGCCTCCGAGGTCATGGAACGTTGCTTCAACGACGAAGGCGTCATGGTTCGTGTCGCCGGCGAGACGCTGGCGCTATCGCCGCCGTTGATCGCAAGCGAAGCGCAGATCGGCGAGATTTTCGACAAAATGGCACGCGCGATCAAAGCGGTTCAGAAGTAGTCACTGATCCCTTTCTCGCATCTGGCATTTCCCTTCCCCTTTTTAGGGGAGGAAAAGTCCATGAGCGCGAAAATGGCTTCAGCACACGGTTTTCCATTGCAGGCACGGCGCTTCATGCGTCGGCGTTCCTTTTCCCGCTTTGACGCAAATTCGCCTGCACTGGCGCGTTGGCGCCTGAGCGTCGCTCGGGCCCGCGGGAACGGCGCGCATGTATTCGGCCACCAAATATTGGGAGCCGGCGAAATTCTGCTGACCTGCCGCGACCGCACTCGCTGCAACAGCCAGTGTCCAGGCGGCGGCCGTTGTCGTTACCGCGAAACGCCGGGCGAAAGCACTTTTCAAATAAGGCATTTTTCGACTCCTCCTCGCGCCGCTCACTCGCCTTATTCAACGCGAGTCATCTGATTACGTTTCCCCTTGCCACCGGCAGAAATCATCGCGGCTTGAGGATCGCCCAGCCGACACGGACCATGTAGGCGTGTCCGCGGTGCGGAGACAATGTAAACGGCGGACCAACCGTCGCTGTCGGCGCTATGGCGGCAAATCGTGCCGGCAGGCGGTTGCCATCACCGAGAATCCACACGACCAGCGCGCCCGCGGCACGCATTTTGTCGAGATCGATCCAGGGTGAGCGCCGCCGCAGGCCGTCGATCAGTACTTCCGGGTGATCGGGCGAATAATGCGCGACATTGCCGGCGACCCACATAGTGCCGATCACATAACGTAGCGGCTTGCCGGTCGCAGCGTGAAACCGCTGTGTCAGGTCCGCCGCCAACTGGTCGCCCGGAAAAAATTCAGCACGATAACGATGATCGAACGAAGACATCACCGTGTAGTTTATAACAAAGGCGACGGCGAAAGCGGCGAACACAACCGCCCAGGCGGCGATGACACGCTTGACCCGCGTTGCATCGAAGGCACGCGGTGCAAACAGCACGATCCATAAGCCGAAAAAAAGCCAGAGCGGGTAGCCCCACATCGTGATGGCGCCGCGACCGCTGGCGACGATCAGCGCCATCAAGGCGGCCGCGGGGCCGAAGGCGAGCAGCGTAACGATGCGGCGGTCAAATGCATCGGCATGTCCCGCATCAATCCTCCCCTCCCGGGAGTGAGGGCTGGCCGCGGCCTCCGCGGCCAACGCGCGCGCCGGGTCGGATTGCACGGGCCTTCTCAACGCCCGGCTCAAAGCCCTCCCGACTGCGGGAAGCAGAGCCCCCGCCGTCGAGCGCGGCCATAGGTACATGGCAGCGATAAACAGGGTCGGCAGCGAGAAAAAAAGCTGACCGACCGCGAAAAGGGCCGGATTCCAGAGATGGTCGTACCAGCCCCGCACCGGGGCCGATCTCTCGTCGACATAGGCGAACGGCAGGAAATTATTCGCGAACAACCAGACGATATGAGGCGACGCGATGACGAGCGCGACCGCGATTCCGAGCCATGGCCCGGG
>JASHQI010000119.1 GCA_030037645.1 Xanthobacteraceae bacterium
ATCGGCAGCCCGAAATTTCGCATGGTGGTGGGGCCGTTCGACAAAACCGAATTGTTTGTCGGCGCCGGCATGGGCTATCACAGCAATGACGCGCGCAGCACGGTGGTCACCGAAGTGCCCGGCGATCCGAGTACACCGGAAAACCCGTCGCCGTTCCTGGTGCGCTCGCGCGGCGCCGAGGTCGGCGTGCGAACCAAGGCCATACCGGATCTCGACAGCTCGATCAGCCTCTTCTACCTGCACCAGGATTCGGAATTGTTCTTCGATGGTGACACCGGCGACACCACGGCGGGGCTGCCGAGCCAACGCACTGGTATCGAGTTCACCAACGATTATCGCCCGGCATCCTGGGTCCATATCGACGCTGACGTCGCGCTGTCGCGCGCGCGGTTCCTGGGCTTCGACGCGACCCAAGATGCTCTGTACGAATCGCTCGCCGGCTATCCGCAGGCGCAAATCGGCAACGCGCCGGGCAATTACGTCTACAATGCGCCGTGGATGGTGGACTCCGCAGGTATCACGCTGGGCGAGAAGACCGGCTGGTTCAGTGCGCTGCGCTGGCGTTACATCAGCTCGCGGCCGCTGACAGAGGATGGCGTCTTCCAGTCGCCGCCGTTGAATGTCATCAATGCCGGTGTCGGCTATCGCTTCGACAATGGCTGGCGCGTTCAACTCGACGCGCTCAATCTGTTGGACACGACCAGCGATCTTGCGACCTACGCCTATGGTTCGCTGCTGACCAGCGACAATCTTTACGCTCTGTGCAATCCGGCCCATGGGGCGTCCACGGTGCCGGGCGCGGTCTGTGCCAACGGCGTGATGGATTATATCTACCATCCGATCGAACCATTAGCCTTTCGGCTGACGCTCGCTGGACCGCTGGAGACGATCGGCACCCTCAACATTCCGGCGATGGCGAGAGAGATGAAGCGCTCGTTTCCGGCCGCTCCGTTGCTGGTCGGCGATTACGACTGGACCGGATTTTACGTCGGCGCCCACGTCAACGACAGTTGGTCCACGACCGGCGGCAATACCCTCAACACCGCGACCGGCGCCACATCCGCCGCCATCTTCGGCAACACGGTGGATTGGCACGGCGGCGTTCAGGTCGGCTACGACTATATGATGCCGTCCCGGATGGTGCTGGGCATCGAAGCTGACGTCTCCTCCGGCGGCACGAAAGTAACCAACATCACCGACGCTTCGGGCACCAGCGCCAACCAGACCACGGTGTTTGACAGTGAGGCCGTGCGCGGCCGCCTCGGCTATGCATTCGACAATGTCCTGCTCTACGGCACCGGCGGCTGGGCGTGGTCGAACGATCAATTCGTCCGCACGCAGCTCACCGGCACGCTCAACCTGGCGACTGCCGGCAGCGACGAGGCCGTGAACACCTATCTCGGCGGCTGGACCGCGGGCGGCGGGGTTGCTGTCGCCGTCGCCCGGAATTGGAACGCATTCGCGGAATATCGCTACACGGATTACGCCGCGAGCACTCTCACGCTGCCGTTCTCGCTCCTGTCAACGACCGTGGCGAACAGGGTTAGCGAAGTCGATGTCGGGCTGAACTACAAATTCAATTGGAACGATGCGGGTTCGACGGATACCGTGCTGGTAACCAAGTCGCCGCTTGCGCCTGACAGGCATAATCCGCCGCTGCTTTTCAAGGCGCCGTCCAGTGCTTTCAGTTGGACCGGCTTCTACCTCGGCGGCGACGGCGGCTATGGCTGGGATCCATCGAAAGGGACCCTGACGACGGCTGCAGGCACCCCGTTGGCGTCATACAGCTACAGCACGAACGGTCCCTTCGCCGGCGGTTTTGCGGGCGCCGATTATCAATTCAACCGGCTCGTGGCCGGCGTGGAAGGTGACTGGCAGTGGACCAACCTGACCGGCAATAACCAGCAACAGGCGGCCATTGGCGTAAGCGGCGCTTTTCCTGGAGGCCCATTGACGATTTCGACGACGGTCAAGGATGACGAGTCTGTCCGCGGCCGTCTCGGTGTGGCGTTTGATCGCTTCCTGCTGTTCGGCACGGGCGGCTGGGCGTGGGGTAACCCTTCGGTCTCCTATGCTCTTCTCGGATCGGCGCCGTTGGTCACCAACGCACGAAATTTCTCCGGATGGAGCGCGGGTCTCGGGCTCGATTACGCCATCACCGATAATGTGTTCGGCCGGATCGAATACCGCTATGCCGATCTGCACGCGGCAGGCTTTGTGAGCATTGCGGCGGATTCCGCGGATGCCGCGACCCGGGCGCCGATCAGCGACGTCCGCGTCGGGATCGCATACAAATTTGGTGGCGGTCCAATTTTCGCCGAAAACTAAGGCGGTGAGTGGTTGCGTAACCGATTGGAGCACATCGTGACCGGCCAAGCTGAAAGCGGACCCTTTGATCTGAAGATGTTACTGGCTCCCTTTGACCTGGAAGGCTTTTCCCGCGACCATTGGGAGCGCAAGCCGCTTCACGTCGGCCGCCGCGACGCGCATCATTATGATTCATTGCTGACGAACGTGGATTTGGAGCGCATCATATCTTCCCCTGACTTGCGCTATCCGGCAATTCAGCTCGCCAAAAACGGCTCCTACCTCGCGCCCGAGGTCTACACAAAGAACATCAAGCACGGCAGCGAATTTTTCAACGGCGTGGCGGATCTCGGACAGATTCAATCCGAATATCGGTCCGGAGCGACGGTGGTATTGCCGGCGCTGCAGCGAACCTGGAGCCCGCTCGGCAAGCTCTGCGCCACGCTCGAAAATGAACTCAGCCACGCGGTGCACGCCAACGCCTATCTGACGCCGGGAGACTCGCCGGGATTCACCCCGCATTACGATACACATGAAGTATTCGTACTGCAGATTGCCGGGAAAAAGTGGTGGCGCGTGTTCGAGCCGCCACTGCCATTGCCGCACCGGACCCAGCCATTCACGCCGGTCGGGTATGCGTTGCCGGCGCCGATCCTCGAACTCGAGCTCTGTCCGGGTGACCTTTTGTATCTGCCGCGTGGTTACGTTCATGCCGCCAAAACGTCGCGCGGCCATTCCGCCCATATCACGATCGGGATGACCGTCTACACATGGGTGGAACTGCTCTCGGAAGTTATTGCAGCGAGTCGGGACCTGGCGGCCTTTAGAACCGCGCTACCGCCCGGCTTTGCGGCGCGCGACGATCTCAAGCGCGCGCTTCGCGAAGGCCTCGGCCAATGCTTGGAACGATTGCGATCCGACATCGATAGCGACCGGGTGATCGAAAGCTTCGTGCGGAAAGTGCACGCCGCGAAAGTTCATCCGGTGGCTGCTTTCAATTCGGACGAGCGAGTGATCGGTTTGGAGACGACGCTGATGGCGCCTGAAGCTGGCCAATATCGCATTTTGTTGGAAAATCGAAGCGCCGTCTTGGAATTCGACGGCAAGAAGCTCATCCTTCCCGATCAAATCCGGCCGACGATCGACGACATGTGCAGCAGGCGAGCGTTCCAGCCAAAGGAGCTTTGCGGTCCTCTGGACAATGCTGCCAAGCTCAGCTTGGCGAGATATCTCCACGACGAGCGTTTTCTGAGGATGGTTGATTGAATTCCTCGTTTTGCGCGAGCGACGCGCCGTTCTGCTGCACCCGGAAGAAACGAAGCGTCGCCACTCTCCCGCGTTCCGAACAAGCATTCCGGACAAATCACAGTGTCACCCGCCAGACGGTTCGCTACACTGCGGGCATCGCATTCGATTCGTCTGCGGGGAACTCGTTGCCAATGCGGGTGCAATTCGCCCTGATATGGGCTGCTGTCCTGGTCGCAGGCTTAAACGCACGCGCGGCGCGGGCCGCCGAATGGCGCTACTGCCTCGCCATCGCGCCGTCGCAGCATGCGGTCTATATGTCGGCGCCGTTTCCGAACGACACGCCGATGGAGACGCTCGAGGCGGCGTTCGCTCATGCGCTTGATCGCGCGCGTGTTGAGCACGATGCCGTGCAATGCCCGCGGGGAAGCCAAGAGTCCATTGCGACCATGAGGCTCCAGGCGATGCAATACAATCGCGCCAGCGGCAACAAAATCGTTGAGTTCGATTGGCAGCCGTAGCGGCGCGGCGCGCTATCGTTATTGCTGCTGCACTTGCACCGTGACGTGAGACAAGGAGTGAAATCGCCGCAACAGCAACCGATAATAGTCCGGCCCGCGCGGCCGCTGCGTCGCCACCGACAAGATCGCGCCGAGATGGCCGGGACCGAGGCGCCACAAATGAAAATCGGTCAACCGGTCGCCGTCGGTCTCGATCATCGCGCGCATGCGCGCCGCCATGGTGCGGTCCGGCGTCATGTCGAGCAGGATGGTGCCGGTGTCGCGGACAAGGCCGTAGGACCACGTCGCGATGACGACGGCGCCGCAGAGCCCGGCAACCGGATCCATCCAGTTCCAACTGAACAGGCGGCCGAGCGACAGCCCGACGATCGCCAGCACCGAAACCGCGGCATCGGCCAGAACATGGATGATGGCACCGCGCATATTGTTGTCGCGCTGCGTCTTGCCATGCGCGTGTTGGTGCTCGTTATGAGCGTCGTGATCGGCATGCGCACGGCCGTGGGAGTGGCCGTGCGAATGACCGTGATCGTGGTCGCCGCCGCTCAGCAGGAGAACACTCGCCACATTGACGATCAATCCGAGCGCGGCAATGGGGATCGCTTCGTCAAAGTGGATCGGAACCGGGTAGATGAAACGGGTGATGGCCTCGTAGCCGATCAACAGCGCGATCATGGCCAGCACGATGGCGCTTGAGAACCCGGCGAGATCGCCAAGCTTGCCGGTGCCAAAGGAAAACCGCTCGTCGTTGGCGTGCCGGCGCGCATAGTTGTAGGCGAGCGCCGCGAGCAACAGCGCGCTGGCATGCGTCGACATATGCAAGCCGTCGGCGACCAGCGCGATCGAGCCGAACAGCAGCCCGCCGACAATCTCGGCGACCATCATGACGCTGCACAGCCCGATCACCATCCAGGTGCGGCGCTCGTTGCGCTCATGGCCCTCGCCAAGAAAGACGTGATCGTGGCCGTCCACAACACTGTTTGCCATGATCCGCTCCGTGTTCCGGTTCTGTCACGTTCACCGCAAATAGGCGCGCACGACGTCGATCAGGTCGTCGGCGCCTTCGGCGCGCGCCTCCGCTGCCAGCGCCGGCGCAGCGAGGTGACAGCGGATATGGTCCTCGATCACCTCGGCCATCAGGCCGTTCACCGCGCCGCGCACCGAGGCGATCAGTTGCAGCACATCGGCGCAGCCGATCTCGGTCTCGAGCGCGCGCTCGACGGCGTCGACTTGGCCGCGGATGCGCCGCACCCGGGCCAGCAGCTTGGATTTCTCGCGAATGGTGTGGGTCATCGGGGCCGCCCTGGTTGGCACTTTAATATAGGGGGGTATGGTATTTTGTCGAGCATCATTTGGCGCATGGGCTGGGCGTGCGGCTCGATCAGCGAAGCTGTCAGAACGTCGCCTTTGCCGCCATCACGTAGGTTCGGCCCGGAAATGGGTGAAACAGGAAATATTGCTCGTTGAACAGGTTGTCGATGCCGAAATCGAACGCGAAGTTTTTGTTGACTTCATAATGCAGCTTGGTGTCGACGACGAAATAGTCGTCGAAGGCGCCATAGACGTGGGGAATGATATCGGTATTGTCGAGCGTCGAATATTGCTTGCCGCTATAGCGGGCCGCGACCGTCCAGGCCCAGCGATCGCCCATTCGATAAGTGTAGCCGAATTTGGCCCGCCAGTCGGGGACATAGGGGACACGCTTGCCGACGACGGTATCCGGCAGTCCGGTCAGCGGGTTGGTGCCGGCCCAGGTCGGGTCCGACAGGATGCGGGAATCGACGTAGGTCACGCTGCCGAATAGTTGCAATCCCTTGACGATCACATTGTCCTTGTCGGCCGAGACTTCGACGCCCTCCATCCTGATCGCGGCGACATTGCTGATGGTCGTGGTCGGGACCTGCGCGCCGGTGGTCGGATTGGTCGCGAGATTGGTCTGCGAGATGATGGCGTTGTTGGTTCGCTCGTCGAACACCGTGAAGCGAACGCGGCCATCGTTCCATTTGCGCTCGATATTCAATTCGCCGTTGAGGTCCTGCTCCGGCACGAGATTCGGATTGGCGAAGGTCGCCAAGCCATTGACCGAGATGTTCTGATAAAGCTCGGTGACGGTCGGGTAGCGATAGGCCTCGCCGAAATTTGCCGTCACGTCCCAGTCCTTGTTCGGATCGAACGACAGCGACGCTTTCGGCGAAAAATTGCTCGAGCTCAGCGCGGGCTGATTGATGCTCGTCGTCGAGGTGATGACGCCCGAACTGGTGGTATTGGTGCCGAGATTGAAGCCGTCCAGGGCCCGCCAGGTTTCAAGGCGTCCGCCGAGCGTCAGCTTCACGGTGGGAATGATCTTCCAGGCGTCCTGTGCCCACAGCGCGCCGGTGAGCGTCTCGCCCAGCCCCTCGGAATAGAGCTGGCCGGTGCCGGTCGACGATGTCGCGTTCCAGATCGACGACGCATAGGTCGGATTGTCGAAATAATAGCGGTCGCCGTGGACGCCGAAGCTGATTTCCTGCGAGCCGTCGAAGCCGTCGGGTCGCCAGATCCCCTTGGCGTCGATGTTCTGCCAGTTGGTGCCGTCGTTGCGCATGATCTTGCCGTTGTCGGAAAAGCCGACGCCGGTCGGCGCAACGGTATAGGGATTGAATTCGATATCCTGTAGATAATTGTAGGTGGATGCCGAAAAATCGAAATCGTATTTGCCATGGGTGTTGCTGCGTAGCGACACCGCATTGCTCATCTGCGTCTGGTACCAGTTATATTCGTTGCTCGCAAATGACGACACGCCGCCGAAGGTCGGCATGCCCGTGGCGATGGACGTCAGATAAGTCTGCGGTCGGGAGGTCTGGTCGTTGTGCCATAGCCCCAGCGAATATGTTCCGACCACCGCCGGCGCGAAATCGTAGGCGAGCTTGAGATTCGCGGTTTGCTGCACGGTATGAATGAGCGCGCCGGTGCCGACGACATCGGCGACGACGCCTTGCTTGTTCAGGGCGGGAATCGTGCCGCTCGTTCCGGCCGGGGGCGTCCCATTGGTGGTGTAGGTCAACGGTTGCATATAGCCGTCGAGCAGATTGACGGAGAACAGCCATGATAGCGCGCCCTTGCGGTCGCCCACGAACATGCTGGTCTCGCCGTCGACATAGGTGTTCTTGGTGTCGTACTGGTGCCAGGGCTGTATCGAGACGGTTTGTTTGATGTCCGCTTCGAATTTATCCGGCATCTTGGTGGTGATGAGGAGCACGCCGCCCATGGAATTGCCCGGATACATCGCGGCGTACGGTCCATCAAGAAAGTCGATCCGCGCGATCGCTTCCGGCGCGATCAGATTCCAGTGCGGCGAGGCGCCCGAATTGTTGTTGCCGATCAGCGCGGAGACGAGCAAATCGTCGTCATAGATCAGCGTGCGCGCACTCGAATTCAGCCCCCAGGTGCGGGTCGCGAGCACCGCCTGGTTGTCGCCGTCATTGCGCTTTCGCACGAACAGGCCGGGCATGTATTTCACCGCGTCTTCGGGGTCCTTGATATTAATTGTCTGCTCGATCTGCCTGGCGGTGATGCTGTAGGACTGCTGCGGCAATTGAAATCGCTCAACGATCGGCGGCGTGGCCAACGCCGCGGCAACCGGAGACGTGACCGTTGGCGTGGTCGGTGGCGCGGCGGTTGCGACGGGCCTCGGCGCTGGCGCACGCGGCCGGCGTACCGGCCTCTTTTTGACCGGGTGCTTGGCGGTGACCTGAATTTGCGGCAGCACCTCGGTCTGATTGACGCTTTGTGCATGTAGCGAGGCGCCAAGACCGATGCTCGTCGCCACGGCGACGGCGCCAACCGATTTGCGGGTAGGCATGACGCGATGCTCCAGGACGCGGGAAACGACGGCGCGGACGGGCCGCGCTCGGCATGATCCGAAACGATCGTGCCGCAGCGACAAATCACGCGGTCTGTGGAGGCGCTCGCGAGCGGTGGGATTCGGTTTCGGGACGTCCGACCAGGACGGCGATGGCCGGCGCCGCAACGATGCGGCCTGTCGATGGCGCGGCGCCGGTGGCATCCGCCGGCGGTGGCGGCAGCGCCGCCATCAGCATCAGGCAACCGAGGCAGCAATCGGCGCTGCAACTATCGCGGTTACCATGGTTACGCGCCGGCGCAGGCTGTTGCGCGTGGTGGCAGAGGATGATGCCGGGATCGCCGGTGCCCGCCGCCGCCTCGGCGCGCGCAGTCCCGAAGCTTGCGATCAGGCTCGACAGTGCAATCGCATAAGCCGCCGTGAGCGCAACGATGCGCCGCCTCACGGAACGCTTTGCGGAATTCTCACGCACAGCCCGAGCCCCATCCCGCAACCGATCGGGATCAGCATAGATTAGCACGACGCCGCGTCGCCGCCACTGCCTTGATGCATCCACGGCTGTCGGACATCGGGCGGGGCCGGTTTGCCAGGCTGGACCTTTTGTCGCGACAGCTCCGCACGGCAAATCGAGGAGCCATC
>JASHQI010000120.1 GCA_030037645.1 Xanthobacteraceae bacterium
CCGAACCGGGACGCGAATGTTGGAATCGGACCACCAGAGCATGATCCGGAAAAAGCCTGCCCTCGGACTTGATCCGGGGGTGGACACCGGTTTTCCGAAAAGATCATGCTCCATCAAAATGCTAGCGTGCCAAATCGATTCAAGTTGAACGATTGCGCCCGAGATGGAGGAGTCTCATGCCCACCTTCAAGCTTCCCTTGTCCGGCGATGTCGTCCAGTCGATCAATCCGTTCACCGCGTTCATGACCGGCGGCCAGTTTGGGCTGATCAATATCAATCTCGGCCAGTCGAGCAAACCCGCTGTCGAGGCCGATGTGCTGTCCGACGTTGCCTCCTACGGCAAGCAGCTCGGCCGTGTCGAGGACGCACTGATCGTGCTGCTGGCGCACTTCCATCCGCGCAAGCCGCTGACCGCGGAGGAAACCGACGCGATCGTGGAGCTTAAGGCGATGCTCGACAACATCGCGAAGGTCAAGACCAAGCACCACAGGCCGGCGCTGTCGCCCGACGCCATTGCGCCGGCTTCATAGCCCGCTGCGCAATCGGCGCACGTCTTATTTGTGCATCTCGTCGGGCGGCATGATGCCCCACAGGTTCGAGGCGGTCGGATCCTTGGCCCACACTTTCGGGCGCTGCGGATTGTCGCGGTGCCACGGCCGCGGCTCGAAATAGCCGAGCTCCTCATTCATCCGATCGAGCTCGGCGAACAGTTCGGTGATCAACCCGTTCGCGCCGCGGTGATAGGTGAAGAGATTATGGCCGATGCCGTGCCGGCCCGGGCCCCAGATGATCTTGTAACCGTTGATGCTGAGAAAATCGCAGGCGGTCTGCATGTGGCCCCAGTCGCGCAGCTCGAACGCGGTGTGGAAGTGGCGGTTCGAGCCGGTCTGCATCAGGTTGATGGTGTGATGGTCCGGCCCGCAGCGCAGGAATGAAAAAAAGTCCGCCATCCAGTCGGATTCGCGAAAGCCGAGCACATCGCAATAGAACTTGGTGGTGTGCTTGACGTCGGTGACATGGAACGCGACGTGACCGAGCTTGTGCGGCACGACACCTCTGCTCTGGAATTTCTGATGCGAGAAAGCGTCGCGCTTGAACACTTCCATGATCGTGCCTTTGGGATCGGCAAACGTGACCATCTCGCCGATTGACGGCTCCGGATCTTTTTTGCGTTCGGTCTTGATGCCGTGCGCCGCGACCTGTTTCTCGAACGCGCCGAGATCGGCGTCGGGCGGGATTTGGAAGCCGACGCGAACGCATTGCGGCTGCGAGCCTTTGCGCAGCACGACGGAATGATGATCGACCGTCGAGGCGAGAAAGACGGTATCCTTTTCCTTGGCCGCGACGGTGAGCCCGAGAATATCGGTGTAGTATTGGGTCTGCTGGTCGAGATCGGGCGTCTCGTAGCTGGCGTGGGCGATCTTGCTGACGCGAATCATGCGAACACTCCTCTGCTATTTTTTGGCGCGCGGCAGCGAGCCGAGCACGTCCACCATGGCGGCGACGTCGTCATCACCGAGCCCCATCGTCATGAAGCGCTGGTAGAGCGGCACGACGCAATCGAGCAGCGGCGTCGCCACGCCGACGCTGTCGGCAAAGTCGGCGATCATAGGGAAATAATGCTGCAATGCCGGCACCGGGCCCTGCACCGGCTGGAAGCGGCGCTCCGCCATCCATGGCGCGCGGATGCCGAACTGCGTCGAGCCGCCGCTGCCGGTGGCGATCGCCTTGATCATCAGCGGCACGTCGACGCCGGCTTTCAACCCGAGCGCCATGGCTTCGGCGGTCGCCGCGATGTTGATCGCGACCAGAAGATTGTTGACCAGCTTGACCCGGCTCGCGGCGCCGAACTCGCCGAAATAGATGCAGGAATCGGCAAAGCCGGCGATCACCGGCTCGACTGTCTTGCACGCCGCGGCATCGCCGGCGAGATAAATGACGCCCTTCTTCGCCACCACCATGCCCGGCGTGCCGGACACTTCGCCGTCGATGAACATAGCGCCTTTGCGCGCCAGCGGTTCGATTTGCCGCTTTTTATCCGGCACCGGATGCGAGCCGAGCTCGACCACGATCTGTCCCGGTCGCGCGCTGTGGATGAGCCCACGCGGGCCTTGCACGACGTCGTCGAGCGCTGCCGTCGACGGCAGGCAGGAGAACACGATGTCGGCCTGCGCGCCGACGTCCGCCGCCGAACGCGCCGGCACGCCGCCGACCTTCTCGAATTCGGCGAGCGACGAGCGCCGGAAGCCGACGACGCGGTGGCCGCTCTTGATGAGATTTTCCGAGATCGGCAGGCCGATCTTGCCGACACCGACAAAACCAATGGTCGCCATGTCCATCACTCTACGCTTTTCTTGTTCCGTTTGACTTATGCCACCTCGACCGACTGATCGGACAGATTGACGCGAAGCGACAGCATGCCTTCCATCACAGTCCATTCCTTCAGCTCGAAACTACGCAGGCCGTTTCTGAAAAACGGGTCGCTCTCGGCAAGCGCGCGCGCCTCTTCGGCGTTGGCCGCGCGCAGCACCGTCAAGCCATGCCCGCTCGGCGGTCCGTCGCCGTCGGCCAGCGGACCGGACGCGAACACGAGACCGCGTTTCTCCAAGCCGATCATGTATTCCAGATGCTCCTTGAGGAAGGGTCTCAGCCTGTCCGGCGGCACGACCGGCTTCGAGAGCAGCACATAGAGCTTTTTGCGCAGCATCTTGCCCATCAGGTCGGCAACGCGCTCTTCAAAGAACATGGCTCAAACCCTCGAATTTGCGCGCATGGTCCGTCGAGGCGGTGCTGCGAGTCAATCCCGCAGCGCGCATGGCCTCACCGAAGTCGAGTGTTGGAAGTCGTCCGGCGACCGGTCGCGAGCTCAGCGGCCTGGCCGGTGACTGATGCCCGGCAATTCTATATCCTGGCAAAATTCTTGACGGGCAACCGGGTTGCATTTCCGGCTGCGGGGTATTGCGGATATGATCAACGGTACGCACGGTTCTGACGCGGTTGCTTGAATGCGCCGTTGGTTTCTCAGCTATCACTCGCAGGATCAGGCGCTGGCGGAGCGGCTCAAGGCCGCCATCGAGCGCAAGGACCCTTCCTCGCGCGTCTTCTTCGCTCCGACTCATTTGCGTGCAGGAGGCTCCTGGTCGGCGCAACTGGCGCAGGAAATCGAGGAAGCGAACGCATTTGTTCTGCTGGTTGGCGAAGCGGGCATCGGTAATTGGCAGGTGCCCGAATATGATGAGGCGCTGGATAAATGGGTCGGATCGCCGACCGAATTTTCAATCATTCTGGTTTTGCTGGAAGGCCAGACCGCGCCCGGCCTGCAGTTTTTGCGGCGCCTCCACTGGATCGTCACGCCTGACCCGGCGTCCGAAAAGGACATCGCGCGCCTATTCGACGCGATCTCCGGCGGCAGCACAAGCCCCGGCGAATTATGGCGCTACACGTCTCCCTATCGCGGCCTCGAAGCCATGGAGGAGAAGGACAGCGATTACTTCTTCGGGCGCAAGCGCGAAACCGTTGAGGTGCTCTCCGCGCTTGCCGGCGCGCCGGACCGGCTTCCGATCCTCATCGGCAACTCCGGTGTGGGCAAATCCTCGCTGGCGCAGGCGGGCGTGCTCGCGGCGCTCAAGCGTCAAGCCTGGCCGGAGGAGTCCCACGCGCCGAATGCATGGCCGGCGGCGTTCCAGGACAGCCGCCGATGGTGCTTTCTTTCACTCAAACCCGGAACCGAGCCGCTCAAGGCGCTGGTGGAATCGTTCCTCGACACATGGCAATTCGCGGCAACCGATCCCGAACGGGTCAAGCATCAGAACGGCTGGATCGAGCTTCTGCGGGACGGCAAGGCCACGTTGCCAGACCTGATCGACGCCACCGAGCGCCGCCGCAAAGAGCTCGACCAACCCAAGCCGCCGGGCTTCTTTCTCTACGTCGATCAGGGCGAGGAACTTTACGTGCGCGCCGAGGAGCACCAGCGTCGGCGCTTTTCCGAGCTGCTGGCGCAGGCGCTGCCGGATCCGCGCCTGCGTGCGATCATGAGCATGCGCTCCGACTTCCTCGGTCATCTGCAAAATGACGAGCCGCTGTTCAAGGCTCGCCAGCAGATTGACGTGCCGCCGCTGCGCGAGGCGGAGTTGCACGAGATCGTCAGCCGCCCGGCGCAACTGCTCGGGGCGCGGTTCACGAGCGAAGGCCTCATCGACATCATCACCCGGCGCGCGGCCGAGGATTCGATCAAGGACGTGGGCGCATTGCCGCTGCTTTCCTACACGCTTGACGACATGTGGACGCAGATGGTGCGTCAAGGCGATGGCAAGCTGCGGCTTCCCGCAGAATCCTTCGAGCTTGGCGGCGTCCTGGTCGACCGCGCCGACAAGTTTCTGGCGACCCATCCGGGCGCCGAGGACGCGCTGCGCCGCGTGTTGACGCTGCGGCTCGCCACGGTGCGCGATGACGGCGAGCCGACGCGGCGTCGCGCCGCGCGCGCCGAGTTTTCGCGGGAGGAGTGGCGGCTGGTCTCCGAGCTGGCCGATTATCCAAACCGCCTTCTGGTCACCGTCGCCAGCGAAACGGGCGGGACCTATGCCGAGGTTGCGCACGAGGCGATCTTCCGACGCTGGGGCAAGCTGCGCGAATGGATCGCCACGGAGCGCGAGTTCCTGGCCTGGCGAAGCGGCCTCGAAGCCGCACGCCAAGCTTGGCAGGCGACACCAGACGGGTCGAAACATGACGCCCTCCTGATGGGAGCGGCGCTGACACAGGCGCAAAGCTGGCTCGCAAAACGCGCGGACGATTTGCTTCCGTCGGACCGGGATTTCATCGCTCAGAGCATCGCGCGCGAAAAAAGGGCGCGAGGCCGGGCACGCCGCGCCCAGGCGCTGGTTTATGCGCTGTTGGTCGGAATGATCGTCGTCCTCGTTGGCTGGATCAATCAGGCGTACATCAAGGAGCAGTGGCGCCTGTACACGGTCGTCGGCCCGTTCGCGCGGGCCAAAGTTCTCCCCTATGTGCTGGCCGAGGCGGCCGAGCGCGCGCTCAAGCCCGGCGATGCTTTCAGGGAATGCGCAGTCGAGCCGGGCAAGGACTATTGCCCCGAGATGATCGTGGTGCCCGCCGGATCGTTCGCGATGGGATCGCCGTCAACCGAGACTGGACGCTTTGACAATGAAGGTCCGCAGCATGAGGTCACGATCGCCAAGCCGTTTGCCGTATCCAAATTCCAGGTGACATTCGACGAATGGGACACCTGTGTCGCCGATGGCGATTGCCCGCAAGGTATCTCCGACAGCGATTTTGGGCGTGGACAGCAGCCGGTGATCAACGTGACATGGGCTGACGCCCAGCGCTACGCGGCATGGCTGTCCAAGACAACCGGCAAGCCCTATCAGCTCCTCACGGAGGCCGAGTACGAATATGCGGCGCGTGGGGAAACGCAGACGGCCTATCCTTGGGGTGACCAGATCGGCAAAAACAACGCCGATTGCATTGGCTGCGGCAGCCAGTGGGATAACAGCGAGCCGGCGCCGGTCACTGCATTCACACCCAACCGGTTCGGCCTCTTTGGCGTGGTTGGTAGTGTCTGGGAATGGGTCATGGATTGCGTCCATGACAACTATAGCGGCGCGCCAACGGATGGCTCGACGTGGATTGAAGGCGGCAACTGCAACAACCGTATGGTCCGCGGCGGCAACTGGAAGCTCTCTCCGGCCAATGTCCGTTCCGCCACCCGCAACTGGTACTCCGCCGATGGCCGCGACAGCGGCCTCGGCTTTCGGATTGGTCGGACGCTCGCGACACAGTAGTCACGAAACAGCAGCCATGGGTTGCTTCGGATGAGCGGCGTGAAATTCTCCCGCTGAGCAAGGGGTGATCGCGCTCTTTCCCCCAAGAGCATGATTCCGAAAAGTGGAAACCGGTTTTCGGAAAAGGATCATGCTCAATTAAAATGCTAGAGCCCAATTTTGATACCACCAAAACCGAAAAGACTCTCGAGCATGATCCCGAAAAGTGGAAGCCGGTTTTCGGATAAGATCATGCTCGAACGAGTAATTTAGACCTTGATCCGATTCAGTTGAATTGGATCAAGGTCTAGCTCAGCATTTTTGTGCAGTTTCGATTCCGGCAGGTGCAGATAGTTCGGAAACTGATTGTCTATCGATATTCCGCCCTGCTTCGAGCCACAAACGTGCAGCGTCAGCTTTGAGCCTGTGCCGAACGCGCCATTGCGACTTCGATCGGCATATCGAGATCTTCCGGATTTGCGCAGAGCTTCATACGCCGCGTACGCTCAGTCACCATTGGCGACGAGGTCCACAGAGCAAAGGGGACCGCGACCAAAAGCCCGAATAAAAATGGTGCGAACCACATCAACGCGCCGGGGGCGGCCAGCAAGAGAAAGACAATCAATGCGGCGGCGAACAAGCCGTGGCCCCATAATCTTGCCAACGCGCTGCGCCAGCGTAATGAATAATTGCTGCGCCGCGGTGCCTCCCACTTCATTCCCCAACCCAACAGCAGCCGCGCAAGAAACCATGCCGAGGCAAACATCGAAATCGGCAACAAAATCAGGGAGTAGCACACTTCGATGAGTTCGCCGACGATCACGGCACGATGGCCGCCATAGCGGGACACACCGCTCAACAGCGTATGGACCAGGCCGGAGAACCGGGGCGTCAAGAAGACGACGATCAGTGTGACATAAAGTGCCAGCGCCGCGTGCGCGGGAAATTCAACTTCGTTTTGCCACGTAGCCACCTTCGCCGCGGCCAGCACAACGAATATCACCGCGGCGACCCAGCCGAGATATCTCTGCGCCACAATACCCAAATGGAAGCGGCTCATCCACGGCAGATTCGGCAGATTCAATAACCTGAGATTTTTCAGGTTGCCATGAAACCAGCGATGATCGCGATCCATGAATTCCAGCAAGGTCGGCGGAACTCCCTCGTAACTGCCGCTCTCCTCGGGCAATACGCGAACCTCGTAGCCTGCGCGTTCCATGAGCGATGCTTCGATCTGATCGTGGCAAATGATGTGCCCGCTGAACGGTCCCTTGCCGGGTAGAGGCTCCAGGCGACAAAATTCGATGAACGGCGCCAGCCGGATTATCGCGTTGTGTCCCCAATATTGACAGCGATCACCCTGCCACCAGACGGCTCCCACCGCCGTGCAGAGCATGCCGAGACGATGGCCGAATTCAAAGACCTGGGCGAAAAAGCTCGGCATCAGCACGCCCACCATGATCGTCTGCAGCACGCCAAGGCGCGGATTGGCGTGCATGATTCTGGTGAGGCGCACTATGGTCTCGCCGGTCATCAGGCTGTCGGCGTCGAGGAGGATCATGAAGTCGTAATTTCCGCCCCACTTTTCGCAAAACTCGCGCACATTCCCCGCTTTGAAGCCTTCATTCGAAGTGCGCCGACGGTAGACAAAGCGCGACTTCTCGCCGTGCTTTAAGCGGAAGGTCGAGCAGGCCGCCATCTCCGCATCGATCGTTCGAGGAACCGAGCTGTCGCTGAGGACGAAATAATCGAATTGCGCTTCACACGGCGTCTTGTCCAAGCTCGTCTTGATGGCGTCGAGGCGCGCAAACACGCCGTTTGCATCTTCATTGCGGATGGTCATTACAACCGCCACGCGCTCGGGAAACTGCGAGTCTTCGTGCATGTTGGCGAGCGGCGGCGAAACGCGCCCGAGCACATTGTGAGAGACACGAAGAAGATAGAAACCGATTACGGAATTCCAAAACCCGAGTGTCAGCCACGTCGTGTGCACAAGAAAGAAAAACAGGAGAAATATTTCAAGCGGGCCAAATCCGCCGGCGGCGACGACATGATAGAACCACAGCGCAAACAATACGCTTGTTGCGCCGACCAGCGAGCCGAACAGCACTCGCCGCCGCAACAAAACAGACAGATCCGTGATCAGCGAAGAATTTACGTCGCGGTAGGTAGCCAATTCATCCGACATGAGCGGAACGCTCGGCCCGGTACGGTTTCATCGAATCGCGAACTTTCATAGCGATGCATATTAATCCGGCGTGCTGCGGATGATAAGACGTTCGCCACTGGTATTCCCCGACGACATTACCGGCGCGGATTGCGTACAATCAGCGAAGCAACAAGTGGTTCGCTCAACCTTCGGTGCTCGGGGGACAGGGTACCGTATACTTTTTTAGGTCAGCTTTCTGCGCCCCAGACGCTTTTGTGAGGACACGCCTTAGAT
This sequence comes from Xanthobacteraceae bacterium, assembly GCA_030037645.1. GTDB lineage: Bacteria > Pseudomonadota > Alphaproteobacteria > Rhizobiales > Xanthobacteraceae > BOG-931. The sequence continues at coordinate 8,221 of JASHQI010000120.1, forward strand.
CAGGCGCGAATTGTGCGGCAGGCCGAGGAAGTGCCGGCCGATGGCCTCGAAAATCTGGAATTGCGACTGCGCCTGTTGCGAGACCGCGTGCATGTCGCGGAATCGGCGTTCGAATGGATTATTCTCGAAAATCGCCGTGGCGCCGGCGGCGAGATAGACAGTCTCGACGACTTCCCTGGCCTCGCGGCTGGCGTGACTGGCCGCCATGCGCAACCGCACCCGCTGGTCGATCGACATCGTTCCGGTTTGCGCCGCCTGCCAGATCTCGTCCCACGCGGCAAAGAAAAATGCGCGGGCGGCGGCAAGCTGCGATTCGGCGACGCCGACCTGGGATTGGATCACCGCATTGTCGCGCAGCAGCGCTGTCTGGTTGGTCGGGGTTTTGGCTTTCGCCAGGGCCAGGAAGTCATCCAGCATGGTGCGGGCAATGCCCAGCGCGATGGCGGGAAAGCTCGATCCGAACAACTGGTAGATCGTGAACGAGTAAAGCGGACCATGCTCGCGCCGCTCGGCCGGGTTCAGCGCATGGTAGCCGATGGCGTAGTCCTCGGGCACGAAGACGTCGTTCAAGGTATAGGTGTTGCTGCCGGTGCCCTTCAGCCCCATCACGTGCCACACGTCTTGGAACGTGGCGCGCTCGCGCGGCACGACGAGCGTCTTCTGGATCGGCTTGCCGTTGGCATCGCGGCGCTGCTCACCGTCCGGCTCGTATATGAAACAATGCGCGGCAAGCCAGGTGGCGTGCTTGCTACCGCTGGCGTACGGCCAGACGCCGCTGACTCGGAAGCCGCCCTTTTCGGCAACCGCTTTGGCGTTGTTGGTGGGCCCCCACGCCAGCACGCCGCACGGATTGCTCTTGAAAATCTCCTCGGCAACCTCTCGCTTCATGCACTTCGAAATGGTCGAGCAGACCGAAGTCTGTCCGATGCACCACGCCGTGCTGGCGTCGGCCTTGGCGATTTCTTCAATGGCCCGGACATAGTCTATCGGCGAAAGCTCTTCGCCGCCGAGCGAGCGCGGCACCAGCATGCGGAACAAGCGCGCCTCGTGCAGGGCGGCGACGAGATCGGCGGGCAGCTCGCGGCCGGCCTCGATGCGCGGCGCCGCCGCCGTAATGACCGGCGCCAGCGCGCGGGCATTGGCGACGCAATCGACTTTGGTCCGATCGTCCATGCGCGAGCTCCCGGCCTCGACGATGGATCATTTTTACCTGCCCAATCACACGCGGTCCATCGGGGGACCGTCTCGAAGCCTCGCCGGAAAGCGACTATGATCCTGCGCACGACGGCGATGGATGACGAGATATCGATCCACGCGCACGAGGGGGAGAGAATGCATCCGATCCAAGGAAGGCCGATCCGGACCGCTGCGCTGACGATTTTGGCCCTGCTTGCGTCATGGCTGATCGTGGCACCGGCATTTGCGCAGGAGAACGCCGGCGACACCACCGCCAACGGACCGCCGATGGATTATTTGCAGAAGGCGGACAAAATCTATCAATTCAAGAAGGCCGCCAGCAGCGGGCCGGAGCGCGGCCGAGAAATTTTCTATTACAAATGCTGGTTCTGTCATAACGAGTTCACCCAGGACGTTCCCAAGCTCAAGGGTCTCTACAAGCTTCCGGCGCTCTACAACGGGCAGCCGGTGAACGACGAAACGGTGAAGAACCAGATCCGAAACGGCAGCGCCGACATGGCGGCGTACAAATACACGCTGAGCGACGCCGATATTGACGATCTCGTGGCCTTTATCCGTGAAGAGTGTTGTTGGAACTCCGACGCTCCTCCGCTCAATCCCGCCTATCGCGGCCAGGCGCCGCAAACCAACGTCCCGCAGCGCAATAACCTCTTTGGCGGCCCCTATGGCATCGTCAAGACCGCGAAGGGCGATCTGCTCGAGGGCATGATGGTGCAGTTAATCTCGAAGGACACCGCGATCCGCACGACGGTGTTCAGCGACGCCAACGGCCATTACGAATTCCCAAAACTTGCGCCCGGCAGCTACACGCTGCGAATCGCACAGCCGCGCGAATTCTTTCCATACGTCAAGGAAAGCGTCGCGATCGACGGCGCAAATCACCTCCCCGATATCGCGCTCGAGCGCATCACCAATTCGGACGTGCTGCCGCCCTATCCGGAAATCGCCGCGCAAATGACGGGGTCGGAGTGGCTGATGAGCTTGAGCGGCACTGGTGCCGAAAAACGACTTTTGACCGTCAATTGCAACTGGTGTCATTCCTATCAGCAGATCTTCCGCAACCGCTACGACGAAGCCGGCTGGAGCAAGATCCTTTACAGGATGATTCACGGCGCGGGCTCCCCGCTCATCAACATCAACAAGCGCGGTCGTTTCTCGGACGAAGACGAGGCCCGGCTGGTGCACTGGCTGACAAGAGTACGCGGCCCGCAAACGCCCGATCCGGGCTTCATCACGCTGCCACGGCCACAAGGTCGAGCAACGAGAGTCGTCATCACCGAGTACGAATTGCCGCGTCTTGAAATCGCCACGCACGATGTATCGGGCGATGCCGACGGCAATATCTGGTACAGCACGCACCGCAGCTCCTACATCGGACGATTGGACCCCACCACCGGTAAGGTCGCCGAGTTTCACGTACCCCCGGTGCAGGCCGGCGCGCTTCCCGGCACTCATTGGATCCATGTCGACAAGAACGGGATCGTGTGGGGTTCGGAGAATTGGGCGCACAATATCTGGCGCCTTGATCCGAAGACCGGCGATTTCAAGCGCATTCCGTGGCACGTCAGGGAGGCGCTGAATTCGCCGATGGGCGGCAACTATGCGATCGACCCGGATGGCTACATCTGGAAGGCGCGCGACATGAAAGTCACCAAGGTCGACGCGATGACGGGCAATCCGGTGCTCAGCATCATTACCAAGAAATTCCCCGGCACCTATGGCAGCGCTATCAGCAAGGACGGCCGCTATTTCGGCGGCGGCGCCTGGCCGCGCGACGGCGTCATTGTCGCGGATACCAAGTCCGGCGAGGTCTATGAGCCCGACACCAGCAAGAACTCCGGCCCGGCGCGCGGCGAATTCGATCTTCACGACAATTACTGGGCCGGCGGCCGCGGCGGCGAACTCATCGAGTTCAATATGGCCGAGAAGCGGATTCACGAATATCCGCTGCCGACGCCCTACGCCTCCATGTACACCGCACAAGCCGACAAGAACGGCGACGTCTGGGGCGGCGAGATGCACTCAGGCCGTTATTTCCGCTTTGATCCGAAGACCGAGCAGTTCACCGAATATGTGCTGCCGGAACCCTATGGCATCGACCGCGAAAGCTGGATCGACAATTCCACGGATCCGGTCACGGTCTGGTACGTCGATCACGAAGGCTGGATCACGCGCATTCAACCGCGGGATTAGCGCAGGTTCGGGGCCGGTGCGCGTTGCATTCGCGCGCTCGATGCGAGACGACAGAGTTTGCGCAGCGCGCCCCCTCTCCGCGGCGGGGAGAGGTGAAGAGAAAGCGGAACGCGCGGCTACTCGTCGCCGACCATTTCTCGGCGGCGGCGTTCGAGTTCGGCGGAATAGCGACGCAGCACATAGGCTTCGGTCAACAATCCGGTGACGTGTCGGTCGCGGTAGGAATCGACGACCGCGAGCGCCTCCGCCTCGGCGCGATCGAAGGCGAGCACCGCCTCCTTCACGGCCATTCCCGGCAGCAACAGGTCGTCGGTGTAATGGAGCAGATCCTTGACGGATTTGTCCGGCGAGACTTCCGTCGCATGAGCCTCCGCCACGTGGACGAGCCCGACATAGCGGTCGTCCTCATCGACGGCGACCACATAGGCCGTCGAACTCAGCGGGAAAGCTTCGCGGAACGACGCGATATTGGACGAGGCGTGCGCCGTTTGCACGTCTTGTCGCATCATTTTGCCGACCGTCAGGTCGCGCATCCAGCCGATATCGGCAGCGCTGCGGATGGTCTCGCCACGCAGATGAAAGCGCCAAGTGGCAAACGAATAACCGAATACCTCTCTCGTCACCTGTGCGGCAATGATCACGGCGATCAGCACCGCCGTCGTCAGCCATAGATCGTTGGTGGTTTCCAAAGCGATGAACGTCATCGTCAATGGTCCACCGATAACCGAGGCCGAGAGCGCACTCATGCCGATCACGGCGTAAGCATTTGGATCGAAATAGACCGTCGGCCAAAACATCGTCAGGGCGACCGCCAACAGATGGCCGCCAAGCGCTCCGGTCAGAAGCGAAGAGAAAAACAAGCCGCCGCGAAATCCGGACCCCAGCGAAGCAATCGACGCCAAAATCTTCAGCAAAAAAAGCAGCGCGATCGAACGAAGCGGCAAGTCGAGCATTCCGGCAACGCGCAAAGCGCCGTGACCGGACGACATCACCTGTGGCGCCTCCATCGCCAGAAGACCCACCACGATGCCGCCAACCATCGTGCGCAGCGCCGGCCTCAGCCGCAAGCGCGAAAACAGCGCTTCGCACAATGCAACACCGCGCATGAGAAGAATGCCAACCACGGCTGCGAGCAGGCCGGTGGTGGCGGCGAGAACGAGGTCGTGAGCCACAATCGTGGTCTGCTCGGGAGCGACCACACCGAGATCGGCCGGCGACAAAGACCGCGCAACCAGATAGCCGATCAACGCCGAAAGACCCACCGGCGCCAGGCTGCTCGGGGCATAGCTGCCGATGATAAGCTCGAAGCCGTAGAACGCGCCGGCCAGCGGCGCGCCGAACGCGCCGGCAATTCCGGCTGCGGCGCCGCAACCCACCAGAATGCGCAAGTCCGCCCGTCGCAGCCGGAACGCGTTGCCGATGCGCGACGCGATCCCGCTCGCGAGCTGCGTATAGCCGGCCTCAAGTCCGACCGAAGCGCCCACGCCGCTCGACCACACCGTTTGCGCGGCGACGATCACGCTGCCGATCAGCGACATGCGGCCGCCATGCAAGGCGTTGGCTTCGATCGGATCGATTTCCCGGTCGGGTCGCCAACGTTTGATCACCTCGGTCGCGATGCCGAATATGAGTCCCCCGGCGGTCGGCACCAGGATTGCGAGCACTGGATTAAGCGAGAGTTGCCCCGACAGCCGTTCACCGGGTTGTAATTGAAAAAAGAATTGGTGGAGCAAGTCGACACCCCCACCCATGACGCCGACAACGAGCCCGCCAATCACACCGACCAGCGCCGCCAACGCGATCAGGCTCGATTCTCGCGCCCGCACCAAGGCGCGCAGACGCCGCGGAATCTCCAGTCGCCGGGCGGCTTCGACAATCAAGGCGCGTCACCTAAGCCACGCCCATCCAATGGAACGCGTAAGCTTGCCAATCCAACTCGCATCAACCCCATGTCGCGCTCGCCGAGCGAACCATTGAGCAAACGGACCGGGCCACGGCCGGGAATGAAACCGCATTGACGGCGGCTTGTGATCACGATCGAACCGCCTGGTGCGCATGCCGGGGCGTGGCCAGTGAGTGCCACTGTCGAGACCGTCATCGCCCGGACTCGTCCACTTCGCTTTCGTCGCATTTGCTCGCACAACTCCGTGCCGGCTTGCTCGCCGGTACGGTTGCACTTCGCGCCCAGAGCGCCACTGGTCCGAAGACGCAAACGGCGTATCAGGTCGCAGACTTGCCGGCACGCAATCCCGCCGAGTCAGCAAGGAATTTCGTCGGATCAGTGCATCGCACCAACGATCAGAAGCCAATCGTCCCAAATGGCTCTGAAGTCAACCTATTTGCTTCCGCGACGGCGAAGCTCGGCCTCATTGGAGCACGCCGGCCGCTTGGCGGCGTATCCAGGCGCGTGGCAGGTCTCATGACGGGTCGGTCGTTAACGACAAATGGCGATGCCACGCCGCAATCGACAATCACGGCATCGGGGCGGCACGGTTCGTTGGGTGGCGCCTCGTCAGCGCCACGAGGTCTGAGGCCGAATACCCGGCTGTCAGAATCGATTCGCAATCGGCGATTCGGCGGCCTGCGACTGCTCGATCGGCCGAGCCGTCAATTCAGGACAAAGCCTTCCGCGGGTGTCTCCATCCGGCAAGGCGGCGAAATCGCGGTAAGCTCCCTCCCGGTGCCTGCAATTCAGCCCTGAACCTGTCCAAGGCCTCGCTCGTTGGCAGCGGGAACACTCGACCGCACGAGGCGTTACCGAGCGGGCACCCTGGGCTTGGCGGCATCCAGACATGGTCATTTACGCTGGCAACGCATTGCCGCATCCAAATATCAGCCACCGCCCCGCCCCGTCTCCTTCGCAACGGAATCGGGCACAAGACCTCGTTGGCGGCATGGTCCCGCAGTACGGCGATGTCGTCGAGACCGATATCCCGTCACGCCTTGATGCCCTGCCATTTGGTCGATTCCATCTGCTGGTGATTGTTGCCTTGGGCATCACCTGGATTCTCGACGGCCTGGAAGTCACGCTTGCCGGCGCATTGTCCGGAGAGCTCAAACAGAGTTCCGGACTGGCTTTGAGCAACGCGCAGGTCGGTCTCGCGGGGAGTTGCTATCTCGCGGGCGCAGTACTTGGAGCGTTTTTCTTCGGCTGGCTCACCGATCGGCTGGGTCGCAAGAAGCTGTTCACGATCACGCTCGCGGTCTATCTCCTGGCGACCGCAGCTACTGGGCTGTCATGGAACGCGTCAAGCTTTATCGTATTCCGGTTCCTCGCCGGCGCCGGCATCGGTGGCGAATATACGGCCATAAATTCGACGATCCAGGAGCTTGTTCCGGCGCGGTTGCGCGGCTGGACCGATCTCCTCATCAACGGCAGCTTTTGGCTTGGCGCGGCGCTTGGGGCGGGCGGTACAATCGTGTTGCTTGACCCCAGTTTCATCAACCCGGCGCTCGGCTGGCGACTGGCATTCCTGATCGGCGCCACAATCGGCCTTATCATTGTTGTGATGAGGCTGTGGATTCCCGAAAGCCCGCGCTGGCTGGTGACGCACGGCTTCCCGCACGAAGCGGAAGCGGTCATGCGCGGAATCGAGGCGCGGCTTGGCGCTGCCGGCACGCGCGAGCACGTGCGGCTGCGCATGCGCGACCACACGCCGTTGCGCGAAGTCGCACTCACGCTGTTTAAGACCTACCGTCAGCGCACGCTCGTCGGCCTGACGTTGATGGCCGCCCAGGCTTTCTTCTACAACGCGATCTTCTTCACCTATGCGCTGATTCTGAGCGACTTCTACGGCACGCCGGCGGACAGCATCGGCTGGTACATCCTCCCGTTTGCGGCCGGCAACGTGCTCGGACCGCTACTGCTCGGCCACTTATTCGACACCATCGGCCGCAAAATCATGATCGCGTCGACTTACGCGCTGTCGGGCGCCATGCTTGCGATCACCGCCTATCTGTTCAGCCAAGATCTCCTCTCGGCGCGGGAGCTGACGATCGCCTGGATGATCGTCTTTTTCTTTGCCTCGGCGGCTGCGAGCTCGGCTTACCTCACGGTGAGCGAGATTTTCCCGCTCGAAATCCGGGCGCTCGCCGTCGCGTTCTTCTATGCCATCGGCACCGGCATCGGCGGTATCATCGGACCGCTCTTGTTCGGCGTGCTGATCAATACCGGCTCGCGTGGCAGCGTTGCCCTCGGCTATGCCCTTGGTTCCATACTGATGATCGCCGCCGCCGTGGTCGAAGCGCGGTGGGGGATCGCGGCCGAGCGCAAACCGCTGGAAACAGTGAGCCGACCGCTTGCATTCGTCGATTGAAAGGTCAATTCGATAGCACACATGAATATGGAAATTTCGGACCTCGACATGGAGCTTGTTGAACCTGCGCTCGTCCCCGATCTGGAGAAGTGCGCGATCCTGCTTGACATCGACGGCACCATCCTCGATCTCGCACCCTCGCCGCAGCAGGTCTGGGTGCCGCCGGCGCTGCGGCGGACGCTCGCACGCCTTGATGGGCTTACCGGCGGCGCAGTGGCGTTGGTCAGCGGGCGGTCGCTCAACGACATCGATCTGATTTTCTCGCCCCTGCAGCTCGCCGCCATCGGCGGGCACGGTGCCGAATTGCGTCCGATCGCAAGTGCCGAGCCGCGGATGTGCGCAACACCGCTGCGCGCAGCCCTCAAGCGCAAACTTGCGAGTCTCACCGAGCTCGGTCCCGGTATCCTGGTCGAGGACAAGGGGTATTCGCTCGCCCTGCACTATCGGCTCGCGTCGGACCAGGCGGACGCGCTGCGAGTGGCGGTCGAAGAGATTTGTGCGAGTGAGCCGCGTGACTCGGTTGAAATCCTTCCCGGCAAGCTGGTTGTCGAAATCAAGGCGGCCGGCGTCAACAAGGCAACGGCGGTGTGCGAATTGATGCGATACCCGCCGTTTGCGAGTCGCAATCCAATCTTCATTGGCGACGATACGACCGACGAACCGGTGTTCGGCATCATCTCAAAGTTCGGCGGGCTGGGTCTTTCCGTTGGCCGCGTCATTGCAAACGCCAACGGCCGTTTCGAGACGCCGGAATCGGTGCGCACGTGGCTCGGACGCATCGCAACCGACCGCCGGGGCACGGCAGAATGAAGGATCACGGGCTTGATCTTGCGGTCATTGGCAACGGCCGCACGGCTGCTTTGGTCGATCCATGCTCGCGTCTTGTTTGGTGGTGCTATCCGCGATTCGACGGCGACCCGATTTTCTGCCGACTGGTGTCGGGAGCCAAAGAGAAGGGCTTCTCCGACGTCGTGCTCGACGACATGACGGAGTTTCATTCCGAATATGTGCGCAATACGGCGATTGTCGCCACCGAACTGACCGACCGGCAAGGCGGCAAGGTGCGGATCACCGACTTCGCCCCGCGCTTTCGCCAGTTCGGCCGCGTCTTTCGGCCGCCGCAGCTTTTTCGCATCATCGAGCCGGTCGCCGGCCTGCCGCGCATTACCATCAGGATGCGCCCCACCTGCGAGTACGGGAAGCCTCTGCCGCACAGTTCGCTCGGCAGCAACCACATCCGCTACTCCCGCGACGGCTTCGTGATCCGGTTGACCACGGATGCACCGCTGTCGTTGATCGACAACGAAGCGTCCTTTGTTGTGACCCGCCCGCTGCACCTGGTGTTTGGTCCGGACGAACCCTTTACCGGCGATCTGCAGAAGACCTGCCGGGATTTTGTCGAACGCACGCACGATTATTGGATGGAATGGGTCCGCCGATTGTCGATCTCATACGATTGGCAGGAGGCCATTATTCGCGCGGCCATCACACTCAAGCTCAGCAATTTCGACGAGACCGGCGGGGTCATTGCCGCCCATACCACCTCAATTCCGGAGGCACCTTCCTCCGGTCGCACCTGGGACTACCGTTACTGCTGGCTGCGCGATGCCTATTTCGTCGTCCAAGCCCTCAACCGCATCGGCGCGACGCGCACCATGGAGGAGTTCATCTCCTTCACTCTTTCGATCGCGGCGAAGCCCGACCACGAATTGCGTCCGGTCTACAGCGTGGTGCCGACGATCATGATCGAGGAACGGACCGCACCCGACCTCGAAGGCTATCGCGGCGACGGCCCGGTGCGGATCGGCAACGCTGCAGTCGGGCAGGTTCAGCATGACGCCTATGGCAGCGTCATTCTCGCCGCCATGCCGATGTTTTTCGACCGCCGCCTGCCGCGACCGGGCGACGAAGGGTTGTTTCATTTGCTCGAATCGCTCGGCGACCGCGCCGCCAACAAAGCGTTCGAACCGGATGCCGGCATCTGGGAATATCGCGGGCGCTCGCGCATTCATACCCATTCGGCGGCAATGTGCTGGGCGGGCTGTCAGCGGCTTGCCGCAATCGCTGCGCGCATTGGCCTGACGGATCGGGCCAAGCATTGGAATTCGATTGCCGATCCGATTCACGCCGCGCTGCTCGATGGCGCCTGGAACGAGAAGCGCGGCGCCTTTACCGCGGCGTTCGGCTCGGATGATCTCGATGCCAGCGTGCTGCTGCTTGCCGATCTCGGCGTCGTCGAAGTGGACGACCCGCGCTTTTCTTCGACCGTGGCCGCCATGGAGCGCGAATTGATGCGCGAAAAGCACGTCATGCGCTACGCCAACGCCGACGATTTCGGAATGCCGGTGACGGCGTTCCTGATCTGCCGGTTCTGGCTGATCGACGCGCTGTGGTCGCTTGGGCGGCGCGACGCCGCGCGCGACCTGTTCATCGATGCGCTCAGTCATCGCAACCGCTATGGGTTGCTTTCCGAAGACGTTGACCCAAAGACCGGCACGCTGTGGGGCAATTTCCCGCAGACTTATTCCATGGCCGGCCTGATCCTCTCCGCGATGCGGCTATCGCGAAGCTGGGAGGACCGTTACTGGCGCGGATGAGCGGGCGCGAGAGCAACCGGCAGCTCATTGCAGGCAGAGCACCCTTTACTCAATTGAGATTTTTGTTGAAATAAATGGAGCCCCAGATCACGAGGACCCACGTCGCGACCAAGATGCCGACCGGGACGAGCGTTTCCATGTCATTGCTCCCTCGATGGTGGACGTTCCTCTCACATTTGTTTATTCGATCGCCTCGTCGGCGCAGGTCCGCGCCTCGGAGGATCGGCTTGTCGCGGTCCGTTGGCTTTTTTCCAGGCCGCAGCCCGTATTTTAGAGCATGATCCTGGAAGTGGGTATGCCCCCTTCGGCGCGACCTTTCGGCCAGTGCGTCGCTCGAAGGTACCGAGTTTCTGGCCACGCATTTGCGTGCCAAACGCAACATGCGTACGCAGCGAAATACAATCGCATGCCGCCAAGCAGGCGATGATCAAGCTAGAGCGCGATCGTTTCAAGCTGAATCGATTTGGCGCTCTAGTCTGGCAGGATTTTGATGAAGCATGATCTGTTCGGAAAACCGGTATCCATCCCCGGATCAAGTCCGAGGACAGGCTTTTTCCGGGTCATGCTCTGGCCGCCGCTTGCTTGATGAACAAGCGGCGGACCACGCAATTGGTCTAAGCCGTCGGCGGCGCGATCTCGTCCAGACTCTTCTGCCGCGCCTCCGGACCGAGGAAAATCACCGAAACCGCGGCGATCAAAAGCACGATCGCGAGACAGATGAATACCGTCGGCAGCCCCCAGCCATTCTTGATCCACAGGATCGCCGGAACGATGCCGGACGTGGCGAGCCGGCCGACGCCCGCGGCCCAACCAAAGCCCGAGGCCCGCGCATTGGTCGGAAACACCTCGGACGCGAAGATCTGCATCGCATTGCCGGCAACCTGAATGAAGAACACCATGATGAAGCCGGTGACCAAGAGCTCGGTATCGGACGCCGCGTTCGCAAACGCGATGGCCGTGAGGCCTGCTCCGATGAAAGCGACGATCGACGTGATCTTGCGGCCGAACTTATCGAGCGTGTACATCATGCAGATGCTGGCGCACGGCACCGCGAAGTTCATGGCGAGGGTGTAAGTGAGCGACTTGGTGATGGTGAAACCCTTGTCGACCATGATGCTGGGCAGCCACGCACCAAGACCGATGGCAACACCGAAGAACGCGGAGAAACAGATCATGCCGGCGATGACGCGGACCGGGAACATGCTGAAGACGACCCCGAACGGGTCGCTCTTGCTGTCGCTCGCGGCGTCGGTCGTCAGCGGCTCCTTCGGCGCCGCGATGCCGAGACGGGCGAGCACGTCGAGCGCGTCTTGGCCGCGCCCGTGCGTCGACAGATAGCGCGGCGACTCGGGCAGCGTAAAGCGGAGCACCCAGACGATCAGCGCGCCGACACCGAAGCAAACCCACACGCCTTGCCAGCCGAGCTTGTCGCGGAAGGCGAGGACGAACAGCGTTGAGATCGGCCACACGCAGGCGCCGCCGACGAAATGGATGATCGACAGGACGCGGCCGCGGATCGCCTTGGGCGAATATTCGCCGGCATAGGCGAAGCAGAGCGGCTGCTCAGAGCCGAGCCCAAGGCCGGCGATGAAGCGGCAAGCGACCAGGACGGTGATATTCGGCGAGAAGGCGCCGAGGATCGTGAACACGCCGAACAGCAGAAGATTGAACTGATAGACGAAGCGGCGGCCGAACCGGTCGGTGAATTCGCCCTGGGCGATGGTCCCGATGAACATGCCGAGCGTGGTGGCGCTGACGATCGCGGCGGCGCCGCCGGGCGTAGCGAAACCCGATTTGATCATGTCGGGGAACAGCGAGCCCTGCACGATGTAATCGATGACATCGAAGAAATAGCCCGCGGCAATGAGTGAGATTATCTTGACATGGAGCGGCGTAATCTTCGCCTCATCCAAGGATGAGCCGACGAATGCTTCGATTGTCTGAGCCATTTAAATTCTCCCCGGAATGCCCCTGCGGCCGCTTGTGCGGTTCTTGGTGCGACCCACTGTGAAGGGGCGCTGTCCCACTGTCAATGTGGATGCGCCAGACGACTACGCGCCCTCGAACTGCATGATGTTCAGCCCAGCGTTGGAATCGGTGAGATACATCACGCCATCGGCATCGACGAAGCAATCGCAGGATTGGATCACTTGCGGCCGATTGGGTCGCGGATCGAACATGCGTTTGGGATCGGATGGCACGAAATAGGCGATTTCCCGCGGGGCAAACGGATTCTTGATGTCATAAGCGCGCACGCCGGCATTGTGCATCGTCGCAAAAATGATTTGGGAACTCTGGAACGCTCCGGGCCGGTTCTCCCAAAGATTGTGCGGGCCGAAATTACCGCCCTTCTTGCAATACTCCGCCTCATCCGGAACCGGGAACGTGGCAATGCTCACCGGATTGGCCGGCACGCGCACGTCGAAGATCCAGATATAGCGCAGGCCGAGTTTGCAATCGGCGAAGTTCGCCTCGTCGGCGACCACCAGCAGATTGCGGTCCGGCAACGGCAGCGGCGAATGGGTGCCGCCGCCGAACGGTGGATCCCAGTTCCGATGCGAAACGAGCACCGGCTTCTTCGGATCGGCCACGTCGATCACGGCGAGCCCGCCATCGCGCCAAGCGCCATAGGCGAGATTGCCGGCCACCAGGGCGTGATGCAGCGCGTAGCGCCGGCCCTTCGGCCAAGTCGGCTGCTCGCCGCCGACGGACCACATGCCCGGCAGCCAAAATTTGCCGACGACCTGCGGTCGCGTCAGCTCCGCCATATCGACGATCACCAGCACATGGTCGGAAAATTCGGGCAGATGCACCGAAACATAGGCGTAGCGACCGCCGACATACCAAATGCGGTGTGGTCCCAAACCGCCGAGCGGCAGGAAAGCGATTTCGCGGGGTGCTTCCGGCCGCGACAGATCGTAGACGCGTAGCCCGCCGGTAAACCGCTGGTCCTTGAGCTGCTCGGCCGAGCTGCCGGAAAAATAGGCCTCCTGGCTCACCTGCATGGTCCAGACGCTGGGTCCGTTGACCGCCAAGAGCAAATCGCCATGCGTCTGCAGATGGTGCGCACGGGTATTCGGCGGACAGGCGATGAAGTTCACAGCTTTCGGATTTTTGGGATCGCGCACGTCGATGACGGTGATGCCGTTGGAAAAGCCGTGGCCGATATAGGCGAAGCCGCGATTGACCATGACCTGCACGCCGTCGCCGCGGCCGCCCTGGTCGCTGTGGCTGATGAACTTGATGTTGCGCGACGCCACGGCATTCATGAACCGATCCTCCCCAGATATTGCAGCGGTTTGCTAACGAGTCGGCCGAGCCGTCGCCCGGCATGCCAATCCGGATGACGTCTCGGTCACGCCGGCCGCAACGATCATTCAATCAGCGCGGCGCCGAGAGCGGCCGCTGGGCCGGTGGTGTCGCAATTTTCTTCGCCCTCTCCAACCTGATAAGGCCAAGAACAGCAAGTGCGGCAATCACCGACGGAATGGCGCCGGCGCCGAAAATCTCGGCGCGGGTCCAGTGCATCGCCAACATGATGCCACCGACGGTGGGGCCGACGATTGCGCCGATGCGACCGATGCCAAGCGCCCAGCCGACGCCGGTGGCGCGAATATAAGTCGGATAGAAAACGGCGGCGAACGCGTTGGCAACATTCTGGCCGGTAACAATGCCGACGCCGGCCGCGCAGGAGACCAACAGGATCAGGAGGAACGAGCCGCCGACCGACCCAATCGCGGCAATGCCGATTGCGGCGAGCAGATAAAGCGGCAATAGCACGGCGAGACAGCCGCGCCGATCGAGCAACGGCCCGACCGCAAACGCGCCGACGACGCCGCTTCCCTGAAGCGCCGCGGTGGCGATCGCCGACGCCGAGATCGAGAAACCCGCATCATGCAGCACCTCTGGCAGCCAGCTCGTCAGCAGGAAAATGTCGAGCAAGCTCATGAAGAACACGATCCAGATCAGCACAGTACCTAAGGCGCGACCCTCCCGCATCAGGTGCTTGACGGTCAGACCAGGCACGCGTTCTTCCGCCATGACAAAACGCGTCCCACGCGGCAGGTCGCTGTGCGGATCGATCCGGCGCAAGATTGCCCCGATTTGATCGGGATTCATTTCTTTGACGACGAGATGCCTGATCGATTCCGGGAGAAACATCACGAACAGCGCCGCCAGCACCAGGGGCAGAATTCCGCCGACAACGAAGACCATCGGCCAGCCATAGGTGGGAATAATCGCCGCAGCCAGGAAGCCGCCGAGGGAAGCGCCCAGCGGGAAGCCGCAGAACATGATGACCGTCATCCACGAGCGCATGCGGGCCGGAAAATATTCGGACGTCATGGCGATGGCGTTTGCCATGCCGCCGGCCAAGCCCATGTCGGTGAGGAACCGTAGCACGCTGAGCGAAAGCATCGAGTGCGCCGTCGCCGAGACAAGCGAAAAAATGCCGAAGGCGATAAGGCATCCGATCAGAATTCGTTTGCGACCCAGCCAATCGGCCAGCGGCGCAACCACGAGGCAGCCGATCAACAAGCCGATCAGTCCGCTGACGAACACGGTGGTGAATTCGTGTGGCGGAATGTGCCAATCGCGAATGATCGCCGGCGCCACGTAGCCAATGTTCTGGGTATCGAAGCCTTCGATGGCGGCTGCGGCCGCGCAGCACACGAGCACCAAAATTTGAAGGCTACTGACCCTTCGGCCGTTGATCCAGCCGGCTACCTCGATCGGCGTTTCCATGACATCACCTCCGCCCCCTATGGTCAGCATTCTTGGTTGGTCATTGCGGACGAGCCAGGTTTAGGCCGCACCGCCCCTTCGCGCCCGCCGTGACGCTGACACCGCGCCAAACACACCGACGATCGAAGCGAGATTATTCTATCAGACAACGCCAGCGGAATATACTGTCGCGCATCTGTACGCTGCTGCACAATCGCGACATGGTAGTTCCAGCGCGATCCGCGCCGAATGGAATTTCCGACGCGATCCGCGCTAACATGAACTGAGATGACCAGGGAGCCCGAGACGATGCCCAGTGCAGCCAGCTCACGCGGAATGATCGCAGTCGACAAAATGGGCGCCAAAGTTCTGTTCCTCAATCCGGTGACCTATGAAACCGAGATTGTGATCGACGGCTTTCCGCGCACAGTGCACGAACTGCTGGTGGTGGCGGAAACCGGCCTCGCCTATGTGCCGATCTTCGGCGACGGCATCCATGGCCGCAATCCCAATCCGCAGCATTTCCTTTGCATCTTCGATCTCAACAAGCGCGCCCACGTCGGCACCATCGATCTGCGGCCCTATATCGCGCCGCATACGCTCAAGCTCGGCCCCGACGGGCTCATCTACATCACGTGCGAGAACAGCGCCGTGGTCGCGGTGATCGATCGGAAGATGAACAAGGTGGTGGAAGCCATCGACTCCGGATCGACCAACGGCCACCGCCTCATCATCTCTCCGGACGGCCAGCGGCTCTACACCGAGAACGAGGAAGACGGCGCGGTTTCCGTCATCGACCTGCCGCGACGAAAATTGCTGGGCAAGATCAAGACGCCGCGCCCGCTCGCCGGAATCGCCATCTCGGCGGACGGCCGCACCGTGGTCGCGGTCGACGACGCCGAGCCGAAGCTGATCCTGATCGACACCGAAGCCGGCAAAGTGCGCAACGAGGTAGCGCTGAAGGACGTACCGAAGGCGGCGCAGATTGCGCGCTACGCCCCCGACAACAGCCTGATCGGCGTCACCAGCCTGAACAGCGACACGGTGAGTCTCGTCGATCCGTCGTTTCGCGAGCAGACCGCGATCAAGGTCGGCAGCCAGCCCATGGACATGGCGTTCCGCGGCGACGAATTATTCGTCGTCTGCCAGGGCGACGGCTCCATGCATGTCATCGACATCCCGAACCGGCGAGCCAAGGCGAGCTACCGTGTCGGCACCGGCTGCGAGTCCGTCGGCTTTTTTTGAGACGCCGGCGCAGTGGCCGCAACGGTGTCATCGACGATTCGAAGCGGCGCGCCAGAGCCGGCTATTGCGCCGGCACTGACTGCGGCCCGTTTTTCAGCAACTCACTTGGCGGGCGTTGGCGGCACGGCTGCCGGCGCTGCCGAAGATGCAGGCGCGGGAGCCGAGGTTGCTGCCGGTGCGCCGGGCTTCGGCAGACCGACGTAAACGCCGGGCGGGACGACGACCATGACGAATTCCTTGGGCGTCTGGCTCGGGCCGTAAGGTCCGCCGACCTGATGTGACACCGGCGGCAGACTCTTGAGATAGGCGGCGATCGCCAGTGCGTCGGATTTCGTCAGGTTGGCGTAAGCATGCCAGGGCATGATCGGCGCCAGGATGCGACCGTCGGGCGTTTTTCCGGTCGTCAGTGCGGTCACGATCTGCTGCTCGGTCCAGTTTCCCAGTCCGGTCTGCTTATCCGGCGTCAGGTTCGGTGCGACGAAAACTCCCAACCCGGGAATCGCGAAGCCGACATCCGATCCGCCGAGGAATCTCTTCATGTCCGGCTTGCCAAAAAAGTTGCCGGGCGTGTGGCAATCGGTGCAGCTTCCGAACGTGACCAGATATTTACCCCGCGCCACTGCCGCATGGTTGGAATTTATCGGCCTGCCGTATTTTACGGCGGCGTCTACACCATGAACGGCAATCGTGAGGCAGACACCAACCAGAACGACCCCAAAAATTGCTCGTGTTATGCGGCACGGGTCCATGACACTCCCCTTCCCCGGATGTGATTCAGGCCTGATGAACCAGGCGGCGGGTCACTTTGGCGATACCGACTTGAACCGTCAACACGCAATGCGGGGCACTTCGTCGCCGGCCGACCTGGCATTTGGAAAAAGGCGGATGGATTGCCGGCCCGTTCACTTGGCAGGCGCCGGCGCGGTCACCTCTTCGGGCGGCGCGTGCTCGTCTTGGGCGCGCTGATGCACCGGCTTGCGCTCGCGTGTCAGATTGTAGGCGCTGTTCACCAGCGCCAGATGCGAGAAAGCCTGCGGGAAATTGCCGACCAGGCGCTTGGCGCGCGGATCATATTCTTCACTGAGGAGCCCGAGATCGTTGCGCAGATCGACGAGTCGCTGAAACAATTTTTCCGCGTCGTCGAAGCGGTCCTGCAGCATATACACGTCGACCAGCCAAAAGCTACAGGCCAGAAACGCGCCTTCGCCGGGCGGCAGAGCGTCCTCGACCTGCTCCGTGCTGTACCGCATCACGAAGCCGTCACGCAGCAGATGCCGCTCGATCGCATTGACCGTGGCTTCGATACGCGGATCGGAAACCGGCAGGAAGCCAACGCAGGGCAACAGCAACAAGTTGGCGTCGAGCTGATCAGACTCATAGGCCTGGACGAAACTGCCCAATTTCTTGTTGAAGCCCCGTTCGCAGACCTCGTCAAAGATTTCGTCTCGCAACTTGCGCCACTCATCGAGCGGCCCTTCGAGCCCGAATGTCTCGGCGCTCTTGATGGTGCGGTCGAACGCCACCCATGCCATCACCTTCGAATAGGTGAAATGCTGCGCCGGCCCACGCATTTCCCAAATTCCCTGATCGGGGTTGTGCCAGATTTCTTTCAGGTGCTCGAGAAATTTGACTTGTGTGTCCCATCCCGACTCGTTGGTCGAAAGCCCGTTGCGCCGCGCCTGATGATGCACGTCCATGATCTCGCCGAACACGTCGAGTTGGAGCTGCGTGTGCGCCGCATTGCCGATACGCACCGGCTTGGAATTCTCGTAGCCGGGCAGCCAGTCGGCGACCCATTCGGCGAGCCGGCGCTCGCCGCCGATGCCGTACATGATTTGAAGCTGATTCGGGCTGCCGGCGACGGCGCGCAACAGCCATTCGCGCCAAGCTTGGGCTTCCTCGTAATAGCCGCCATGCATGGCGCCGAGCAGCGTCAGCGTGGCATCGCGCAGCCAGCAAAAGCGATAATCCCAATTGCGCTCGCCGCCCATGAGCTCCGGCAGCGAGGTCGTCGGCGCGGCGACGATGCCTCCGGTCGGTGCGTAGGTCAGCGCCTTGAGCGTCATGATCGACCGGCGCACGGCCTCGGTCCACTTTCCCGCCGGCCGGCATTTTGCCGACCATTCCGTCCAGAACGATTCGGTCGCTTGCAGCGCCGCCATCGGGTCGAGCGAATCGGGCACGGGCCGATGCGAGCGCGAATAGGTCAGCACCAGCGGAATCGTTTCGCCGCGGCTGATGGTGAACTCACCGACACTGGTCATATCCTTGCCCGTAATGTGCACGGGCGTGCGCAATATCACCATGTCGGGTCCGGCGATGGCGCGCAGCGCGCCATTTTCCAGCCTTGTCACCCATGGCACGACGGCGCCGTAGCCGAAGCGCAGGATGAGCTCCGTGTGCATAGCCAACTGGCCGCGCGTGCCGATCACAACCCGAATGATCTCTGAATGGTCGCTGCGGAACGGCATGAAATCGACCAGCGTCGCTGCACCATCGCGCGTTTCGAAATAAGTTTCGAGAATGAGCGTGCCAGGCCGGTAGCGGCGCGTGATGCGGGCCTTCTCACGCGGCGCGACCAGCCAGCGGCCGTGATCGCGCGACCCGAGCAACGCGCAGAAGCACGCCTCCGAATCAAAACGCGGCCAGCACAGCCAGTCGATCGATCCGTCGCGGGCAACCAGCGCCGCGCTCTTGCAGTCGCCGATCAACGCATAATCTTCGATCCGGGTCGACATGGTTGCGGTAAGGCTATTGGTCAGGAGAAATCGACGACGACCTTGATGTCGTCGGGCTTTTGATCGAGGGCTTGCGTCCAGTCCTCGACCGGCACCCGGCGGGTGATCAGCCTGGCCAGCCAGCTTTTGTCCGCCCGCTGCAGCGCAGTGACGGCATCCTCATAATGCTTGCGGTTGGCATTGACGCTGCCGAATACGGTGTCGTTGTCGAGCACCATGGTGCGGTTGAGACCGCCAACATCGACATTCATCGCATGCCCTGGGGCCGAAACGCCGACCAGGCATACGATGCCACCGGACGACGTGCGGCCGAAGGCATCCTTGATGACGACCGGTGCGCCGGTGCACTCCATCAAGATGTCCGGCTTGAGACCGTCGAGATCGTCTAGGCTGCCGAGATGAAAAGTGCCGCCGAGCCGACGGACGACCGTGCTTTTGTCGCCGTCGTCGTTGTGGTCGAGAACGTGGACATCGAGGCCGCGCTGCATGCCGATCAACGCCGCAAGCAAGCCGATCGGGCCGGCGCCGGTGACGAGCAACGTCCTTGGCCGCCATGACCGCGAGCGTTGACCAATCCGCTCGGTTTGGTCCCACGCTTTGGCAACAACGCTGGTTGGCTCGACCAGCACGCCGCTGGTGCCGAGCGAGGAATCGATCTTGATGAGGTATTCCGGCTCGATGCGGAAAAAATCCGCCCCGTAGCCATTGCGCTCCTTGATGCCGTGTTCGGTGTAGCGGCCATTGCGGCACATGTCCCACTCGCCGACCGCGCAGGCGGGACAAGGAACGGGGTCGGGCCGGCGCACGATACCAACGACGAGATCGCCGACCTGGAAACCCGAATCGGCTGGCGCCTCCCGCACGTTGCCCAGCGATTCGTGGCCGATCACCAATCTCTGTTGTCCCGGCGGAGCCCAGCCATAGGCTCCGGCCACGATTTCGCGGTCGGTGCCGCAGACGCCCAACGCCGACGTCCGCACCAGCACCGGACCATCCGAGCGCGGCGGCTCCGGGACGTCTTCGACACGTGCTGAATGGGCAACGCCAGGCGCGACAGTAAGGGCGCGCATCATAGTGTATCCGTTTTATCTGCGATTTTCGGCCCGCAATCGATCGTCAGAGCTCGAGCAGCCCGCGTCACTCGGGCCAATGAACCCTTACCAACGCGGCACACGTGAAAAAGTTCCCGCGCTGGAACCAAGTTGCGCCTGCGAGGTTGTACGAAATCGGTGCCGCAGCGACCGCCATCCTGGCTTTCAAATGGAAAGCATCGGACACAAGCGATGGGCCATAGCCGAAGGATACATTCCTTCGCGTAGCTCGTTTTCCGATCCAGCCCTGTGCTCCCACGAGACCGCTTGCATCCTGAACGCCGGCGACCGCGACGCGCAGGTTCGGATCACCATCTTTTTCGGCAATCGCGATCCGATCGGCCCGTATCGTGTCACCGTTGCGGCGCATCGCACGTTACATTTGCGCTTCAACGATCTCACTGAACCCGCCCCTATTCCGCGCGACACCGACTACGCCTCGGTGTTCGAGGCCGACGTGCCGATTATCGTGCAGCACACGCGGCTCGATTCGCGACATGCCGAAGTCAGCCTGCTATCGACAATCGCCTATGCCGAAGCATGAATAGACTGCGCGCTGCGGCGCAAGACGGCCCGAAAAAAGCGCGAAATCGACAAGCGAGAAAGTTCCACAAAATCGAAATGAATAGATTCACGCGGTTCCCACGCGGGTTCCGCTGCACTGCATCGTTAACGGAACAAACGGCGCTCATCCCGGTTGTCGAAACACTGAACTGGAGGATGTCCCCTTGAGCGTTGTCGTCGTCTCCAACCGCGTCGCGCGGGCAAAGGCCGATGAACCAATTGCCGGAGGTCTCGCGGCAGCGCTTATTCCCATGGTGAAGGAATCCGGTGCGATCTGGGTGGGTTCGAGCGGTCACGCCGCGGATGCAACGCAAACGAAGGACTCTTTTGCCAAGATCGAATCGCTTGGCACCGGCGCGCTCGCGACTGTCGACATGCCGGCCAAGCATTATCTCGGCTACTACGAGGGCTTTGCCAATTCGGCATTATGGCCGGCGCTGCACTCTCGCCCCGATCTCATTCACGTCACTGCCGAACACTACGGGTCCTACCGCGAAGTCAACACGTTCATGGCCCGCGCGCTGCTGCGGTTCAGCAAACCGGATGCGATGTTCTGGGTGCAGGACTACCATTTCCTCACATTGGGCGCGGAGCTGCGCCGGCTCAACATCAGTCGACCGATCGGTTTCTTTCTTCATACGCCGTGGGCGGAGCGGCGCACCATGGCCGCCATTCCTCATCATGCCGACATCGTGCGAGAAATGCTCGCCTATGACCTGATCGGATTCCAAACGGTCGAGGACCGCCAGAATTTCGAGGACTATCTCCGAGTAGAACTCGGCCTAACCGCCGTCGACGGCACAATCGCGACGGAATGGGGATGGACGCAGCTCGCCACATTCCCGATCGGCATCGACGTCGAGGAATTTGTCGCGCGAGCCAATAAGGCGGTCGGTCGCCCGGAAGTCTCGCGCCTACGCGCCAGCTTGCAGGGCGCCAAGCTGGTTCTCGGCGTCGATCGTCTCGATTATTCGAAGGGCCTGGCAAACAGGGTGCGCGCCTTCGAGCGCATGCTGGAATCCGAGCCAAACTTGAAGCGCGCCGTATCGCTTCTGCAGGTCGCTGTTCCGTCGCGTGGAAACATCCGCGCCTACCGCGAGCTCAAGGCCGAGCTCGCCGCCCTCGTCAGCGAAGTCAATGGCCGTCACGGCGAAGTCGATTGGACCCCCATTCGCTATCTCAACAAGGGTTTTTCGCAGCTTACGCTGGCCGGCTTCTATCGTACGGCACTCGTAGGACTGGTCACACCTCTGCACGATGGCATGAATCTCGTCGCCAAGGAGTACGTCGCCGCGCAGAATCCGTTCGATCCTGGCGTCTTGGTCCTGTCTTCGTTCGCCGGCGCGGCGAAAGAGCTCGATGCCGCCCTGCTGGTCAATCCGCATGACATCGACGGAATGGCCCGGCAGATCGCGACTGCGCTGACGATGAAAGTCGAGGAGCGGCGCGAACGGTGGCAGACCATGATGACGAAGCTGAAACGGTCATCGGTGCAGAGCTGGTTCTCCGATTTCCTGCATACCCTGTCGGAAGTGCGACGCGCGCCGTCCCTGCCGGCAAATCTGCCGCGCGTCCTCGAACTCGCCGGGCGCAGGTCGGCTTAGCAGCGCCCGCGCGCGATTACGCACTGCGCGGCCTAAGTCTTGGTCTTTACCGACCGAATAGTGTTGCGTCCGGCTTGCTGGGCCGCCCGCTGCAACGTGTGACGGATCTCATCTCGCTTTTCGTGAATCGAAGCGATCACCGGCCCGATCGCGATCCCTAACCCGACCAAAGCGGCTTCCGAGAGCTGGAGACTTGCCTCGATGGTCTCGGGGACCGCATCGGTGGCGCCGAGCCCGTAGAGGTGCCGTGCGTGATCGGCGTCCCGGGCGCGCGCGACGATGAGGATATCCGGCCGCATCGCGCGCACGTGTTCGACGACGTCATCGATGAGCTTATGGGTATGGATGGTGACGATGACACCGGCCGCCGTCGCCAGACCGCAGGCTTCGAGAAATTTCGTATCGGCCGCGTCGCCGTAATAGACATCGTGTCCCTCGCGGCGATCGCGCGTCACGGTCGTGGCGTCCGAATCGGCGGCGATATAAGGGATGCCGTGCTCTTTCAGCATCGCGCAGACCACCTTGCCGACCCGGCCATAGCCGACGACGATGGCGTGCTTCGGTCCGCCGCTGGGCCGGATCGTCAACCCGGGATCGACGGCTCCGCCTGGTTCGAGGCGCGACGTGAAGCGCCGCGCGGCGAGAGAAAGCAGCGGCGTGAACGCCATCGTCACCGAGGTCACGGCCAGCGTGAAGCGCGCAAGCGGCGCTTCGATCAGTCCGGCAGCAGCCGCCATGCCGATGCTGACGAAGGCAAACTCGCCGCCCGGACCGAGCAGCAATCCGGTCTCGATCGCGACCCGCCAAGATAGCCGGAACAGCTTGGCCAGCGCGATCAACAGCAGCGACTTGACGATGACGAGGCCCACAACGCCGCCGGCAAGCAACAGCGGTTCGCGCACCAGTTCGCGAAAATCGATGTCCATGCCCACGGTGAAAAAGAAAATGCCGAGCAGCAACCCCTTGAACGGTGCAACGGTTGCTTCGATGGCCTTGCGGTATTCCGTTTCCGCAAGCAGCAGCCCGGCAACGAACGCGCCGAGCGCCATGGACATGCCGGCCCGGTTGGCGACCACGCCGGCCGCGATGATCACGAACAGAATCGCCGCAATGAACAAATCCCTGGAGCGAGACGCCAGACGAAACAGCGGACGCAACAGCAATCGGCCGAAGACGACAATGACGGCAATCGCGATCGCGGCCTGCAGCAGCGCGGTATCGAGGCTGTTGAGAACCGAACCACCGGGACCCGCGGCGATAATCGAGATGAACATCAGGATCGGGATGACAGCGAGATCCTGGGCCAGCAGGATGGAAAAGCTGGCGCGGCCGACATTCGTGGTCAGGCGTTCCTGGTTTGAAAGCAGCTCAAGCACGATCGCAGTGGAAGACAGCGAAAGGCTGGCCCCGAGAATGATCGCCGCTGACGGGCTCTTGCCGTAAAGAGTTGCGCCACCGCCGAGCAAGACGGTGGTCAGCAGCACCTGTAAACCGCCAAGTCCAAAGACCAGGCGCCGCATGGTCCATAGCCGATGCAGCGACAGTTCGAGACCGATCAAAAACAGGAGAAAGACGATGCCAAGTTCGGCAATCCCGGAAACGTTCTTGGCGTCACCGACCGTGAACCAGTAAAGCACCGGAAATTGACGGATGAGGGAACCGAGCCCGAGCGGCCCAAGGATCGCGCCAGCGCCCAGATAGCCGAGGATGGGACTAAAACCCAGGCGGCTGACGATCGGCACCACGATACCAGCAGTGCCGAGAACGACGAGCGCATCGCTATAGGCGGCGATGTTGATCGTAGAGGCCACGACGCCCTCTCGCGCGGTTCTAGAGCGCAATCGTTTCAAGATGAATCGATTTGGCGCTCTAGCATTTTGGTTTAGCATGATCTTTTCGGAAAACCGGTGTCCACTTTTCCGGATCATGCTTTATTGCAGCTTGTCGCTTGATTTTGCCGAGCGTGACAAGCCCCGCTCGCTTAGGTCCATAGAGTTCAGGTATGCCGGTGATCATGGAACGGGAAGAGTGAACCGCAATGGATCGGCTCGCGCCATCGCCAAACGCGTACCCTGTGCTAATCGCCGATCACGGCAATTGCGTTGATCTCGATGAGATAATCGGGCGACGTCATCTTGCAGACCTCAACCATGGTGGAGGCGGGCGCCGGCGCCTTGAAATATTCTCGCCGTACTTTGTGGATCTGCTCGAAGTGTTCCATGTTGCGCACGTAGACATCGACCCGGCAGACATCGTCCATGGTGCCGCCGGCTTGTTCCACCGCGGCCTTCAGGTTTTCGCAGACCTGCCGCGTCTGCGCCTCGATATCGCCGATACCGGCGATGCCTCCATCTGCGCGCCGCGCGGTCATTCCGGAGATGAATATGAGCCGGCCGCGCGCCGCGATCATCGTCGCGTGAGAAAAATGGCCACTCGGCTGGCGGATTTTGGGCGAGATAATCTGCGTCTTCGGCATGCGGCGCTCCTGATGTCTGGACGCGATGACTTAATCTTCGAATCGCAACCCCATGCCAGCTTATTATTGGAGCGTGATCCTTGCTGAAAATTGTGGCTCAGCCCGGATCACATCGGGGGCGGTTGGTTTAGATCCGGCTCTAAACGCCAAGATGGCGGTGCAAGATATCGGGCTGTTCGCGCACAGCCTTGGCGCTCAGCGTTTCGACGATGTGCCCATTATTGATTATGTAGATGCGATCGGCCAGCGACATCGCGGCGGAAATATTCTGCTCCACGATGAGGATGGTCTGGCCGGCCTCAGCCAGCGTCCGGCATGTGGCCAGAAGGTCACGCACGATAATGGGCGCCAGCCCCTCGAACGGCTCGTCGAGCAAGAGAATTTTCGGCTCGCGAACGAGCGCGCGCGCGATCGCCAGCATCTGTTGTTCGCCGCCGGACAAATCGGTACCGCGGCTGCCGCGTCGCTCCTTGAGCCGCGGGAACATCGCGTAGACGCGTTCCAGCGGCCAGCGCGTTGACGCGGTCAGTCCGGCGAGGATGATGTTTTCCTCGACGTTGAGGCTGCCAAAAATGCGGCGGTCCTCGTGAACGAGCTGCATGCCGGCTTGCGCGATGGCGTGACTCTTCTTGCCGGCGATCTCGGCGCCGTCGAATTTGATCGACCCGGTGCGAGGCGTCACGACGCCCATCAAACTCTTCAATGTCGTGCTCTTGCCGGCGCCGTTACGTCCGAGGAGCGCGACCACCTCGTGGCGCTCGACGTTGAGCGAGACATCGAAGAGGATGTGCGAGTCCCCATAATAGCTGTTCAAATCCTTGACTTCGAGCAGGCTCATGCGGCGACCACCCCGCCCAGATAGGCTTCCTGCACGGCCTTGTTGCCTTTGATCTCTTCCGGCGTGCCTTCGACCAGTACGCGGCCTTCCTGCAGCACGGTGACGCGCTCCACCAGTTCGAACAGCGAGTCCATGTCGTGATCGATGATGATCATGGTGCGGCCCTGGCCGATCGACTTGAGCAGCTTGACCATCTCGACGCGTTCGCGCGGGCTCATGCCGGCAAGCGGCTCGTCGAGCAAAAGCAGGCTCGGCGAACTCGCCAGCGCCAGCCCGACTTCGAGGCGGCGTTTCTCGCCGTAGGCGAGCGCCGCCACTGGCCTTTCGGCGCGATCGGTGAGGTTGACCAGCGCCAGCGTGTGCTCGACCTGCTCGGTCAATCCCGGGATTTTCAACAGGCGGCGGAACAGATCGAGGCGGAACTTGCCGCGCAGCTCGGCCAGCGCCGCAATCGTGACATTCTCGCGCACGGTCAGTCGCGTGAACAATTGATTGACCTGGTAGCTCTTGGTGAGCCCGAGTTGGCAAACGTCGGTCACGTTCATGCCGGTGATGTCGCGGCCTTCGAACATAATGCGGCCGGAGGTCGGTTCGATCTCGCAGGTCAGCATCTTGAAAAACGTCGTCTTGCCGGCGCCGTTCGGTCCGATGATGCCGCGCCGCTCGCCGTGCCGGACGGAAAAATCGATCGCGCTGTTGGCGACGAGGCCGCCGTAGCGCTTGGTCAAAGCCATCGCCTCAAGGATCAGGCCCGAAAAATCGCCGTTTTGCCGATGCGCCGCCGGCATCGGCGCCGCGACGGGCGCAGTGGCGATTTCAACGGCGATCGCCTTCTGCTCCTCTTCGACCGTCATCGCGGGCGTCGGAACAGCTCCCTGCCCCGGCTTTATTGGGGTCGCGACCGGCCGGGTCACCAGCGCGTACAGATTGCTCATGCCGCCGATCAAGCCGCGACGCAGGAAGCAGACCAGAAGCACGAACACCACGCCGAGCACGAGTTTCCAGGTGGCGCCAAGATGCAGCGTGGTCTGCAGGAAGTCGCTGAGATAGAGCCACACGGTGGCGCCGACCAGCGGCCCGAACAGCGTGCCGGCACCGCCGATCGCGGTCTGCATCACGAGCTGCCCCGACGTGTCGAACGTAAACGCGTCCGGCGGCATAAAGCCTTGCATGATGCCGAGCAACCCGCCGGCAAAGCCCGCATAGGCGGCGGCGATGACGAAGGCGGTGAGCTTGTAGCTGTGGATGTTATGGCCGACGGCGGCTGCGCGCAGCGGGTTATCGCGGATCGCGCGCAGCACCGCGCCCACCGGCGAGCGGACGATGCGCAGCGCCAGCACCATGCCGACGAAATACCAGAACGCCAGGAAGGCGTAGAGCGAGGAGTCGCTGTTGAACTGGATCGTGGTGAAGCCGAGTGGCAACGTCGGCGTCGGCACGCCCGGCAAGCCGTTCTCGCCGCCGGTATAGGCCGAGAGCGGACTGAATTCGACGAAGTAAAACACTTCCGCGATCGCCACCGTGATCATGGCGAAGTAGATGCCGGTGCGGCGCAGCGCGATCAGCCCAACCAGATAACCAACGAGTGCGGCCGCGATCGTGCCGATGAACACCGCCGTCACCACGTAGGGAAAATTCACGATCGTGAGCAGATAGGCGGCCACCATGCCACCGGTGCCGAAGAAGGCGGATTGACCGAAGGACAATAGACCGGTGAAGCCAAACAGAATGTCGAAGCCGATGCCGAACAAGCCCCAAACCAGAATGCGGTTGATCGTCGATGGTGTGAATCCAAGGTAGGGAAGAATGAACGGCGCCGCGATCAGCCCGGCCGCCATCAGAACCTCGACAAGAAAGGGACGATGCCTGAGCATCAGCGGGCCGTGTTCATTCGCGCCCGGCGGTGCCGAGCAGCCCGTGGGGACGGAGCACCAGCACAAGCGTCATCGCCACGAACAGCATGACGTACGAATAGCCTGGGTCGAACATCGAGGTAATGCTGATGATCTCGCCGGCGATCAGGCCGCCCAGCACGGCGCCCGGAAACGAGCCGACGCCGCCGATGACGACCACCACAAAGGTCTGCACCAGGATCGCCTCGCCCACGTCGGGCGCGATTGACACCACTGGCGCGTTGACGATGCCGGCAAAACCCGCCGCCATGGCGCCGATGCCGAACACCAGCATGAAGATCCTGTACACGTCGATACCGAGCGAATCGACCATCACCGAATCTTCGATGCCGGCGCGCACGATCATGCCTAGCCGGGTCCGGTAGAGCACGAAATAAAGCGCCAGCAGCGCCACTGCGACGATGCCAAGGAGCGCGAGCCGATAGGTCGGATAGAACATGAAACCGAGCGAGGTGATGCCAAGCAGCGGTGGCGGTGGCGGCACCGCCTTCGACAGACTGCCGAAGAAGAACCGCACCGTCTCGACGAAGATGATGCCGAGGCCAAACGTGACGAGGAGCTGATCCTCGTGCGACCTGGTGTAGAACGAGCGGATGATCAGCCGTTCGGTCACGACGCCGACGACGAGGACGAACAGCGAGCCGGCGATCACCGCGACAATGAAGGACCCGGTGTAGTGGTAGGCCATCCAACCGGCATAGCCGCCGAGCATGAACATGGCGCCGTGTGCAAGATTGAGGACGCCGAGCGTGCCGTAGATGATCGTCAGCCCTGACGAGATCAGCGCGAGCAGGGCGCCGAGCACCAGCCCGTTGAAGCATTGCGAAATAAAGTTGCCCCAGTTGATCACGCGCGGTTTCGCAGTTGGTGCATTCGCCTAATGCAGATGACTGGCTTCGCGCCTTACATGCAAGCGGTTTTCCAACACAGACACGCGGCAGAGGGCCGCGCTGGCGGCGCGGCCCTCCATGGGTGAATGCGAGCCTTCTGCGCGGCGCGGCGGAGAAGGGTCTGCGACAGCGGCCGTCAGGTATAGTCGCCGAGAGTGCAGCCGAAGGCGTCAGGCTTCTGCATCAGCGGCGCGCCGGGATCGACCTCGGTCACCTCCCAGTAGTCCTCGTTGTTCTTCATCGCCTTCGGCGCCTTGCCGCGGACGATGATCACCGGACGGACGAGTTGGTGATCTTGCGGGCGGAAATGTACCGGGCCCACTGTCGAGTCAAACGTCTCACCCTTCTCATAGGTTTTGATGACGTCCGGCGGGTAGAAGGTGCCGGCCTCCGAGACCATGCGCGCCCAGATGGCAAACGACATGTAGGAGTTGTTGGCGCCCCATTCCGGCCGGTAGTTGTATTTTTTGTAAAAGGCGTCGACGAACATCTTGGCCAGCGGATACTTGTCCTCCAGCGTCCACCAGAAATCGGTTGCCGCGTAGACACCTTCGGTAAGCTCCGGTCCGACTTCCTTGGCGAGGAATGGAATCTGGTACGGGATGACCAGCTTCATCTTCGGCAGGATGCCGAATTGCTTCGCTTGCTGGATCGACAGCACGGCGTCGCGCCCCCAGTTCACGTTGAGCAGGATTTCGGCGCCGGAATTGGCGATGTTGGTGAGATACTGGCTGAAGTCCTGGGTGCCGAGTGGCGAGACCTGGTTAGTCACCATGGTCCAGCCGCCGTTCTTGCTCAGATAATCGAACGACGATTTGGTCACGGTGTGGCCATAGGTGTAGTCCGGCGTCATCCACGCCGCCTTCCGGTTCTTGCCGAAGACCTTGATCAGTACGGGGCCAATGGCATTGGCCGCGGTTTCGCCATAGAAGTTCTGGCGGAAGCTATAGCGGACGCAGTCCTTGCCGGTGGTATCGTTGGAGCCGGAGATGCCGGTGACGTAGAGCACCTTTTCACGCTCGGCGAAGTGATTGAGCGCCACCGCAACCGCGCTCGAAGTCGATCCGGTCATCAGGATGATTTTGTTCTGATTGATGAAGGTCTGCTCCGCCTGCACCGCATCGTTCGGTTTGGCGCCGCTGTCGGCGACGAGCAGGTTGACCTTCTTGCCGAGCAGGCCCTTGGTGACCTTCGGCGCAATCTTCTTAAGCAGCGGATCGCCGTTATTGATGTGCTCGACCGCGAGCTGCCAGCCCTTGAGCTCGTCCTCGCCCGAGGACGCGTAGGTGCCGGTGAGGGGCGTGGCCGCGCCGATGTTGACGGTGTCGCCCTGCGAGCCGGCCGGCCAAGTGCCGAGCGGCGGTTGGTCTTCGGCGGCTGCCGAGGAAACGAACTCGAAACCCCTTGGACCGCCAACTGAAAGGACGCCGAGACCCAGTCCGGTTGCCGCGGTTTGCTGCAACAGGTGGCGGCGTGAAAGTGATTTGGAAAAGGGCGTTTTACCGTTGCTCACATTTACCTCCCATTGTCATTGTGTTCCGGCTCACGCCAGAATAACCAGCTTCTCGTAGCTATTGGCCTAGTTTCCTCCCCATTGATCAAGATTACAAGCTTGTCCAACACTGCGCTTGGTATCTGACACGACTAAGGCGGAGCGCATCTTCATGACCGACATGACCATCAAGGACATCCGCACAACGATGCTGCGCGTGCCGTGGCCGCAAAATCCGTGGCTCAAGGGCCATGCTTTTGGCGATGCGCGCAACATCCTGGCGCTCGACGTAGAGACGAGCGGCGGAATCGTCGGCATGGGGTATCTGTTTCCGTTCCGGCCGATCCTGCGAACCATTCGTTCATGCCTGGAGGAAACCGTCATTCCGCGCGTCCTCGGCAAAGATGCAGCCACGATCGAGGCGATTTGGCAGGACTTGTGGCGCTCAAGCACGAATTACGGCCGCGGTGGAATCACCACGATGGCGATGTCGCTTCTCGACATTGCGCTATGGGACGCGCTCGGCAAGCGCGCAAATCTGCCGCTGCATCGGCTGTGGGGGCATTTTCGCGCGCAATTGCCGGCTTATGGCAGCGGCTGTTTCCGCGGCTCGGGCGGCGACGGCATGATCGCAAAGGCGTTGCACTACAAGGAGCTTGGCTACAAGGCGATCAAGATGCAGGTCGCCCACACGGCCGATCTCGCCACCGATCTCGACAATGTCAAACGCATGCGCGAGGCGCTGGGCCCCGACATCGCCATCATGATCGACGTGAACATGGGCTGGACCGCCGACATCGCGATCCAGATGGGCCGCAAATTTCAGGACTATGACGTCTACTGGCTGGAGGAACCGGTCAGGGCGGACGATTTCGCGGGCTATTTGCGCATCGCCGAAGCGCTCGATCTGCGCATCGTCGGTGGCGAATCGCATTTCACACGCTTCGATCTGAGGCCGTTTTTCGAAAATCCGCGCCTGTCGATCCTGCAGCCCGATCCGATGCGCGGCGGCCTTACCGATTTGCGCAAGACCGCGGCCATCGCCGACACCTGGGGCATGATGATTGCCCCGCACCTGTTCACCGAATTGAACGTTCAGCTTCTCGCCTCGATCCCGAATGGGCTTTGGATCGAGGATATGGGCCTGACCAACGACCTATGGGTTGATCCCGTGCCGGTCACAAATGGAATGATCAGGGCGCCGGAGCGGCCCGGACACGGCCTTGCCTTCAGACCCGAGATTCTGCGCGACTGTGCGGTCAAGATTTGAGTGGAATGAGGAATGGCGCCGTCGTCGAGGCCGCGCGTCTACCGTGCGGCAAACAAAAAGGGCCGCCCGATGCGGCCCCGCTATGGACGATCTTTCATTTGTTGAAACGTGTCGCGCGGAGATTGTTCCGACGCGTCCGCTGCTATTCCCAATTAAAGAAACTCGCGGGCGCGCCATTGTAAATCGTGTTCGTGCCGCTCATCGCCACGGTCATCGCGATCATTCCGTAAACTCGCGGCGACAAGAGCTGGTATTCAACGCCGCTCAGCATGATCGCGAGAGTCAAGAGCACGAAGCCGGTCAATTTCGACATTTTCCACATGGACCGCTCCATCGCACGTCAGTCTGGATTGCACCTGGTCGACGCACCACATTCCTTACGATTTGATAATGGCGTGCCGGGGCCGCCTTGGATGTGATCGCCAACACAATATTCACTGTCTTTATAAGGTCCTGACATTAAACACATTTTCCTCCTTGAGACGCGGCGTTTAAGAGGCCTTGTTTCCGCCGGCCAGGTGCGGTGCGGCAGGGCTTTCTCACCGTGAGTCGCAGACCAGAACTGATTTGAGCCACCGAAATAGAAATCTGCGGCCGCGCGATTAGTCGAAGTCGAAAAGGGCCGATGGCGTGTCGACGAGTATTGTCTTCCGCAACGCCTCGTCCGGCGCGTAATCGAGCAGCATGTCGATGAGATCGCCGTCGTTCGGCATCTGCCCGGGTTCGAAAATTTCCGAATGCGGCCAATCGGTACCCCAAATCACGCGGTCCGGCGCGACCGCTAGATAGGCGCGCGCCATTTTTACGATGTCGTCGTAGGCGACACCCCGGGCCAGAAAGCGGTTGGCGCCGTGAATCTTGACCCACACGCGACCGGTCTCAAGCAGCGCGATCATGGCCTTGAACGCCGGCTGCTCCAGGCCGCCTTTATCGAAATCGATGTCGCCGAAGGTGTCGATGATGACCGGAACCGGAACCTTCAGAATGAGAGCGCTGAGGTCCGCGATCGCATCATCGTCGATCTGCAGATCGAGCGCCCAGTTCAGCGGGCTGACGAGGCCGACCATCTGATGAAACAGCGTGGCATTGAATTGATTGCCGTGTTCATGGCGCAACGCAATCCGCAGTCCGCGGACGCCCGCAGCGTGCAGGCGCTTGACGTCCACCGGCGTCAGCGTGGCGTCGGCACGGATCATTCCACGCAGCCGGCCTGATGATTTTTCAATCGCGTCGAGCGTGACCCGGGTGTCGGTGCCATGCGCGCTCGGTTGCACAATGACACCTCGTTCCAAGCCGATGACGCGCGCAACAGCGAGATAATGCTCGACCGGAGCGGCCGGCGGGGTATAGCGCCGCTTTTCGGAGTACGGGAACAGATGCGGCGGACCCCAAACGTGAAAATGCGTATCCCAACTGCCGGGCGGCGCTTTGAGACGTGGCTTTCTCGGATTCGGGTCAGGAGGGAAATTAACGCGAAGATTCGACTGCACGATCTACATTCCTTTCAAACATGAAATCGAATCATAGCAATAAACACACGCTGCAATCATCATGACTTCGCTGGACGACCCACAGCTCGGATTTTAGGATGAGGCCGCGCAATTACAAGCATTCCCTGTAATCACAGGTATTCCAGCAGGAACAGGCATGTCAGAGTCTCGCATATTGCGCGTTACTGCTGTGGCCGATTATGTGTCGAACAGGGAATTCGGATCGATCGGAATCTCGCTCCTCGTTGCTGTCTTCGCGTTGCTGGTGCTGCCGCCGGTCGCCTACCTTGTGAAGACGAGTTTCATCGTCGAAGGCCACGGCGTCGCGCATCTCGGGCTCGCAAACTATCTCGGCGTTCTCCAGCTCAATCGATGGGCGCTATGGAGAACAAGCATTCTCTATGCCGTTGGCAGTTCGCTGCTGTCGATTTTGCTTGGGGTGAGTTCGGCGTGGCTGGTGTCGCGGACCAACGCATGGGGGCGACAGGCAGTGATCGTCAGCGCCTTCTTGTCGTTGTCGATGCCCGTCATCATCAAGGGCATCGGCTGGATTCTGCTGCTCGGCCCCAACACCGGTGTCATCAACGAGCTGCTGCGGCACGCGTTCGGCCTGTCGGGGACGCCGATCAGGCTCTTCAGTCTGGGCGGCATGATTGCGATTGAAGCGATCCTCTGGGCGCCGGTTGTTTTCCTCCTGATGTTGCCGGCCTGGAGCAATATGAATGCGGCGTTGGAGGAAGCCGCCGCTACATCGGGGGCGAGCCGGTTTCAAGTCTTTTTGCGGGTCACGCTGCCTCTCGCATTGCCGAGCATCCTGTCCGTCTTATTGTTGACCCTCGTGCGGACCCTGGAATCGTTCGAGGTGCCGCTTTTGATCGGAACACCGGGACGATTGGCGACCTTCACCACCGAAATCTACGATGCCATGCATCTTGGCTTCTTACCGAGCTATGGGGAAGCCAGCGCCTATGCGGTCTGCCTCATTCTGATCGTGTCCGTGCCGCTATACTTCTCCAATCGCGCAACCCGCAGCTCGGAGAAATTTGCCACTCTGGTCGGAAAGAGCATGCGATCGACGCGGATCGATCTCGGGCGTTGGCGATTCGCGGCCGGCGCGTATCTCGCATTGATGCCGCTTGCGCTTTCTGCGCCGCTCCTCATTCTGCTGTGGGCATCCTTCCTGCCGTTTTATGGCTCCGCGTCGTTGAGCGACATCCCGAAAATGTCGCTGGTGAATTACCAAGGGATTCTGAGCCAGCCGGAGACTTTCGCCGGCCTGCGCAACAGCTTTGTCGTCGCCACCATCAGCGCGGCCGGTGTCGCCGGACTGACGTTCCTTGCGGCCTGGATTCTTGTTCGTCGCAGAGAGCGCTCGCGCTGGCTTCTGGAGGCGATCGGATCGTTCCCTTTGGTCATTCCGGGCGTCGTGCTCGGAACGGCTCTGCTGGTCGAATTCCTCGCTCTGCCGTTCATTCCACTCTACGACACGATCTGGCTGCTCGTGCTCGGTTACATTGTCCGCTTTTTGCCCTACGGCATGCGTCTGTCCCAGGCCGGAATGCGCAGCCTGCATCACGAGCTGGAAGAGGCCGCCCGGACCTCCGGCTCGTCGTTCGCCACAACATTGTTGCGGGTCGTTCTGCCGCTCAGCGCGCCGGCCGTGCTCTCGGTCTGGCTCTATGTCTTCCTGAACTCGATCCGCGACCTGTCGCTTCCGGTCATTCTATCGGGTCCGCAGAACGAACTGATCTCGATCGTCGTCCTTGATTTCTGGCGCGACGGCAAAACTCCGACTGTCGGGGCCATAAGCGTCATTCTTGCAGTGGTTGCCACAGCCTTCGGGCTCGTTTTCATGAAGTTGATGACGTCGTTTTCGTCAAAAGGCTGACATTCACGGCCCGTCGCTGAGAAGTTGGGTCGCAAGCTGGGACCACTTCTCGAAATCACGCTGGAAATGCGGCCGCGACCCAAGATAGAGCTTGTCCTTGGGGTCATCGGGCATGGCGAGACCGTTACGCCGGGACGTGTAGCCGAGATCGTAGCGGTAGATTTTCTGCGCCTGTTCGGAAAGCATGAAGTCGGTGAAGAGCGTCGCGGCGTAGGGATGCGGTGCGCGGGCGGCGATTGCCACCGCGCTGACGCTCGCGAACGACGGCCCGATCGCGCGCCACGCCACCGGCGCTCCATCCCTGGCGCTGGCAAAAATGTGTGAGCGGCGTGCATTGATAACAAGCGGCGCTTCTCCCGAAACGATGAGATTTGCAACGGCACGGCCGCCCATGTTGTAGACTGTGGGTTTCTGCGCGACGACTTTGCGCAGAAAATCTTCGCCCTCGCTGAGCAACAGCGTGCCAACCCAAGTGGCAAGCGCCGCCTCACCACCGTAAAGCCCGAGGCGCCCGCGCCAAGCCGGCGATAACAGATCGGCGTTGGTCTTTGGCGCCCGGCCTGGATCGATGACCTTGGTGTTGAAACCGAGCGAAATCACGTCCTCGCGCATCACGACCCAATGCTGGTTCGGCTCGATCGCGTCCGGCGGATAGTTTTTCAATTCCGGCGACCAAAAAGTCGCCAGCGCCCCGGCATCGCGGAGCGGCGCAAGCCCGTAATCATTCAATTCAAAGGCGTCGACCGTCGTCACGCCGGCGCCGTATTCGTCCAGGACGCGTCGCGTGATGTCGGGCGTATCGGCCTTGTAGGTCTGCACAGCGATAAAGGGATACTTCTTGCGGAATGCCGCGAGCAGCGGGTCTATCTGCGCGCCGACCGTATAGATCGTGAGCTGACCTTCGCGGCGGGCACCCTGCTCAAGGAAACTGGCACGGTCGGAGCCCTGATAGGTGGCAATTTTTTCGACGTCCGCCGGAGTCGCCGCGCGGGCTGCATTCACGGCCGCCAACAGGCAGAGAGGCAAAACGAAGTTGATCAGTCTCGAAGGCACTCGGATGGTCATTGTCCCTTCCTGCTCATAAGTTCGGCTGGCCGAGGACTGCCACAGGCCGACGCCATGGGCGATCCACATCGGACGCCCCGACAAGCCAGTCCCGACAATAACGATAAAGGAGTTGGTAGCGGAGGACGGATTTGAACCGCCGACACACGGATTATGATTCCGCTGCTCTAACCAGCTGAGCTACTCCGCCATCGCAAACCGGTCCGGCCGTGAGAAGCGGCCGTATTCACCGGCAAAATTGGCAAAATCATCGCCAAGCGGGCGAGATTTAGGGTAGTTCACCATCATTTCCAAGAGGCTAAATTTGCGACCGCCCTGACCTGTGCGGCGTTTCGGATTTACGGCGCCAGGCTGGCCGCCGCGAAATCGTCGCTCGCCGGACGGCCGAGGCGCGCAAACCGAATGAGTGAAAATTGACCGAGCGGCGGCATGGTGCGCCGTTCGACGACGCGCACGCCGCCGTGGCGGACAACCCAGCTCATAAGCCGTTCCCAGCGGAACTCCGGCCGCCAGCCGAGACGGCGCGCCAGCGGCGCAAACCATCTTTCGAAGGCCGATCGCAGGCCGGACTCGGCGCCGAGATAATTCACCAGAATGATTTCGCCGCCGGGCTTGAGCACGCGCGCGAACTCGTCGAGCGTCGCCTCAGGGTTGGGCACCGCGGTGATCACGTATTGTGCGACGACGACGTCGAATACCGCATCTTGGAATCCGAGATGCTCGGCATCCATGACCGCAAGGCCATCGACATTGGTGAGTCGATGCTCCTTCACGCGCGCCTTGGCTTTGCGCAGCATCGGCACCGATAGATCGATCCCGATGATGCGATTGATCCAACCATAGTCGGGCAGCGACAGGCCGGTGCCGACCCCGACTTCGAGGATACGGCCGCCGACGCGCTCGGCCGCCGCAATCGACGCCTTACGTCCCCGTTCGAACACCGGACCGAAAACGAGATCGTAGATCGGTGCCCAACGGGCATACGCCTTCTCGACTGCGTCCTTGTTGAGTTCCGCCGCCATCGCATCTTGCCTGTCATACGCCGCGGAAAAGTCAAAGCATGATCGGACATGACCGGCCCGCACATGATCCACGTTGGATGCCGGTCTTTTGGCTAAGGATCATGCTCCCTGTATCTAGCGCGCAGCAACCATGGGGGCGCCGGCTGAGCGTTTTGAATTCTCGGCGGCAATTGTGCTTGCGATGATGCCGCCGCCCAGCACGCGCGCCTGGCCTTCCGGTGCGTCGTAGAAAACGCATGCTTGACCAGGGGAGACACCGTCTTCACTTGCGATCAACTCAATCTCGATGCCGGCCGAGCCGCGGCGCAACCAGGCTGGCTGCGGCGGCCGCGTCGAGCGGACTTTGACATAAATTTCGGGGCTACACTCCAACGCGCGTTCGATAGTGCCGTCGCCAATCCAGTTGATCTCGCGCAGTCGAATACGCCCCGTGCGCAGCGCCTCACGCGGGCCGACCACAACGCGATGCGAGCCGGCCTCAAGGCGGACCACGTAGAGCGGAGTGCCGGTGGCAATGCCGAGGCCGCGCCGTTGGCCGACCGTAAAGTGGATGATCCCGTCGTGATGACCGAGCACGCGGCCGTCGAGATCGACGATCTCGCCCGCGCCGGCGGCGCCCGGGCGCAGGCGCTCGATGATCTCGGCATAGTGTCCAGTCGGCACGAAGCAAATATCCTGACTGTCCTGCTTATCCGCGACGGACAGACCAAAGCGGCGAGCGAGCGCTCGCGTCTCCGCCTTGGTGCGGTCGCCTAGCGGAAAACGCAAAAGCTCAAGTTGCGCGCGCGTCGTGCCGAACAGGAAATAGCTCTGATCGCGCTCGGTCTCCCGCGCGCGGTAGAGCGCGCGACCATCGACCGGCAGCGCGCGCGAAGCCACATAGTGGCCCGTCGCCAATACCTTCGCGCCAAGCTCGCGCGCGGTTTCGAGCAGGTCGCGGAACTTAATCGACTGATTGCATTCCACACACGGCACCGGAGTCTCGCCGGCAACGTAGCTCTCGGCAAACCGATCGATCACGGCCTCCTTGAAGCGACTTTCGTAATCGAGCACGTAATGCGGAATCCCGATGCGCTCAGCGACGGCCCGAGCGTCATGAATGTCGCGACCGGCACAGCAAGCGCCCTTGCGGTGCGTCGCAGCGCCGTGATCGTAGAGCTGAAGCGTGATGCCGATGACGTCATAACCGGCGTCGGCGAGCAGCGCAGCGGTGACCGAGGAGTCGACGCCTCCCGACATGGCGACGACAACGCGTGTGTCGGCAGGGCAGCCCCCGATGTCGAAATCGTTCTGCATGGCTATACGGCCGTAATCCCTCCTGGCGGCCAATCGCGCGAGCCCGAGTGGATGCGATTATCGTCATTACTATATGCGCCGCTGTCTTGCTGCGCCATGGCGAGGGTTTGCAGCGACGTCTCCCCTGGCGGCGGGAATGCGGCAGAAATTGCCGGCCGGGCGCAACTCCTGCCGCGTTCGGATTCTGCGAGGCGGGCTTAAGATATTGAATTAACGCAATTTGCCGCATCCGCCGCGCTGGCCCAGCGGTTGCAGGAAAGGAGCCGCGTTGGATCGATTTAGGGGTTCCACGGTGTCGAGTATGTCAAGTGTAGCGTCAGATTTCAGTGTCGTGCCGTCAATCCAATCCTCGTCGTGGCTGCCGCCGTCCTCGACCACGCAGGAAAGCGATACCCCGCCATTCGCAGCACTGCTCGACGCGACCATGTCCAACCCGGACGCGACAAACACAATCCCGTGGACGGAGCAAGTCCTCGCAGAGCTGCCCGCATCGATGAATCAGGCGGCAGCCGAAGCCGCGTTTCACGGTTACAACTCAACCAACTTGACGCAAAATGCCAATGGATCCCTCGACGCGGCCAATAGCACCAATGCAACATCGAACGCGCAACCGCCTTCCGGCCTCCCTGACGCGACATCGCACCTAACGCCCGATCAGAACGGGATTGCGGCACCCGACTCAAAGATAGACTCGAGTGCGAGTGAAAATACGACCCAAGCCGGACAAGCGGTCTCCGAGCTGGCGCACAGCGCGGCGGCACTTCAAGCCAAGGAAGCCGTGAAAACGCCGGTCCATGCGCCGACGCGCAGCAATGCGACCTCGACTGCGGATCAGATCGCCAAGACGCCGGCCGATGGAGCGAACGGCGCGAATGCGGCCCCGAACGCTTCGCCGGCCACAAAGTCGTCCGGCGACACGACGGACGACGCGAACGCATCGCCAAGCGCCACGGTCGACGGCGCAGCCGGCTCCGACGCTACCGCTGCCGATAGCATCGCAATCACGGCGGCTGTCCAAGCGCCGGCGCCCGGCTCGACCGACGCTGCTCCCGGCTCTGCTACGCCCGATCCAAGGACAAAAGCGAACACAAACGGCCGCGACGGCAATCGCACCGACGCGAGCAACGGCGCGACCAATGCCGGTGTCGCCACCGGCCAGGCGCTGCCCATTGCTGCTGCGCTTGTCCTCAATGCCCCGATCGATACGCCGCCGCCGGCCGGCAATTCCGGAGCATCATCAACCGCAGCAATCGGGCAGTCGACCAAAACCCGGGTCAAGACCGCCCTGCCACTCTCTGGCGATCAAGATGCTCCCGCGACGCCGGACACCAAAGATGCTGGCTCAACGAAACAGGCAGCCTCGACCAGCGGCGCCGACGCGAGCACGAATAGCAACTCCGCATCGTCCAACGGCCCCGCTGCTGCGCCGGCGGCGAACAACAGCTCGGCCCCGCAAGCGCAACCCGGCAATAATCCCAGCGTGCAGGCGCAAAGCGGCGCAAATGCTCCGGCGGACAGCGGTCACGCTGCGCCCGCGGCGGGCGCGCTTGCCATTTTGACGACAGCCGATGGCTCATCATCAAGTACCCAGACCGGATCAAGTGCCGCCGGCGCGACCACCAATGGCGTGCCGAACTTCGGCTTCTCCATGCCAAATCTGAATGGGACCTCGGCGGCAGCAGCCACGCCCAGCGCGGCGCCTGCGGCCGCCGTTTCGGTTGCCGGTCTTGCAGTTGCAATTGCGGCGCGCGCGCAGGCCGGCTCCAATCAATTCGACATCCGGCTCGATCCCCCCGAGCTCGGCCGGATCGACGTGCACCTCGACGTGGACCGCAACGGCCAAGTGACGTCCCACGTCACGGTCGATCGCGCAGATACGTTACAGCTCCTGCAAAACCAGCAACCGCAGCTTGAACGCGCGCTGGAACAGGCCGGGCTCAAGACCGCCGACAATGGGCTGCAGTTCACGCTGCGCGATCAATCCTTCGCCGGGCAGAACAACGGTGGCGGTACGCAGCAAAACACCGCGAATCTTGTCATTCCCGACGCCGATCTGCCCGCCGTTCAATCGACGCGGATTTACAACCGCTTCGGACTTGGCAGCGGCGTCGATATCCGCGTGTAACCCGCAAATGTGTGAGGTTGGACCATGACGACCACGACCACGCCGATCAATTCCACCGCAACCGGTGTTGCCACTACGTCGAATTCGTCCAGTCTCGCCAATGCCGCTCAGTCCGTCGGTTCCCAGCAAATCGCCGGCAATTTCGACGAGTTTCTGCAACTCCTGACGACGCAATTGCAGAATCAGGATCCGCTCGACCCGCTCGATACCAATCAGTTCACTCAACAGCTCGTTGAGTTCGCATCCGTTCAACAACAGATGGACACCAACACCAACATGCAGACGCTGATTACATTGCAACAGGCGTCGGAAGCGACCGCCGCGATGCAATTTCTCGGCAGCACCGTTACGGTCAGCGGCAATACGGCGACGCTTTCCGGCTCGAGCCCGGCAACCTGGAACATTTCCTCGCCGTCGCCGGCCACCGGGACTGTTACGATCAGCAATTCGAGCGGCCAGACAGCCTATACCGGCACTATTTCGCTGAGCTCCGGATCCAACAGCTTTAGCTGGAGCGGCCAGGGCAACAATGGCACGACCTGGCCGGCCGGCACCTACACGCTGGCGGTCAACGCGACCGGGGCTAATGGCCAAGTCGTTACGACCACGAACCAAGTGCAAGGAGTCGTGAGCGGCGTCAATCTCAGCACAAGCCCGCCGCAACTGATGATCGGCGGACAGAGCTATGCCATAAGCGCGATCCAATCGATCAGCAGCTCCGGCCTCAGCAGCCTCAGCAGTGGTCTGAGCAGTCTCAGCAGCCTTGGTAGTAACCTGAGCAGTTTGAACAGTAGTCTGAGCGCTCTGACCCAAATCCTGTAGCAATTACCGGCTTACCGCCCGGAGCACGCCCCTGGTCCAGGCTTCTCGACGCTTATGTGCGCGCTGGCGCTGCAAAATCGAAACTCCACACCGCGCTTATTCGACCGTTGCAGCCAATTGCCTCCGGCGCTTAGGCAAATCTTAAGCGGCCATGCGTAATGTCGCGGCCTGTGCTGTTGTCGAGTTCGTGAGAGTTGCTATGACCGAAGCCCATCGCCCGAGGGTCAAGTACGTCATCGGGCCTGACGGCTCGCCTCTGACTATTGCGGATTTGCCTGCGCCGGGAACAAAACGTTGGGTCATTCGGCGCAAGGCGGAAGTGGTTGCCGCAGTTCGCGGCGGTCTGCTTTCGCTCGAAGAGGCGTGCAGCCGCTACACGCTGACAGTCGAGGAATTCCTGTCCTGGCAATATTCCATCGACCAGCACGGCCTCGCCGGCCTGCGCACGACGCGCATTCAGCAATATCGTCAGTAACGCGAGCTTAATCGATCTTACCAAATCGCCAACGCCGGTTGCACGACCGGCTTTTTGATTCTGGCCGCTCGCCTATTCTCCGTTCATTCCGCCGCAGCACGAATATAGTCCTGGCGCCCAGTGCCGGCTCATCGGCTTCTGCGCGGACCAGCAGACCCAGCGGGACCCGGCATCGGTGAACCATGAAGCGCGACGGTGACAGTTCGCGACTTTGTGCGCGTCAATCGCCCTTATTAACCGGGCGCTAACCATCCACCGGGCAATTCTTGCCGACTAGGACGCGTTGCGTCGTCCGCGAGGGGTGCAGCCCGGTGCAAGGCCTGGTGGAGTTTGTCAAAACGCTCGGCGCCCCGCGCATTGCTGCGATGGGCGCGGTCACCATCGCGCTGGTCGGCTTTTTCGCCTTCCTCATAGTGCGCGTGACCGCGCCGCAGATGGCGCCGCTCTTCACCGATCTCACATTCGACGATTCAGCCGCCATCGTGAAGGAACTCGAACGCGAGGCCGTCCCCTACGAATTGCGAGACGGCGACAGCATCGTCCTGGTCCCGACGGACCGCGTCGCACGGTTGCGGATGACGCTCGCGGAGAGCGGGCTGCCCAAAGGTGGCGGCGTGGGATACGAGATCTTCGATAAAACGGACGCGCTCGGCACGACGAGCTTCGTGGAGAACATCGACAAGGTGCGCGCATTGGAAGGCGAACTGGCGCGCACGATCCGTTCGCTCGATCAGGTCGAGGATGCGCGCGTCCATCTCGTACTGCCCGATCGTCCGCTATTCTCGCGTGACAGAGTCGATGCCTCCGCGTCGATTGTGCTCAAGGTGCGCGGCACGCTCGAGCCGGGACAAGTACGCGCCATTCGCCACCTGGTGGCAACGGCCGTCAGTGGCTTGCGGCCCCAGCGCATATCGATCGTCGACGAACGCGGTCAATTGCTGGCCGACGGCGCCGGCGACGATCCGAATGGCGGCGACACCAGCTCCGATGAACGACAGGCTGCTTTTGAGAAGCGCCTGCGCGACCAGGTCGAAGCGATCGTCGATTCCGTCGTTGGCCCCGGGCACGCGCAAGTTCAGGTTAGCGCCGACTTCGATTTCAATCGCATCACCCAGACCTCGGACAAATTCGATCCCGACGGTCGCGTGGTTCGTTCGAGCCAAACGCGGGAGGAAACTTCCGCAACGACCGATCCCAAAGATAATCAAGTGACGGTCGGCAATGAAATACCCGGCGGCGCCCAGCAGCAACCGGCCGGTGGCGCGCAGGCAAACGCTTCGCCGCGCGACCAAAGCCGGAAATCGGAGGAAATCGTCAATTATGAAATCTCCAAGACCACCAAGACCGAGGTGGTCGAGGGCGCCCGC
Organism: Xanthobacteraceae bacterium; assembly: GCA_030037645.1. Taxonomy (GTDB): domain Bacteria; phylum Pseudomonadota; class Alphaproteobacteria; order Rhizobiales; family Xanthobacteraceae; genus BOG-931. The sequence goes on from JASHQI010000120.1 coordinate 50,917, forward strand.
CTCAACCGCGTTTCGGTCGCCGTGCTCGTCGATGGAACGTACAGCAAAAACGACAAGGGCGAGCTGACCTACAAGCCACGCAGCAAAGAGGAAATCGATCAGATCGCGACACTGGTCCGCACGGCGATCGGCTTCGATCAGAAGCGCGGCGACCAGGTCGAAGTCGTCAATCTGCCCTTTGCCGAAACGCCGGGCAATCCAATCGCCCGACCAACCGGTTGGTTTTCGTCATTAGCTTTCACCAAAGACGACATCATGCGCGCCATCGAGATGGTGGTGATGGGCGTGCTTGGTCTCGTCGTGCTCCTGTTCGTGGTGAGGCCGTTGGTTCGACGCATCATTACCCCCGACGAGCGCGAGCCCACGGCATTGCCGATGGCGGCAGCAGGAATGGGCGACGCGCCGCCTCCAATGGAGACGGTGAGCATCCCCGCTCCGATGCCAAGTATCGAAGTGAAGAGCGAGCCGAATCAAACCTCGAAGATGATCGACCTCGCCCAGGTCCAGGGCCAAGTCCACGCCCAGTCGGTCCAGAAGGTCGGCGATATTGCCGACAAGAATCCGCGTGAAACCGTCTCAATCATTCGCCAATGGCTGCAAGAGAGCGCCACCGCCTGATCGATCAGCTTCATGCCTGCTGCACACAACGATAAATCCGACGGCGACATCGCCCACAGGGAGATCACCAGCGCACTGGCGAGCCTCGCCAGCCGTACGCCAGCGGCGAAGGCGAGGCGTCAGCTCAAAGGCCCTGAACGCGCCGCGGTGCTCCTGCTCGCACTCGGTGAGCAGCACGGCGCCAAAATCTGGAGCATGCTCGACGACGACGAGCTGCGTCAGATTTCAGTCGTGATGTCGACGATCGGCATGATCGATGCCGAAATTGTCGAAAACCTTTTGGTCGAATTTGTTTCGCGCATGTCCGCATCCGGCGCGATCATGGGAAATTATGACGCGACGGAGCGGCTGCTGCAGCAATATCTACCCACGGAGCGGGTCGGCAACATCATGGAAGAGATCCGCGGCCCCGCTGGCCGCAATATGTGGGAGAAGCTCTCCAACGTCCAGGAGGAGATGCTCGCCAATTATCTGAAAAACGAATACCCGCAGACGGTCGCGGTGGTGCTATCCAAAATCGTTCCGGAGCACGCCGCTCGCGTGCTTGCCATCCTGCCGGAGGACCTGGCGCTTGATGTCGTTAACCGCATGTTGCGCATGGAGTCCGTGCAAAAGGAGGTTCTCGAGCGGGTCGAGCAGACGCTGCGTACCGAATTTATGTCGAGCTTGTCCCAGACGCGGCGGCGCGATGCCCACGAGGTCATGGCAGAAATTTTCAACAATTTCGACCGGCAGACTGAGACGCGCTTTCTGACCGCGCTCGAGCAGGATAACCGCGAGAGCGCCGAACGTATCAAGACACTGATGTTTACGTTCGACGATTTGACCAAGCTCGATACCGCATCGGCGCAAACCCTCATGCGTCACGTCGAGAAGGACAAGCTCGGCGTTGCGCTGAAGGGAGCCGCCGAGCCGGTGCGCCAATTCTTCATGTCCAATATGTCGACGCGCGCCGCCAAGATGCTGACAGACGATATGCAGGCAATGGGTCCAGTGCGATTGCGCGAGGTCGACGAAGCGCAGGCGCTGCTCGTCAACCTCGCCAAGGACCTCGCCGCCAAAGGCGAAATCATTATTTCCAAGACTCGCGGCGAAGAAGAGCTGGTCTACTGAGGCGCATGAACGATGAGCGCTCCAGCAAAATTCCTGTTCGATGTTGACTTCGCCACGGGAACCGGAGGCAAGCCGGCCGAGCCGTCGATTACGCTCACCGAGCATGCGGCAAAGGTCGCAGCCGCGGAATCCGCCGCGCATCGCAGAGGCTACGGCGATGCGCAATCCGACGCCGGCGTCGAGAGCAATCGTCGGATGGCCGATGCACTCGAACGCATCGCGCTCAATCTCGGTCAGGCCATTGATGCGCTGCGGGCCATCGAAACCAGGCTCGAATGCGAAGCGGTCGAGGTTGCGGTGGCGGTGGCCAGGAAGCTCGCGCCCGCGTTGATCGCACAGGAGCCGTTCGCCGAAATTTCGGCGCTCGCCGGTGACTGTTTCCGCGAGCTGGTTTCCTCGCCGCACATCGCCGTCAGGGTCAACGACGCGCTCTATGCTGCCACGCGAGAAAAGCTCGACGACATCGTTCGCGTGCGCAATTTCTCGGGCCGCCTGGTGGTCCTCGCCGAGTCGGACATCGCAATGGGCGATTGCCGGATTGAATGGGCGGATGGCGGCATTCGTCGTGACCGTGCCATCACCGAGGCGGCAATCAACGACGCGGTCGCGAGCTACGTCAGCGCGCGGCGAAACTTCGCCGGCACAAACGAGCTGCTGAGGAGACATGAACATGAGTGAGGATGGCAAAGTCCCGTTGCCCAATCTCGAAAGCGGCGGAGCCCCGGCGGAAATGCCGGTCATGGCGGAACCGGAAGGGCCGACGACGCGCATTGCCGCCGACCTCGAAGCGGTGTTCGACGTACCGGTTCAGGTCTCCGCCGTGCTCGGACGCGCGCACATGGAGATCGGCGATTTGCTCAAGCTCGGCCCCGGCACCGTGCTTGAACTCGACCGCAAGGTCGGAGAGGCGATCGATATCTATGTCAACAATCGTTTGGTGGCTCGCGGCGAGGTCGTGCTGGTTGAGGAGAAACTCGGCGTGACGATGACCGAAATCATCAAGGCGGAGCGGACGTGAACTATCGCCAACGGCGAGACGACGCCGCAGAAGCAAAAGGAAGAGGATCATGCGTCTTTTGATCGTCGGCACGCTCGACGGCCAACTCACCACCGCCACCAAACTGGCGATGGACAAGGGCGCGACTGTCACCCATGCGGTGGACACCAGCCAAGCGCTGGCGGTACTGCGCGCGGGCCGCGGCGCCGATCTCTTGATGGTCGACGTGGCAGTCGACATTCGTGAACTCGTGCGCGGACTCGAAGCCGAGCGCATCCATGTGCCGATCGTTGCCTGTGGCACCGCCACCGATGCGCGAGCCGCAGTCGCCGCTATTCATGCCGGCGCCAAGGAATACATCCCGTTGCCGCCCGAGGCGGAACTGATCGCCGCCGTGCTTGCAGCCGTCGCCGAAGACACGCGCGAATTGATTTATCGCGACGACGCCATGGCGCGCGTCGTCAAGCTCGCACAGCAGATTGCAACAAGCGACGCCTCCGTGCTCATCACCGGCGAATCCGGCACCGGCAAGGAGGTGCTGGCGCGCTATGTTCACGCGCGATCGAGCCGCTCCAAGAGGCCGTTCATCTGCGTCAACTGCGCGGCAATCCCGGAAACCCTGCTCGAATCCGAACTATTCGGCCACGAGAAGGGCGCATTCACCGGCGCGGTTGCGCGCCGCGTCGGCAAGTTCGAGGAAGCGAACGGCGGCACGCTCCTGCTCGACGAGATTTCGGAAATGGATGTGCGGCTGCAGGCGAAGCTCCTACGCGCGATTCAAGAGCGTATGATCGACCGCGTCGGCGGCTCCCGCCCGGTTGCGATCGACATACGCATCATCGCCACCTCCAACCGCAATCTCGCCGAGGCCGTGCGCGAAGGCGCGTTCCGCGAAGACCTGCTGTTCCGTCTCAACGTTGTGAATCTCAAAATCCCTGCGCTGCGCGAGCGACCGGCCGATGTGATCGAACTGGCGGATTATTTCGTCAAGAAATACTCCGCCGTGAACGCCGTGCCGGCGCGCCCCTTGTCGCAAGAGGCCCGCCGCACGCTTGCCGTCAATTACTGGCCCGGAAACGTGCGCGAGCTGGAGAACACCATGCATCGCGCGGTATTGATGGCGGGCGGCGCCGAGATCGGACCGGAGGCGATCCTGGCGCCCGACGGCGTGCGGCTCGATCAACAGCGCACCGCGCCGGCTGTCGCCCACGCCGCCTTCGCCGCCGAGCAGGCATCGCGTGCGCTGGTCGGCCGCACCGTGGCCGAGGTCGAACGCGATCTCATCCTGGAGACGCTCAAGCATTGTCTGGGCAATCGCACACATGCGGCGAACGTGCTCGGTATCTCGATTCGCACGCTGCGCAATAAGCTCAACGAATACGCGGCCGATGGGATGCCGGTGCCGCCACCCGGAGGCGGCGAACCGCGCGCAGCGGCGTAAGGCCCCGATCCGATCGTCCCCGCGAAAGCGGGGACCCAGGCTGGATTTTCGCTTGCGCGGGAATGAGCGGGAATAATCGCTTCGCCGGCTGTAGCGCCTCGACGATGATGATCTCGAGCTCGCCCGAGCGCTCGCGACGGAAAGCCGCGGCGTTCCGGTATTCGCCCGAAATGAAGTGAGTTATCTCACTCCGCGGCCCGACGCGCCGCGATGATTTGGTCGGCGGTACGGCCGGTGAGCTCGGCCATGTGATCGAACTTGAAAGTAAAAGTGCCGGACCCGGCGGTCGCGGAGCGGATCTCAACGATGAGATCGCCGATTTCCGCCTCAGGCATTCTAGCGCGCACGACGTCCCAGCCGTCCCAGCCTTCGCGCGTGTCGAAGCCGAGAATCTGGCCGCGGCGACCGGACATCAGCGCGTTGATTTTGGCCGTTGCCTCGGACGGACAGACGATCTCAACCAGATGAATTGGCTCGAGCAGCACCGGCTGACATTGCGGCAGACCCTCGACGATGCCGATGCGGCCGGCCGTGCGAAACGCCATATCCGAGGAGTCGACCGTGTGATAGGAGCCGTCGATCAGCGCCACATGGAGGTCGACGACAGGAAAGCCGAGCGGGCCGTGCTTGAGCGCGTCGATGACGCCTTCCTCGACAGAGGGAATATAGTTGCGCGGCACCACGCCGCCCGTGATCTTTTCTTCGAAGGTGAAGCCTGAGCCGCGCGGCAACGGTTTGATATCGAGCACAACGTCGCCATACTGGCCGTGGCCGCCCGATTGCTTCTTGTGTCGGCCGCGCTGAACGATGCCCTTGCGGATGGTCTCCCGATAGCCGACGGTCGGCTGATGCCGCTCGATCGCGACGCCGTAGCGATCACTGAGGCGCTCGGTGGCGACGCGCAGGTGCATTTCGCCCTGACCCCACAAGACGACCTCGTGCGTTTCAGGATTGTGCACGATGGTGATCGAGGGATCCTCTTCGACAAGCTTGCCAAGGGCCTGACCGAGCTTCACGTCATCCTTGCGCTCCTTGGCCGAGATCGCAATGGCGAGCACCGGCGGATATGGCTCGACCTTGGAGAGCGGAGCATGCGCCTGCTTGCCCGCCGTCAGCGTGTCGCCGGTCTTGGCCTTGTCGAGCTTGGCGAAGGCGACGGTCTCGCCGACTGCGGCCGGTCCGCGCTTCTCGCTGGTCTGGCCGACGAGCTTGAACACGCCCGCGACGCGGCCGGCCTCATCGTCGCCCGTCAAAAACGTCGTACCATCACCGCCCTGGCCCGCGAGCAGGCGAACGATCGACATCTTGCCGCCATGGGTCGTATTTTGCGTCTTGAGCACGTAGGCGACGGCGTCGCCGTTTGCCGTCACGCCAAGGCGCTTGGCTGTCTCGGCAATGCCCGGCGATTCATGGCGCAACGCCTTGAGGAGGCGCAGAATTCCGTTGGCCCGCATCGCGGTCCCCATCAAGACCGGACAGACCAGACCGTCACGCAGTTCACGGGTGAGGTCGTCGAACACCTTATCGCGCGGCGGCTGAATGTCTTCGAGCAATTGCTCCATCAGCTCGTCGTCATGATCGGCCAGCGTCTCCAACATCGAGAAACGCGCCGTCTTTTCCAGATCGGCGGCATCGCCTTCAAGAGGAACCACTTCCGAGGCGGCATGCTCCTTGTAGACAAAGGCGCGTTCGAGCGCGAGATCGACGAAACCGGTGATGATGTCGCCGGAAAACGTCGGAATCTGCCGCAAGATCAACTTGGTGCGCGATGCGGGCTGGAGCAGCTTGAGAACGTCATGGACGCCGGCGTCGGCTTTGTCGATTTTGTTGACGAAAAGGATTCGAGGGATTTTCCGGTCTTCCAGTTCGCGCAGAATGAGCTGAAGCTGCGGGACCTTTTTCTCGTCCATTTCACACACCACGATCGCCACATCGATCGCAGGCAACACCGCGCGCATATCGTGGACGAACTCGACCGAGCCTGGGCAATCGAGGAAGAAATAGGAGTCGCCCATGAAAGTGGCGGTGGCGACCGAAAGCTCGACGCTCATCCGGTGATGACGGGCTTCCTTGCTGGCGTCGCCGACAGTGTTGCCGGCCTCGACGGTGCCTTGGCGCGGGATGACCGCGGTACGCGCCAGGATCGCTTCGAGCAGCGTGGTCTTGCCACTCTGGAACGGGCCGACCAGCGCGACGCAACGCGGCCCGGTCGCGCGCGTGCCATTGCCTCCATTCGTTGCCATAACCGCCTCTCGCTGTTGACCCGTCGTTCGGTCGCGGGCCGCAGGATTCTATCGTTTCAGGCGTCGGCGGGGCTGGTCAAGGGGCGCGACATTGCGCGCCGGGGCAACAGCTCACTGCGCTAGATGCAAATCCAGCGAACCGACGCCCGCGGCAATATTGAATCCGACCTGCCCCTGGACCGACAGCGGCTGCAGTGCCACGGAATTGTTTGAACCCCCGATGAGAACATTGGCGCCGAGACCGGCGGCGACAGACGCTTCCGCTGAGGCGCCGACATAGGTCCCCGCGAGCATTCCCACATATCGATCGGTTCCAGCAAACACCGTCCAGATGATCGCGCCGCCGCCGGTGACCCCGAGATCGAGGCCGATTCTTGTCATCGTTCCCACATAGGCTTCCGGTGGACCGCCTGCAAACTTGAACAGGCAGTTCACGTTGCGTTGCGAGCCGACGATCAGGCCGATACTGGACGAAAGCGAGCATTCGAGCGTGCCGAGCTGCACGCGTTGTTGCGCCTCGACAGGCATAACGACCGTCGACGCACTCATCGCAGTCCCGACGGCCATCGCCAAGATAGTGCGAAACATATGGACTCTCCCCTCACCTGACCCGGCTGCGGGCCTTCAAGGGAAGATTGTAAGCGAGAACGTAGCTGGCGTCTCCCGCAGATTCGAGCGTCCTGCCGGCAGCCTTGGGAGCGCTGCCGGCACTCAATGATTATTGCAGATTGCCGCAGAAGCGCTGGATGCGCGTGCAGGCCTCCTCCAGCGCGCTGGTGGCGGTGGCGTAGGAGATGCGAAAGGCCTGACCGACGCCGAACGGCGTGCCTTGCACCACCGCGACGCCCTCCGTTTCCAACAGCTCGGTGACGAAATCTTCGTCAGTCGCGAGCTTCTTGCCCGTGGGCGCCGTCTTGCCCATCGCACCCGAGCACGACGGATAGACGTAGAATGCGCCCTCCGGCTTTGGGCATTGGATGCCCTTGGCCTGGTTCAACATCGACACGCAAAGATCGCGCCGCTCCTTGAAAATCCTATTGTGCTTGGCGATGAAATCCTGCGGCCCATCGAGCGCTTCGAGGGCGGCCCACTGGGCTACCGCCGTCGGGTTCGACGTCGATTGCGACTGGATCATCGCCATCGCCTTGATCAGCGGCTCCGGGCCGCCGGCATAGCCGATGCGCCAGCCGGTCATACAATAGGCTTTCGACACGCCGTTCACCGTCAGAGTGCGTTCATAGAGCCGCGGCTCGAGCTGGGCCGGCGAGAAGAACTCAAAGTCGTCGTAAACGAGATGCTCGTACATGTCGTCGGCCATGACGTGGACGTGCGGATGACGCACCAGCACGTCGGTGACGGCCTTGAGCTCGGCACGCGTATAGGCGGCGCCGGTCGGGTTCGACGGCGAGTTGAAAATGATCCACTTCGTCTTCGGCGTGATCGCCTTTTCCAGCGCCTCGGGCTTCATCTTGAAGCCCGTATCCATGGCGGTCGTCACCGCAACCGGCTCACCGCCTGCGAGCAGCACCATCTCGGGATAGCTGACCCAGTAGGGCGCCGGAATGATGACCTCGTCGCCCGGATTGATGGTCGCGATCAGCGCATTGTAGAGCACCTGCTTGCCGCCGGTGCCGACGATGATTTGCGACGACTTGTAGTCGAGGCTGTTCTCGCGCTTGAACTTGCGGGCGACCGCGGCCTTGAGTTCCGCCATGCCATCGACGGCGGTGTATTTCGACGTCTTGCCCTCGCTGATAGCCCGGATTGCCGCCAGCTTGATGTTGTCCGGCGTTTCGAAGTCGGGCTCGCCGGCACCGAGCCCAATGACGTCACGGCCGGCCTGTTTGAGTGCACGCGCTTTGTCCGTGACGGCGATTGTGGCCGACGGCTTGATGCGCCTGAGCTGGTCCGCGAGAAAGGCCATCTCCGAGTTCTCCATTCGTACGGTGGATTTGAAGTTTCTGCGCCCGGCGACAAACTTGCAGCGGAACTTCAAATCCTAAGGCCACACGATAATGTTTAATTTTCCAGTATTTCCGTGATTTCGAACTTCGCACAAGGTCGTGTCGGAAGTCCGTGCGAACTTCGAACACGGGACGGTCGTAGCGCGTGCTTCCTAAAGCTCCGTTTGGCCACAGGCAAGGGCAAAGGCTCTCCAATGCAATCGTAATTTTGTGATCGTCCGCGGTGATCCGTTCACGGCGCCGAAAGGTGCAACGCTCCGTTAAGCCTCGGCTGGCCTAATGCCGGGGATCACCGCCCAGAGGACGACGCGATGGCCCGGCTGCACGACATCTTGCGGAACGGCGCTTGGCTGACACGTGAGCGCATCCGTCTCGTCGCTATGGCCGTACTCATCGCCTCCACTGCCGGGTTTCTCTATCTGGTGGTGACTTCACATGGCTCCGTCGATTTCAAAGGGCGACCGCTTGGAACCGACTTTTCAAACGTTTATGCCGCCGGCACTTATGTGATCGACGGCGACGCGGCGGCGCCCTTCGACCCCGTCCAGCAATATGCGCGTGAGCGCGCGATCTTCGGCCAATCCACGCAATTCTACGGTTGGCACTATCCGCCATACTTTCTGTTCATCGCGGCCGCGCTGGCATGGATGCCTTACGGTGTTGCGCTTGCAGTCTGGCAGACAGTGACGCTGGGGCTTTATTTGCTGATGATCCGGGGGATTGTTTTCCCTTCTCCCCGCTTGCGGGAAGAAGGTCGGGATGAGGGGGCTTCGACAGGCGCTCAGAATCGCGGCGACGCCCCCTCACCCGGATGGCTTCGCCTTCCGACCCTTCCCCGCTCAGCGGGGAGAGGTGATTATCTCTGGCTCCTTCTGGCACTCGCTTTTCCGGCGGTATTGATCAATATCGGTCACGGCCAGAATGGTTTCCTCACCGCCGCACTGTTGGGCGCCGGGCTCATCATGCTCGACCGCCGGCCGGCGGTCGCCGGCATCCTGATCGGCCTTATGGCCTATAAGCCGCAATACGGTCTCATGATTCCCATCGTGCTTGCCGTGAGCGCGCGGTGGCGGAGCTTTGCCGCGGCGGCGGCAACGGTCGGTCTCCTCACGCTGGTGACGACGATCGCCTTCGGCCCGCAGATATGGCACGCCTTTCTCGCCTCGACCCAATTTACGCGCACCGTCGTGCTCGAGCAGGGCAATACCGGTTGGCAAAAGATTCAAAGCGTTTTTTCCTGGGCGCGCATGTGGGGAGCGAGTGTGCCCGTCGCCTATGCGATCCAGACCGCCCTGATTATCGCCATCGGCGCCGCGCTGGTTTGGCTGTGGCGGAGCGCCGCGTCCTACCGATTGAAGGCCGCGGCGCTTTGCCTGGCAACGATCCTCGCCACGCCCTACAGCCTCGACTACGACATGATGGTGCTTGCGCCGGCGATTGCCTTCATTGCGACCGACCGGCTCGCGCGCGGTTTTGGCCCATGGGAGAAATCGGCACTCGCTGCACTTTGGCTGGTTCCGCTTGTGACTCGCAGCGTCGCCCAACTGAGCCTGATCCCGCTCGGCGTCCCCGTCATGTTGGCGATGTTCCTGCTCATCTTGCGACGCGCGGAACTCGACCTCAACTTGCCAATGGCTTTCTCACGGCAGGCCTCTACAATGGCGACAAATCCCGGCGGAACGTCACGCGGCCACGACATCGCCGCGTTGAAGTCGTAAGAACGTAATGGTCGCGCGATACGCCAGCTCGGGGATTTGGCAACGACAATGTACACGCTCTATTCAATGCAGCGTTCGGGCAACAGCTACAAGACGCGGCTGGCGTTGGCGCAGCTCCGTATTCCCTATCGGCTGATTGAGGTCGACATCCTCAAAGGCGAGAGTCATACGCCCGAGTTCCTGGCGAAGAATCCGAACGGTCAGGTGCCGCTTCTGGAAGTGTCGCCCGGCCGTTATCTTGCCGAGTCGAACGCCATTCTCTGGTACATCGCCGGCGGTACCGCGTTAGCGGCCGACAATCGTGTCGATCGCGCCGACGCTTTGCAGTGGATGTTCTTCGAGCAGCACAGTCTGGAGCCCAATCTGGGCGCGGCGTATTTTTGGCTCACTCTGGTCAAGGGCGGACGCGAGCTGCAGCGCCATGCGTTCGAGGACTGGATGGAAGAAGGCTATCGTGCACTGGGCGTGATGGAGAAGCATCTTGCGCTGCACGATTTCTTCGCCGCCAAACGTTATACTATCGCCGACATCGCGCTCTACGCCTACACCCACGTGGCGCATCTGTGCGATTATGACCTCGCGGCGTTTCCGGCCATACGTGCATGGCTGCGCCGCGTCGCCGCCCAGCCCGCTCACGTGACGATGGACTTCAATCCGGCAGCGGCCATGCCGGCCGTTTGATCTGTCTCCTGCTACACGCGATCGCGCCAAGTTCGGCCATCAAACAAGGCTGACAACTCCCGCTCTTATCAAGTCGCCTGTGCGCAGTGCGCTGTGCAATATCGCCCGGACGGTTAGCGGTCTGGTGGGCGCCAAGAATAGTCGCTTTGCGACGAACGCCGACATCCCCTTCTGATTCTGCAGAGAATCATCGTGATTTGCCGTAACTCTTTATTTGTTAATCGAAGATATAATTGTCTGGGGCAATCGAGAGTTTTGCGGCTGGCTTTCAGCCAACATGAAGCTACCGGATTGGTTTGGGGCCCGAATCCAGGACGGACAAAATGGATGCCGGCCAATCACTCATCGTCGAACTGGAAGACGCAATCCAAAGCGGAGCCGCGGACAAGCGCGTCGAGGTCATGCGACGTGTCACCGATCTATTTGTCGCGGACGCAGATCGGTTCAATGATCAACAAGTCGACGTCTTTGATGCGGTTCTGGGACAGTTGATCAAAAAGATCGAAGGCAAGGCGCTCATCGAGCTCAGTCGGCGCCTTGGACCGATCAAGAATGCGCCAAGCGACGTCCTGCAGCGCCTTGCCCGCGATGACGACATCGCGGTCGCTGAGCCCGTCCTGACGCAATCGACGCGATTGAGCGACAATGATCTGATCGAGATCGCCAACACCAAGACCCAGGGACATCTGCTGGCAATTTCCGGCCGATCTCAGATCGGCACGACGGTCACGGACGCCCTGCTGCAACGCGGCGACCACCAAGTCTTCCACAAATTAGCGGGAAATTACGGCGCCAACTTCTCCGAGAACGGTTTCACAAGCCTCGTCGCGCATTCCCAGCGCGACGAACAGCTCGCGGAGAAAATCGGGTTGAGGCTCGATGTACCGGAACCGCTATTTCGAGAACTGTTGTCGCGCGCCACCGAAACGGTGCGCACGCGCCTTCTCGCCGTCGCTGGCCCCGAAAGCCGCTACCAGATTCAGCGCGTGCTCGCGAACATTTCCCAGAATGAACGCCACGAAGCGGGATTCCAGGACGAGCAGGAGTACGCCGACGCACACGCTCGAGCTCTGGCGATGCGCAACGAAGGGCGTCTCAACGAAGCGGAACTCTTCGAATTTGCAAAAGCCAACCGCGACGCAGACATGATCGCAGCGCTGTCGCTGCTCTGCGGCGCCCCAATGTCTTTGGTGGCCAAGCTCTTGAACAGCGAACACCGCGAAGCAGTTCTCATACCCTGCAAGGCTGCAGGGCTGGAGTGGCAGACGGTTCGCATGATCCTGAATTGTCGATCCGCCGGTCGCATCGCGTCGGATCAGGACATCGATAGCGCCCGGATCGATTACGCCAAGCTGTCGGCGAGCACGGCGCAGCGCGTTCTTCGGTTTTGGCAGGTCCGGCAGACAGCCTCCAACGCCGGAGCCGCAACCGTATCGGGCGCAACCGCCTCGGCATCGGAAGCTTTAAGATCGCAATATTCGATGGCGAAGCGAGCCCAGGCGTGACCCGCCAGCGGGCGGGTCGCTCAAGCCGGCCCGCCAAGTCTCGCCGCGAGCGGCAACGACGCCACAGCACGGAATAATCGTCCGCGCGATCATCCGCGTTAACGCTTCATTAACCCAAACCATGAAATTGCCGTTATTCTTCAATCGCTTCGCCAAAGTCTCGTCGAACAGCCGCCGGCATCCACGGTGACCTTTGCGTCAATGCAAACTGATTCGCGAAGGATGACGATCATGGCTGAGCTGACCCGGATGGTCGGTTTTGCATCCTCCATTCCTGAAAAGACCTTTTCGAGACGACAGACTCTCGGAGTCGAACTGATGGCCACGGTGGCGCTCGCCGTTTCGCTCGCCATTGCCTTGACGGCGGTGTCGATCGGAGTGGCGCGCGCTCAAGTGCTGCACAGCCTCGGCAAGACCGTGACGCTTGCTATTCGGCCTTGATATCGGCGGCCTTGATGACCGGCCACCACTTTTCGATCTCGGCCTTCTGATAAGCGCCGAGCGCTTGCGGCGTCGACTGGTCGCGTGGCGGCATGTCGAGGCCCATTTCGACCACGCGCTTTTGCAGAGCGGGATCAGCCATCGCTTGCAAGGCCGCAGCATTGAGCTTCGCTATGACGAACTGCGAGGTGCCCTTTGGCGCCCAAAACGCGTTCCACACCGAGGCGTACAGGCCCGGCAAGCCGGCTTCGTCCACGGTCGGGATATCGGGCGCCGCCGCCATGCGGTGCTTGGCTGTGACCGCATAGGCCCGGATCTGCCCGCTGCGCACCAACGGCAGAAAACTGCCGGAGGCCGTGCACATGAAATCGATCTGGCCGGCCAGCATGTCCTGCATCGCCGGCGCACCGCCGCGATACGGCACGAACTGCCAGCGTGCGCCAATGCGGTTTTGGATGGAAAGGCCGCAGAGGTGTTGCATCGTCCCGGTGCCGACAGTGCCCTGCGTCACCTTATCGGCGTTCGCCTTGAGCCAATCGATGAGCTGTTTGAGGTTCTTTGCCGGAACGGCATTCTTCGAGACAAGCATGAACGGATAGGCCGGCAACAGTGCGATCGGCTCGAAGTCCTTCGCCACGTCGTACGGCAGCTTCATCGCGGCGCCATCGAGGACGTTGGTTTCCGCATTGCCCATGACGAAGGTGTAGCCGTCGGGCTGCGCGCGGGCGACCCGGGCGACGCCGATGCTGCCTGACGCGCCGCCGATATTCTCGACAATGACGCTCTGGTCCAGCGTCTTTTGCATGCGCTCGGCCAATACCCGAGCGAGCATGTCGGTGACGCCGCCCGCCGGGTAAGGCACCACCATCGTGATCGGGCGCGACGGATAGGTTTGCGCCATTGCGCCGCCGCCCAGCGCGACGGCAATGGCGATCGCCAACAGGCTCCGTACGATGTTGCTCAATGTGCCGCCCATATGCCGTTCTCCGCGAACAAGGCGCGGTATGACCCCGTGCGCGATAGAGATGAGTTTCAAACCCGTCCCTACTGCGCCTTGATGCCGGCCGACTTGATGAGCGGCCACCATTTCTCGATGTCTGCCTTCTGGTAAGCGTAGAGCGCTTCCGGTGTCTGCTGATCGCGCGGCGGAATCACCTGGCCTTGATCGGCAAAGCGCTTCTGCAATGTAGGATCGGCGAGTGCCTGGACGACAGCGCTGTTGAGTTTGGCGATGATATCCTTGGCTGTGCCTTTGGGCGCCCACAGGCCGTGCCAGAAAGAAACATAAATGCCGGGCACGCCCATCTCGTCAAAAGTCGGCACATCGGGCGCGGCGAACCAGCGCTTCCTGGCCATCACGACAAGCGCCTTGATCTGGCCGGCGCGTACGAACGGCAGTGAGTTTGATGAAAAGTCGCACATCATGTCGACGTTTCCGGCAATGAGGTCCTGGCTCGCGGGCGCGCCACCGTGATAGGGGATGAACTGGAAGCGGACACCGAGAGAATTCTGAAGATAAATTCCACAAAGGTGAGATCCGCTGCCGACGCCGACGGTCGCGACTGTCGCCTTGCCGGGATTGGCCTTGAGCCACGCGATCAGCTCCTTGAGGTTGTTCGCTGGAAAGTTTTTTCTTGCCACGAGCCAGAGCGGCGCATCGGCGATCCGGGCTATCGGTTCGAAATCCTTGAGCAGGTCGTAGTCAACCGGATAAACCGCACCGGATCCGACATTGCTCGCCCAATTACCGAACAACAGGGTGTAGCCGTCAGGAGTCGCGCGCGCCACGCGGGCGACCCCGATGCTGCCGCCGGCGCCGCTTACGTTTTCGATAATGACCGTTTGATCGAGTTCGCGTTTCATCTGCTCGGCGAGAATCCGCGCCAAAACGGAAGTGCCGCCGCCGGCCGGGAACGGCACGACCATGGAGATGGTGCGCGATGGATAGCCGGCAGCTAGCGCATGACCGAGACAAGCCAATACGACCGCACAAACGATTGCACAGAGCTTACCCATTCCGCCCTCGCGAATTTCAACCTCACGGTGATCCGTAGGGACCGGTTTCAACTCCGCCCCTACTCGGCCTTGATGCCAGCGGCCTTGATGATCGGCCACCACTTTTCGGCCTCGGCTTTTTGGTACGCAGCGAGCGCCGTCGGATTCTCCTGATCGCGCGGGAAGATGACTTGGCCGAGTGTTTCGAGCCGCTGCCGTATGCCCGGGTCGCCTAGCGCGGCCATGACAGCGGCATCGAGGCGATCAACCACCGGCTTGGGTATGCCCGCAGGAGCCCATAGCGCGTGCCAAAAATTGATACTCACGCCCGGCACGCCGGCCTCGATCATCGTCGGCGTATTCGGCGATTTCGGCCAACGCTGTTCGCTCATGACCGCATAGGCCCTGAATTTGCCGGCCTGCACATCCGGAAGCGTGGCCGAGGCTTCCAGGCAACTCAGGTCGATATGGCCGCCGATCAAATCCTGCATCGCCGGCGCCGCCCCACGATAGGGCACATATTCGAATTTCACGCCGATCGCATTCGCAAACGACAGCGCCGCGAGCTGAGCGGCGCTGCCGGTGCCGACGGTGCCGAATGTCGTCGGCTGTTTTCTGGCCTTCAACCAAGTAATGAGTTCTGCCGCCGTCTTCGGCGGCAACGCCTCCTTGCCAAGGATCCACAGCGGCGAGTAGGCCAGCAGCGAAATCGGCTGAAGGTCCTTCACCACGTCATAGTCGAGGTGATAGATCGCGGGAGAGCCGATATGGCTCGTCCAGTTGCCGATGCCGATGGTGTAGCCATCCGGCTTGGCGTGCACGACACGTCCTGTTGCGATCGTGCCGCTGGCTCCGGTCACAGTTTCGACGACGACTGTTTGGCCGAGCGCGCGGCCCATCCCTTCGCCGAGCAGGCGGGCGAGAGTATCGGTCGGTCCGCCGGGCGGAAACCCGACGATCAAAGTGATCGGATGCGTCGGATAGGTCTGCGCCTGCGCCAAGACGGCGGATGCCAGAAGCACGACGAGCGCGCCGGCGAAACTTAGTCGTCTCATGACGTTGCCCTCGGTTTAAGCCGTTGCAACGATGACATGGGCGTCGCCAGGCGAAAAGGTCAGAAATACTGTCATGACGACGGGCGACATCGTTGTGTGAGCCTCTTGGTGCGCCGATTGACGCCGCCTATATGCGCCCTGTAACCATCCGCAAATGTTTGCACTTTTCGAACGATTCTTAACGCCGACGGCAGCGCCCGAGCACCCGGAACCGCCGGGCGGGCTGATTGCGTTCCTGTGGCACTTTGCCCGTCAGGCGAAATGGCTGTTCGCGGCGCTGTTCATCATCGAATGCCTGGTCGCGCTCAGCGACAGTTCGGTGCCATGGTTCATGGGCCGCGTTGTCACCATGGTGACGAAGACGCCGCCCGACCGCTTCCTCGCCGCCGGCTGGCCGTGGCTGCTCGGCATGGCGATCGTCGTGCTGATCGTGCGTCCGGGCGTGACGCTGACGCGCTATCTGATTACCAATCAGGCAATTGCGGCGCCGTTCACCGGGCTGATCCGCTGGCAGTCGCATTGGCACGTCGTGCGCCAGAGTTGGGCGTTTTTTCAGAACGATTTTGCCGGCCGTATCTCCAATCGCGTAATGCAGACCGGACCGTCGGTGCGCTCGACGCTGACCGCCACGATCACCACCGTCTGGTACATATTAGTCTACGGCACATCCGCCATTGCCATGACGGCAGCGGCGGATCGCTGGCTCGCAATCCCGATCGTGCTGTGGTTTTGCAGCTACGCCGGGCTGCTGTTCTATTTCGTGCCGCGCATGCGCGAGCGCTCCAAAGTCAGCTCGATAGCGCGCTCGACGCTGATGGGCCGCATCGTCGATAGCTACACCAATATCCTTACCGTCAAGCTGTTCGCCCGGGCGCGCGAGGAAGATCAATATGTGCGCAGCGCGGTCGATCAGCACGTCGGCATGCTGGGTGCCTCGCAGCGCCTGCTCACCGTGTTCGGCGCGCTGATCGACATTTTCAACGCGTTCTTGATCGCCGGATCGGGCGCGCTCGCGCTGGTGTTGTGGCGTTACGGCGCGGTCGAGGTTGGCGCCATCGCCATGGTGCTGCCGCTGACGCTGCAACTGACCAACATGTCGCGCCAGATCGCCATGCGCATCACCGAGATTTTCGAGGATCTCGGCGTGGTGCAGGAAGGCATGCTGACGATTGCGCAACCGTTGCAACTGCCCGATCCGGACGGCGCGCGGACGCTGACCGTGCGCGACGGCCGCATCGATTTCAAGAACGTCAGCTTCGGCTATGGCCGCGAGACCGGCGTGCTGCAAAACTTCAACCTGACGATCCATCCCGGCGAGAAAATCGGCCTGGTCGGCCGCTCCGGCGCCGGCAAGTCGACCGTGGTCAATCTGCTTCTGCGTTTCTTCCACCTCGAGGGCGGCGCGATCCTGATCGACGGCCAGGATATTTCCGGCCTGACGCAGGAATCGCTGCGCGGGCAAATCTCGGTGGTGACGCAGGACACCTCGCTGCTGCATCGTTCGATCCGCTCCAACATCCGCTACGGCAAGCCCGATGCCAGCGAGGACGACGTCGTGCGCGCAGCCAAACTTGCCCATGCCCATGACTTCATCCTCGACCTTGAGGATTGGCAACAACGCCGCGGCTACGACGCGCATGTCGGCGAGCGCGGCGTGAAACTGTCCGGCGGCCAGCGCCAACGCGTCGCCATCGCGCGCGTGATTCTCAAGAACGCGCCGATCCTGGTCTTCGACGAGGCCACCTCCGCACTCGACAGCGAAGTGGAAGCCGCCATCCAGTCGAGCCTCGGCACGCTGATGGCGGGCAAAACCGTAATCGCCATCGCGCATCGGCTTTCCACCATCGCGCAGATGGACCGCCTCGTGGTGATCGAGCGCGGTCGCATCGTCGAGCAAGGCACGCACCGCGAGCTCATCGCCCACAACGGCCATTACGCGGCGTTGTGGCGACGTCAGGCCGGCGGCTTCCTCGACGCCGTCGACATGCAGGCCGCGGAGTAGTTTGCAGTTCACGCCGTGAATGCTTAGAAAAAGCACGGTGCGACGGGCTGCCGCACGCCGGTCGCATTTCAGCGTTATCGCCTGCACCATTGGCCCAAGTTTTTGCGCGGATTTTGAACCGGAGCTCCCGCGATGCGCGTTTCCTGCCTCGTTTCAACCCTGGCCCTCACTACGCTCGTTGCGGCCACGCTCGTCGGCGGACCGGGTGTCGTGCAGGGTCAACAATTGCCGTCACCGCCGAATGGATTCAGGCCGCCACCGCCCGCGCCGATCAAGCCTTACAAGGTCGTCGCGGCGACACCGCCCGCGCCATACAGCGATCCGAGTTTTCAGGCGTTTCGCAAGCAACTGCTCGGCATCGCCGCGCACAAGGATCGCGTCGCGCTGGCCAAGCTGGTCGTGGCGCAGGGATTCTTCTGGATCCAGGACAAAGACGTCGCCGACAGGACAAAATCCGGCTTCGACAATCTCGCCAAGGCGATCGATCTCGACGCGAATGACGGATCCGGCTGGGAAGTTTTGGCCGGCTTGGCAAGCGATCCGACCGGAGCGGAATTACCCGACCACAAGGGCGTCATCTGCGCCCCCGCCGACCCGGCGATCGATCCGCGGCAATTCGAGGCGCTCGCCGACCAAACGCAAACAGACCTGTCCGATTGGGGCTATTCCACCAGCAGCGGCGTCGAAGTGCATTCCGCCCCGAAGCCGGATGCTCCGGTCATCGACAAGCTCGGCCTCAATCTCGTGCGCGTGCTGCCGGATAGCGCCCCGCCCGATAATCCCGACCAGCCGGCATTCCTGCACGTCGCGACGCCCTCCGGTAAGACCGGCTTCGTCCCCCTGGATGCGATCTCGCCGCTGGGCGGCGACCAGATTTGCTACGTCCAGGAAGCCAGCGGATGGAAAATTACCGGCTATTTTGGCGGCCCATCGCAATAGATGATCGGCGGACACTTCCTCTTCGACGGGCATTGAACGGACGCAGCTTCCGGAACACAATGGCGCAATGACTGGACCGGGGCTGACGAGGGGCGTGCGCAATTTGACCGCGTGGATCGGCGCAGCAATGTTCTGCATCGCGTCCGCGCAAGTCCCGGCTCAGCAAAATCCGCTAACCGGCGATTACATCCCGACGGTGCAAGATGTCCCCCCAGGCGTCGACCACGGCAATTCCGACGCCAATCTTCCCGACGAATTTAAGCGGCAGACCGTGTTTTACCGCTCGCTGGTGGCGCCCGGCACCATCATCATCGATACCAAGGATCGTTTCCTCTATCTCATCCAGAGCGAGACCAGCGCGCTGCGCTACGGCATCGGCGTCGGCCGCATCGGTTTTACCTGGCAGGGCCTGTTGCAGATCACCAAAAAGGCCGAGTGGCCGGACTGGCGGCCGCCGCCCGAGATGATCGAACGCCAGCCCTATTTACCGCGCTTCATGGCCGGCGGCCCCGGTAATCCGCTCGGCGCGCGCGCCATGTATCTCGGCAATACCGAGTATCGCATTCACGGCACCAATGCGCCGGAAACGATCGGGCAAGCCGTCTCGTCGGGCTGCTTTCGTCTGGTCAACGACGATGTGGTTGATCTCTACAATCGCGTCGCCGTCGGCACCCATGTCATCGTTCGGCAGGATTAATTTTTGAGGGCTCTCGTCCGTTCGTCCCCTTCCCCGATCAAGTCGGGGGTAAATTGCAATGGGGACCCAGCGGGGCGTCTGGATTCCGGCTTGCGCGGGAATGAACGGATGAGCCCGAATTTTTACTGCGCGCGCTGAGCCGCAGCCGCAACGGACTGGGAAGTCTGGCCGAACAGGATCGCACGCTCCTCCGCGGTACGCACGCCGCCGTGGCCAGGATTGATCTTCGGCGTCCATTCATAAGCCTTGATCACCGCGGGCCGCGCCTTGATGGCCGCCAACCAGCGCTTGATGTGTGGAAAGTCCTCGATGTTCTGATGCTGCCGCTCCCAGATCGCCACCCACGGATAGCATGCCATGTCGGCGATCGAGTAATCGCCGGCGAGATATGGGCGATCGGCGAGTCGCTTGTTCATGACGCCGTAGAGCCGATTCACCTCGTTGCGATAGCGGTCCATCGCGTATTGCAGCTTCTCGACGGCGTAATTGCTGAAGTGATTGTTCTGACCGGCCATCGGGCCGAGATTGCCCATTTGCCAGAACAGCCATTCGATCGTGGCGGTCCGTCCGCGCAAATCCTTGGCGATGAACTTACCGGTCTTGTCGGCGAGATAGAGCAAAATGGCGCCGGACTCGAACACCGAGATCGGCTTGCCGCCGCCGGCCGGCTCATGGTCGATAATGGCGGGAATGCGGTTGTTCGGCGAGATCGCCAAAAACTCTGCCTTGAACTGTTCGCCCTTGCCGATGTTGACCGGAAACAGCTTGTACTGCAGACCGGCCTCCTCGAGGAAGATCGTGATTTTGTGGCCGTTCGGCGTCGTCCAGTAATGTACGTCGATCATAACAAGCCCTTGCACATGGTGGTGGTTAAGAAGCCAGTGTAGCCCATGGCCTAGCGAATATTTAACCCCTGCGCGCGCATTTGTGTTCTTCGTGTCCAGCAGCCCTGCATATGCCGAGCCAGGCACGTTGACGGCTCCCGCGACGACAAATTTTTTCGTCGCCGCGGTGATTCTCGCATTGTTTGTTCTCGCCGCGATCGTCAGCGCAGCACGAAAAGACGTCACGCAAGGATTCGACGAGGTGGCGCACGCCTCCTATGTCGCGCACATTCAGCGCAGCGGCGACGCCTGGCCCACGCTCGAACGCATGCACCTGCTCGATCCGCAGACCTTCCGTTTCACCGACAAGGCCAATTATCTCAACCATCCGCCGATGTTCTACGCACTGCTTGCGGCGCTCGGCCCCGGGTTGGAGGGCCATCCCCAGGCGCTGTTGGCATATCGCCTGCTCGACATCGTGTTGTCGGCGGCGGGATTTGCCGCCTTGCTGGCGCTTGGGCTCACGGCTCATCTGCCACGTGCGGAGTTCTATGCCTACGCGGTCCCGCTGGGGTGCATTCCGGTGCTGGTGCCGCTCGCAGGCGCGGTCAGCAACGACAATCTCGCTTTTCTCGGCGGCGCCGTTGCCACGCTTGGTGCTTGGCAGCTTGCCGCGAGCACCCTCCCTGCCTTGTCCCCATCTCGGGGGCCACGGTGGGAGATTTGGCTCGCTGTCGCGCTGTTTGGCGTCGTTACGGCGGCATGGGCCAAGCTGACCGGTCTCCTCCTCGCCGGGACGATGGTGTGCGCCGTCATTGCCTATTTGCTTTGGCGCAAGCGACTGAGCTGGGGTTGGACGATTGCGGTGGCATTCGCGCTTGCGGTCGCGACTGCGCCGTACATCGCATATGTCATTCAGTACGGCAGCCCGACGCCGGAGACGCCGGCACAGATCGCGCTTCTCACGGACGGAGCGCGCGCCGCTGGCTGGGCCGCCCTGCCGCGCAAATCGTTTGCCGATTACTCGGCCTATTTCATCGCCGAGTTCATTGCAAACTGGATGCCGACGCTCTCCGCGCGCAGCGCCTTCAATGACGCGATGCTGGCGATCCCGATGGCCGCGATCGGCTGCGCGTTCGCCGGTGTCGCCCTGTCGTTGCGCCGCTTATGGCACCGGCAGGAACAGATCCGCGATGTGATCGTGATTGCCGGCGCGGTTGCGCTCGGCGCGACTTTCGCGATCAATGTCGCCTACAGCTACCGCCGGCACCTCGAGACCGGATGGCTGATGGACGCCTATCCCCGTTACTACCTGCCGCTCGCCGCGATCTTGCCGCTTGCCTGCCTGTCGCTGCTTGCCGCGATCGAGGCGCCGCGCTGGCGCGCCGGACTGCTGGCGTTCCTCGTTGCCGGCCCGATCCTGTTTCGCATCCTCGGAGCGCCTCTCGGCTAGCTGTGAGCTTTCAATAGGTTGTCCATCCGGTTCTGACCGAGGAGACTGAGGTTGCTGAGACTTCAGGAATCCAAGGGAGAACCGGATGAACGTGCACAAGAATGCCCGTCTGACTCCGCGTGGTCGAGAGCGAATTGCGCTGCAAGTAGCGAGCGGGCAGACGCCGAAGGCCGTCAGCGAAGCCGCAGGCGTCTGTCCGCGGACCACGCGCAAGTGGGTTGAACGCTATCGCCGCGAAGGCCCAGCGGGTTTGTGCGATCGCAGTTCACGGCCGCATCGGCTGTATCGGCCGACGCCGCAGGCCATTGTCGAGGAGGTCGCGGCGCTTCGGCGTCAGCGCTGCACCGGCAAGCAGATCGCCGCGCAGGTCGGCGTGTCACCGGCTACCGTCAGCCGCATCCTGCGCCGGCTTGGCCTCAACAGACTCTCGGCCCTAGAGCCGCCAGAGCCGGTGCGCCGGTATGAGCGCGAGCGACCCGGCGAGATGATCCATCTCGACATCAAAAAGCTCGGTAGGATC